>JAODMW010000042.1 GCA_025464815.1 Microbacteriaceae bacterium | reverse complement strand
GGGACCCGGCGGAGTGCGTCTTCCAGTGCGCTGCGGCGGTCCTGTGGGGCTGGCGAGTTCATGATGACTTCCTTCCGCACGAAAGCGTGGCGACTCACTAGATGGCAAGCTATCTCACACTATGAATGATGTTTGCGTGGTTCGATCGTGCGCCTGGCTCAAGTACGAATTACGGTCGCCCTGGCTATGACTCGCATCGACGTCGTAGGCATCGGTGAAGCAATGGTGCTGATGCAGGCTCCCACCGGCGAGGTGCTCGCCGGCGCCCACTCCTACGATGTGCACGTGGCTGGCGCCGAGCTCAATGCGTGCGCGGCGGTCGCCGCACTCGGCGGAACGGCGGTCTATCTCACGCGGCTCGGCGACGACCCATTCGCCTCGCAGGTCCGCACCGCGGCATCGGGCCTCCGGGTCGACATCGACGCCGAGATCGATCCCGATCGGCCGACCGGTGTCTTCTTCAAGGATCTGACGGTGACGGACGAGCGCCGGGTCTTCTATTACCGCTCCGGGTCAGCGGCCTCGGCCCTCTCCGATTCGGATGCCGATCGTGCACTCGACCTGCACCCACGCTCGGTGCTGGTCTCCGGCCTCACCGCCGCCCTCGGCGACTCTCCTGCACGGATGCTGCGGCGGGTGGCAGAACGGACGGCGCAGACGGACTCGTGGCTCGTCGTCGATGCCAACCTGCGGCCCGCGCTCGGCAATCTCGATGTGAGTGTGCGGACCGTTCGCGAGCTCCTGCCGAGCACGCGCATCCTGGTGCTCGGGCGGGACGAGGGCGAGATGATCTTCGAGCGCGGCGATGTCGCCGGCATCATGCGCGCGGCGCTCGACGAGGGTGCAGCCGAGGTCGTCGTCAAGGATGGGGCAGAGGGCTGTCACTGGATGGACGAGGGCGGCGTCCCACGGCACCTGCCGTCGAGCGCGACCGATGTCGTCGATACCGTCGGAGCCGGCGACGCGTTCACCGGTGGATACCTCTGGGGGCGCCTCGAGGGTTTTGACGCGCGCCGTTCGGCTGTGCTCGGCTCCTGGCTGGCTGCCGCGATCGTCGCGACACCGGGTGATTCTGCGGGACTTCCAGGACCGGAGGATGCGGCACGTTTCGTGACGGCGCTGCGCACCGCCTGACGGCCTTCGCGATGGCCGGCCGCTCTGGTCCGCTAAACGCGACGGGACTCGTCTAACGGCTGAAGCGCAGGGTCACGATCTGAAACGGCCGCAGCGACAGCGACACGTCGTGCGGACCGACCTCGACCGAACCCGTCGCGCGCTCGAGCAGATCGGTCTGGACCACCCCGGTGAACTCGAAGCCCGGTGCGATTCTGGCCCTGGCCCTCGTGCCGTGCGCCTCGTACAGGCGCACGATCACGTCGCCCGATCGATCCTCGGCGAGTTTCACAGCCTCGATCACGACGGCGGGGTCGTCCACGGTCAGCGCCGGCGCCACGGGGTGCGACCCGCTCACCTGCCTGAGCGGCAGGTTCAGTCGATAGCCCTCGGCTACGGCATCCGGAATCGATGCGCCGACCCGGAAGGAAACCCTGAACTCGTGATGACCCTGGTCGGCCTCCGGGTCCGGATAGAGCGGGGCCCGCAGCAGCGAGAGCCGCACCACGGTCGCGGCCACTCCCTCGACGGAAGTGCTCCGGATGTCGTGCCCATAGGTCGAATCGTTCGCGATCGCGACGCCGTAGCCGGGTTCGCCCACGTGCACCCAGCGGTGCGCCACGGTCTCGAACCGCGCGCTGTCCCAGGAGGTATTCGCGTGCGTCGGCCGATAGATATGACCGAACTGGATCTCGGACGCCGCGCGCTCGGCGCGCACATCGAGCGGGAACGCGAGCTTGAGCAGCTTCTGCCGCTCGTGCCAATCGACACGCGTGACAATGTCGATGGCCGAGGACTCGACGCCGATGCTCAACACCTGCTCGATGGTGGATGCCCCGACGGTCCGCACCACTCGCACCGCGTGGCCGTCCTCGGTGATCTCGACCGAGTCCGCCTCGGTGAGTTCGCGCATGACGTGGGTGTAGTCCTCGTCGAGATCCCAGGCATCCCACTGGGTGGGGGTGTCGCGGAACAGCTGCAACAGGTTGCCGGCGCTGCCCTCCGCCAGCACTTCACGGTCGGCGACGAGGTCGCGCACCGAGATGAGCAGACCATTCCGGTCGATGGTCGCGCGAACCAATCCGTTGAGCAACTCGAAACCGTCGGGGTTCTCGCTGACGGGCGCCCGGCCGCTGTGCCCTTCGACGGTGCCGCCCAGTGCCTCAGCCGCGCCTATGGCATAGGGACCGGCGTTGAAGCTGATCGCAGAATCACCCGTCCCGGCAAGAAGGTCGAGGCGCTCGGCGATGAGCCGCTCCAGGGTTACGGCGAGTTCCGCGTAGTTCCGCTCGGCTTCGCGATGCACCCAGGCGATCGACGAGCCCGGCAGGATGTCGTGGAACTGCTGCAGAAGCACCGTGTGCCAGGCCTCCTCGAGCGCGTCGTAGGGATACTCGACGCCGAGCCGCACGTTCGCGAGTGTCGCCCACAGTTCCGCCTCTCGCAGGAGGTGTTCGCTGCGACGATTGCCACTCTTGGTCTTCGCCTGCGAGGTGTAGGTTCCGCGATGGAACTCGAGATACAGCTCGCCCTGCCACACCGGACGATTCGGGTACTCCGACTCGGCCGCCTCGAAGAACTCCCGCGGCCCACGCATGGTCACCCGCGGCGACCCCTCCAGGTCGTGGGCTCGGTGCGCCGCAGCCACCATCTCGCGAGTCGGTCCGCCGCCGCCGTTCCCCCAGCCGAAGGGCAGCAGCGAACTGTTGGCCGGTCCTTTTTCTGCGTACTGGCGTTGAGCCCGCGCCAGTTCCTTTGCCGAGATCGCGGCGTTGTAGGTGTCAGAGGGCGGGAAGTGGGTGAAGACCCGCGTTCCGTCGATTCCCTCCCAGTCGAAGGTGTGGTGCGGCATCCGATTGGTGTCGTTCCAGGAGATCTTCTGGGTGAGGAACCACCGGAATCCCGCCGCCGTCACGATCTGCGGCAGCGCGCCGGAATAGCCGAAGGAATCGGGAAGCCAGACCTCGAGCGGTTCGACGCCGAACTCCTCCATGAAGAACCGCTTACCCGCCACGAACTGCCGCGCGAGTGCTTCGCCGCCAGGCAGATTGGAATCGGATTCCACCCACATGCCGCCGACCGGCACGAACCGCCCTTCCACGACACGGGCGCGCACCCGCTCGAACAACTCGGGGTAGTAGGCCTTGAGCCAGAAATACTGCTGGGCGGATGACGCGGCGAAGACGATATCCGGATCCTCGTCCATCAGGGCGAGCACGTTCGAGAACGTGCGCGCGACCTTGCGGACCGTCTCGCGCACCGGCCAGAGCCAAGCGGTGTCGATGTGCGCGTGGCCGACGGCGCTGATCCGGTGGGCGCTGGCGTAGGCCGGGCTGGCGAGCACTCCGGCGACCGCTTGGCGTGCTTCCGCCGCGCTGCCGGCGATGTCATCCGTGTCGAGCACGTCGATCGCCCGATCGAGGGCGCGAAGGATCTCGGCCCGGCGCGGCAGATCCGGTGACAGCTCTGCTGCCAGGCCGAGCAAGGTCCGTACGTCCTGCTGCAGCTCCCAGACCACGCCGTCGCGCAACGCGGCATCGATTCTCTTCAACCGGTAGATCGGTGCGGTTCCGGCCGTGGCCTTGTCCCCGAGCGCGGTCGGGGCGAAGCCGAAACCGCGGGCGAAGTCGCCGGCGACATTGGGGTTCGCGGCCGCCTCGATGTAGAACTCGAATGTGGTTCCAGCGGCGTCGAGCGACACGTAGTTATTGAGCGACTCGACCGCCTTCACGATCACGCCCTCGGCCGTATACACGGTACCTTCCGCCTGGAACCCGGAGATGGCCGTGGTGAAACCGAGATCGACGACGAGCTCCGGATGCACGTCCACACCGGTCCACTCGACGGGGACGGTGCCCGCAACCCTGAACCAGACGGTGCTCCACGGTCTCCCCCAGGCCTCGCCGGTCGAGAACGGCGTGTACTCCTGCGCTGAAGCGACGGAGAACGGCACCGGCTCATCAGGCACCTCCCACGCTGTCACCTCCAGCGGTCGCGACTCCCGGTAGACGGCGGGCGAGATCCGCTCCCTGAGAAAGCGGCGAACCCTGGCGTCGATGAAACGGCTCGTGTCGTGCATCACTGCCTTTCGATGGAGGCCACGTCGGGAGCCGGCGTAGGCGACACGTGTGGATTCTGTCCAGGCAACAAGATTCAGCTGTCGGTCGAGATATCGCGTTTGCGCCACTTGATGCCGGCATTGATGAAGCCGTCGAGATCACCGTCGAACACCGCCGACGGATTGTTCACCTCGTAATCGGTGCGCAGATCTTTGACCATCTGGTACGGCGCGAGCACATAGCTGCGCATCTGGTCGCCCCAGCTCGCGGTGATCACTCCGGCGAGCTCCTTCTTCTGTGCGGCTTCCCGCTCCCGCTCGAGCAGCAGCAGCCGCGACTGCAGCACGCGCATGGCGGCCGCGCGGTTCTGGATCTGGCTCTTCTCGTTCTGCATCGAAACGACGGTGCCGGTGGGAATGTGGGTGATGCGCACCGCGGAGTCCGTGGTGTTGACCGACTGGCCACCGGGACCACTCGAGCGGAAGACATCGACGCGGATGTCGCTCTCGGGAACATCGATGACATCCGTCTGCTCGATGAGCGGGATGACCTCGACGGCCGCGAAACTGGTCTGGCGTTTGCCTGCGGAGTTGAACGGGCTCATGCGCACGAGGCGATGCGTGCCGGCCTCGACGCTCATCGTGCCGAAGGCATATGGCGCGTCGACCTCGATGGTCGTCGACTTGATGCCGGCTTCTTCCGCATAGCTGGTGTCGAGCACCGTCGCGGGATAGCCGTGCTGCTCGGCCCAGCGCAGGTACATGCGCATGAGCATTTCGGCGAAGTCGGAGGCATCCACCCCTCCGGCGCCGGCGCGAATGGTGACGACGGCTGCACGCGAGTCGAATTCGCCGTTCAGCAGGGTCTGCACCTCGAGCTCGCCGAGCAGTTTCTGGATGCTGGTGAGCTCGGTGCGCGCCTCGGCGGCGGCCGCGGCATCCGATTCCTCGTTCGCCAGCTCGACCATGATCTCCAGGTCGTCGAGCCGGGACTGGATGCTCGTGATCTTGGCCAGCTCGGCCTGACGATGACTGAGATCCGATGTGATCTTCTGGGCCTTATCCGTGTCGTCCCAGAGGTCGGGAACGCCGGCCTGCTCGCTCAGCTCGGCGATCTCGGCCGTGAGCCTGTCGACGTCGACGACAGAGCGGATGTCCGCGAAGGTCGAGCGAAGTGCGGCGATCTGTTCAGAAAAATCGAGCTCGTCCATGTCGCCGTCAAGACTACCGGAGCGCGCTCTGCCGGGGGCCCCGCCCCAACCGGTTCACGGAAGCGCGATAGCATCGAAGGGATGAGCGACCC
>JAODMW010000026.1 GCA_025464815.1 Microbacteriaceae bacterium | reverse complement strand
CGCCGGCGTGAGCGTGCAGCGTCCGCTGCACACCTACGAGCAGAACGTGACCGGTACGGCTGTGCTGCTCGCCGCGATGCAGGATCGCGGCGTCGATCGGATCGTCTTCTCGTCGAGCGCGGCGGTGTACGGCACGCCGGACGTCGACATCGTCACCGAAGACACGCCCAAGAACCCGCAGTCGCCGTATGGCGAATCGAAGCTCATCGGCGAATGGCTGCTGCGCGACCAGGCGGTCGCCGCAGGCCTCAGGCACACCTCACTGCGCTATTTCAACGTCGTCGGCTCGGGCGATCCCTCGATCTACGACACGAGCCCGCACAACCTCTTCCCGCTCGTCTTCGACGCGCTCGTCGCGGGACGCACGCCGAGGATCAACGGCAACGACTATCCGACGCCAGACGGCACGAACGTGCGCGACTACATCCACGTCGCAGACCTGGCCGTTTCGCACGTCGCGGCGGCTCGGCGACTGGATGCCGGGGAGCCCCTCGAAAGCGCCTACAACCTGGGCAGCGGCGATGGCGTCTCCGTCGGCGAGATCATGTCCACGGTGGCGGAGGTCACCGGCATCCCTTTCACCCCGGAGATCGCGCCCAGGAGGCCAGGAGACCCTGCGCGCATCGTGGCCGCAGGGGACCTCGCCGCGCGCGACCTCGACTGGAAGATGCGGCACTCGTTACGCGAGATGGTCTCAAGTGCCTGGGACGCGCGTCGGTCGGCCGAACTCTGAGTTTGCTGTCACCCATTTGGGGGTCCCGGCGCGTCGCGAACCCTCTATGCCAGATTGAGCGTTTACGATTTGCGACTTGACGTGGCGGAACTACACGGGTGTAATTATCCCTAACGCGTTTGCGCATGCCGTACGCATCGCGGAGGGGAGACTGTGCTATGGCGATCGACGAACACCGCCGAGGTGTACCCGAGGATTGGTTCGTCGATCCTGTCCGGCTGGGCGTACCGGGAGTCCGACAGGTCACCGACGACGACAATCCGCTCTCCTGGCAGGCGGATTCGCTCTGCGCACAGACCGATCCCGAAGCCTTCTTTCCTGAAAAGGGCGGTTCCACGCGCGATGCCAAGAAGATCTGTTCCTCGTGCGAGGTGCGCTCGCAGTGCCTCGAATACGCGCTGCAGAACGACGAACGTTTCGGGATCTGGGGCGGGCTCTCCGAAAGGGAGCGCCGCAAACTCCGCAAGCGCGCCTAGCTCGGCCACGCGCCAGAGGAATCGGCGACGACCCGAGTGCTACTCAAGAGCTGAGGCACTGCGTGTCATCCCCGATCTGACCCGCCTGCGCGCTTAGTCTCGATCAGATGCAAGCGAGAGTCACTGTGATACTCGTTGCCCGTTCGGGGGCGGCGTACCTCGAGCGCACCCTCTCAGGCCTCGCCCGCCAGACGCGGCAGCCGGATGCGGTGATCGCCGTCGATGCGGGCTCGACCGACACCAGCTCGGACCTGCTCGCCGCGTCCGGCCCCACCCAGCTGGTGACCGCGCCGGGCGGCCATTTCGGCAGTGCGGTGTCGAGGGCGATCCAGGTGGCCGCCTCTCCGGAGTCCGACAACGAATGGCTCTGGCTGCTCGCCCACGACAACGCCCCGGCGCCGACCGCCCTCGAGCAACTGCTGGGCGCGGTCGAAATCGCGCCGTCGGTCGCGATCGCCGGACCCAAGCTCATGCGCTGGGAACAGCCGGACGTGATAGCAGAGTTCGGGGAGACGATCACCCAGTTCGGCGCATCCATCGCGCTGGTCGAGGGGGAACTCGACCAGGCGCAACACGACGTGCAGGACGACGTGCTCGGCGTAGCCGCGGGGGGCATGCTCGTGCGCCGCTCCCTCTGGACCGCCCTCGGCGGCTTCGATCCGGGACTGCCGAGCATCGACGCCTCCCTCGATTTCTCGATCAGGGCCCGTCTCGCAGGGTTTCGCGTCGTGGTCGTCCCCGGCGCCAAGGTCGCGAGTGCCGG
Source organism: Microbacteriaceae bacterium (assembly GCA_025464815.1). Lineage (GTDB taxonomy): Bacteria > Actinomycetota > Actinomycetes > Actinomycetales > Microbacteriaceae > Lacisediminihabitans. The sequence goes on along the minus strand of JAODMW010000026.1, from coordinate 11,508 downwards.
TGGACCAGAACTGTTCGGCCGGAGATCCGTGCCCGATCGACGCCGCGTGCGGATCGCACGGTCGGCGCAGCTTCACCGGCGGCTCGTCTATTCCCCTGGCGGCGCGCTTCCCTTCCACTGGCTGTCCCTCCTGCCGCTGGCGATCCTGCGTGCGCTGGGGCAAGTGATCGCCAAACGGCCTGGCGCTGTCGGCGGCGAATTCTCGACCGCGCTCTCGACGGCCTTCGGCGGGAGCGGCATCAGCCGGGCTCGCCGCAATCTCCGGGCCAGCCGCACGCTGGGCTGGGCATCCATCGCACCGCTCAGGATGCCGCCAGCCGAGGCGCGGGAACATCGCAGGCAGCTCCGCGAACAGGCTGCCGTCGTGAACACCGGGGTCGCCTCGGCGCCGGCGAGTACGGCTGGTTTCGTGACTCACGGCGGACTCTGGACCGTGCTGGTCGCAGCCGTCATCGGCGTGATCTCCTGGGGACCGCTGCTCGGAGCCTCGTCGGTCGTCGGGGGAACGATGGCTCCGCTCAGCGGCACCGTCGGCGAGCTGTGGTCGCACATCGGGTACGGATGGCGCGAGATCGGTGTCGGCTTCGTCGGGGCATCCGATCCCTTCGCCTACGTGCTCGCGGTTCTCGGCTCCCTCACGTTCTGGTCGCCATCGTTCAGCATTGTGCTGCTCTACCTGCTCGCCCTGCCGCTGGCTGCGCTCGGCGCCTGGTTCGCGGCGCGGCGCCTCACGACGAGGCCGGTGCTTCCCGCGCTCGCCTCCCTGCTCTGGGCGATTGCTCCGCCGCTCCTCGGATCGATGTCCGCCGGCCACCTCGGGGCCGTGATCGCGCACCTGCTGCTTCCGTGGCTGGTGCTTGCCGGACTCTCGGCGTCGCGGTCATGGGCCGCTGCGGCGGCGGCCGCGCTGCTGTTCGCCGCCACCGCCGCCTCGGCTCCGATCCTGGTTCCGGCGCTGCTGCTCTGCTGGCTGGCCTGGATGGTCGCGCGACCGAAGAGTACTCACCGCCTGATCGTCATTCCGATCCCCGCGCTCGCGCTTTTCGCGCCCCTCGTCGTGCAGCAGGTCCTTCGGGGCAATCCCCTCGCCCTGCTGGCCGAACCCGGCGTTCCGGCCGCCGGCGGCGAAACGTCCGGCCTGCGCCTCGCTCTCGCGGACCCGGGCGTCGGCATGCACGGCTGGACCTCCGTTCTCGGCAGCCTCTCGCTGGCCGGGACCGGGTCCGTGGCGCTGGTGGCCGTGCTGCTCGCGCCGATCGGAGTCCTCGCGATCCTCGCGCTCTTCGTGCCGGGCTCGAGACGCGCGATCCCCTCCATGGTCATCGCCCTGCTCGGCTTCCTCACCGCCGTGATCGGCACTCATATCGAGGTCGCGGGTCCGGCCGCTTCGGCCGCGCCGATCTGGGCCGGCGCGGGCCTGAGCCTGTTCTGGCTGGGGCTTTTGGGCAGCGTCATGGTCGCACTCGACGCGCTCGGACGGGCATCCGTTCCTCTCGGCGTGCTCGCCGGCGTCACCTCGATCCTTCTCGCGCTGCCCCTGCTCGGCACGATGTACCTCGCCACCGCGAGTGTGCAGGCGGGCGGCCGCATCCTGCCGGCCGTCGTCACGGCGCAGGCGGACAGTCGTGCACGCATCGGCACGCTCCTGCTCGCCGTGCAGCCCGGCGGCAGTCTCTCGGCCACCCTCGAGCGCGGTAGCGGCGCCACCCTCGACGACCGCTCGACGCTCGCTTCGACGGCGACGACCCTGAGCGCGGAAGAGCGCAGGCTCGCCAGGATGACGGGCAACATCGCCTCGCACAGCGGCTATGACGCTGCATCCGACCTCTCGCACCTTTCGATCGGCTTCGTGCTGCTGTCACCGGCCAACAAATCGGAGGCCGTCTATGCACGTACCTCCGAGGCTCTCGACAGCAACGCCCTCTTCACCCCGGTCGGCAGCACCGACAATGGTCTGCTCTGGCGCTACCAGGACCTGCCCAAGACGGATGCCGCGGCTCCCGCCGGCAACACGGGAACCGCCCTCGGCGCGAGTATCCTGCTCGGCCAGGCAATCGTCTTCGGGCTCACGCTCCTGCTCGGGATTCCCACGGCTCGTCGCCGTCGCCGCACGGCGGTCAGCGGTTCCGTGCTCGGTGAACCCGCCGGCACCTTCGAGGAGGACGATCATGACTGATCCGGCATCCGAATCGGAAGAGCTCCCCGTGGTCGGCGACGAGGTACCGCAGAAGAAGCGCGCGCGTGGCGCGATCATCATCAGCGCTCGCATCGTGGCCGGCACGATCGGCACCGTGGTGGCCGCTGTGACGATCGCCGCCGCGGCGTGGCTTCCGCTGCCCTCCCACACGGCAACGCCGCCTTCGACCACGGTGGTGCCCGTGCCGGCGGCGCAGCAGCGGGTGTGCGCGGGCCCGCTCCTGAGGCTCGGGAGCGATTCCGGACAGGAGGCGACGGCGGTGTCCTCGGTCGGACGTCCTGCGGTGCGCTACGGGCAGACGGCGGGCAGGGCCGGATCGTCCGAGCTGTCGACGACCGACAACACCTCGGGCGTCGCGCCCGACGTGCTCACGCTCCCGCCCGCGTCGCAGCAGGCGACGAAACCGCCGCTTCTCGCGGGCAGCCAGTCGCAGACCGTCGGCTCGGGTGATCTCGTCGGGTTCGCCGCTGCGGAGTGTTCCGAGGGCACGAGCGACAGCTGGCTCGTCGGCGGCGCGACCGATACCGGCCGAACGACCCTCCTGACGCTCAGCAACCCGAGCAACGTCAGTGCGACCGTCGCGCTGAGCTTGTACTCGGAGGCCGGCGCCGTTTCGGCAGCGGGCAGCGAGGGCATCGTCGTCACCCCGGGCGGCCAGCGCGTGTTCTCCCTGGCTGGCTTCGCACCGGGGGTCTCCTCGCCGGTCGTGCGTGTGCAGAGCCGGGGCGGGCAGGTCATCGCCAACCTGCAGCAGTCGACGGTGCGCACTCTCGAACCAGGAGGCGTCGACATCGTCGGCGCCGCCAACGGCCCATCGCTGACCAATGTCATCCCCGGCGTGGTCGTGGCGAATTCCGCCGCGTTGACCGCCCGCGAGGCGGAGCCGGGCTATTCGGACCTTCGCACCGTCATCCGCCTCTTCGTGCCCGGTACGACGGCGGCGCACACCGAGATCAGTGTGGTGCCGGAGAGCGGCACGGGCGCCGGAACGAGCGTCAGTGTGGCCGTCGAGGCCGGGATCGTCACCGACGTGCCGCTCGATTCCTTTCCGGAGGGCAACTACTCGGTCACCATCGCGAGCGACCAGCCGCTCGTCGCCGGGGCACGCGTCTCAACGGTCGGAACGACGGGGCAGACCGATTTCGCCTGGCTCGCCGCCGCAGCGCCGATCGACAAGCAGGCGCTCGTGACCATCGCGCCGGGGCCGTCACCGGTGCTCCACCTCGACAACCCCACTCGCAAGGCGGCCACGGTGATGCTCGAGTCCGCCGGCGCGGCAGCGGTCACCGTCACGGTACCGGCCGGACGGTCGGTCTCCCAGCCCGTGACGGGCTCGAAGACGTACACGCTCAGCGGCTTCGACCAGCTCGCCCTCGCGGTGAGCTATCTCGGCGACGGACAGCTTTCGGCCTTCTCGGTCAGTCCATCGGCCCCGGCGTCGCGCCCGATCACGATCTACCCCTAGAGGTGTCGGAAGCGCTCCGGCGCGAGATCCCACGGATCCTTACCGAGCAGCTCGGCCACAGCGCGGAAGACGCAACTCTCGATGAGCATGCGGCGGTGAAGTTCGTCGTGGCGGTGCAGCCGCGCGAGCCGCTCGATGGGGAGCCGGAAGAGGATGACCCTCCGCTCCGGCGCCGAGACGTGCCACCGGGCGATTCCGCCCGCCGAATCGACCTCGCTGGGCAGGCCCGCGACCTCGAACCTCACAGTGGCCAGTTCATCCGGCCACATGTCTTTGAGATATTCGGCTGTCGACGCGACCGTCATGTCGAACAGGTCGGCTCGGGTGTGAAGCAGCGGAAGGTGCGGTCCCGTGACGGCCGAGCGGATGCCGCGGCCATGACGATCCCGCCAGCCCAGCCGCGCCGAGGCACGTGCACTTCTCTGTCGGGCCATAGAAGGATTCTATCCGGCGAGGCTTCGACTTCGATCGGCTGCGGTGGTTAGGGTGGAGACAAATGGACGGAAGACCGTGTAGCAAAGTCGCCTGTACGAACGACGCGGTATCCACTCTCACCTGGGTCTATGCGGACTCGATGGCTGTGCTCGGACCGCTCAGCCGCACTGCGGAACCACACAGCCACGACCTCTGCGAGAAGCACGCCGATCGGCTCTCGGTACCGCAGGGCTGGCAGGTCGTGCGGCACGTCTCGCTCGGAACCTGATCGCGAGACGCAGGGTAGGTTTTGGGTATGAATGCTCTCTCCACCGGTCCCATCGATCTCGTGCCGTTCATCAAGGCCTATGACGTTCGCGGCCTGGTCGGCTCACAGCTCACCACCGAGGTCGTCACGGCGCTCGCTGCAGCGTTCGTCGACGAGGTCGACGCGGCAGGAACGGATGTCGTGGTCGGCCACGACATGCGCGATTCGTCCCCGGAGTTCTCCGTCGCATTCGCCGCCGGCGCCCAGGCGCGCGGCGCGAACGTCGTCTCGATCGGACTCTGCTCGACGGACGAATCGTATTTCGCCTCCGGGCACCTGAACGCGCCGGCGGCCATGTTCACGGCTTCGCACAATCCGGCGACCTACAACGGCATCAAGTTCAGCCGCCCTGGCGCACGCGGCATCAGCTTCGACACGGGACTTCGCGCCATTCGCGATCGGGCCACCGACTACCTCGCATCGGGGGTGCCGTCCGTCGCCGCTCCCGGTTCGTATCGCGACCTGGACGTGCTGGCCGATTACGCGGCCTACCTGCGGTCCCTGGTCGACCTCAGCGGCATCCGTCCGATCCGTATCGTGGTCGACGCAGGCAACGGCATGGGTGGGCTCACGGTGCCCGCCGTGCTCGGCACCGCGGCCGGGCTCCCCGCGTTGCCGATCGAGGTCATTCCGCTCTACTTCGACCTGGACGGCACCTTCCCCAACCACGAGGCGAACCCGCTCGACCCGAAGAACATCGTCGACCTCCAGGAGGCCGTGGTCTCTCACGGGGCAGACCTGGGGCTCGCCTTCGACGGTGACGCCGATCGCTGTTTCGTGGTGGATGAGAAGGGGGACGCGGTCACTCCGTCCGCGGTCGCCGCGGTCGTGGCCCTCCGCGAGATCACGCGCGTTCGCAGGACGCAGCCGGAGGGTGACATCTTCGTGATCCACAACCTCATCACGTCCCGCATCGTGCCGGAGACGATCGAGGCCGCCGGCGCCATTCCCGTGCGCACGCGCGTCGGCCACTCGCTCATCAAAGACGAGATGGCCGCGACCGGTGCGATTTTCGGCGGCGAACACTCCGCCCATTACTACTTCCGCGATTTCTGGGGCGCGGACAACGGAATGCTCGCCGCGATGCATTTCCTCGCCGAGTACGGTTCGCAGCCGGGGCCGCTCTCGACCATCTCGAAGAAGTACACGCCATACGCGCTGAGTGGGGAGATCAACTCGACCGTCACGGACATCCCGGCCGCCTACGACCGTATCGTCGAGGCATTCACCGGGCGCGGCGAATTCGATGAACTCGACGGCCTCACGATCACGGGCATCGTGTCGGCGGATGAACCGTTCTGGTGGTTCAACGTGCGGCCCTCCAACACGGAGCCGTTGTTGCGGCTCAACGTCGAGGCGGCGACTCCGGACGCCATGGCCCGCGTGCGCGACGAGGTGCTCGAGCTCATCGGGGAATAGCCCGGCCGTTCTGCGACAATAGAACCATGTCGATCGCATCCACCACCACCCTGCCCTTCAAAGTCCGCGATCTCGCGCTCGCCGTGGCCGGACGCCATCAGCTCCGCCTCGCCGAGAACGAGATGCCGGGCCTCATGGCCCTCCGTGCCGAGTTCGGCGAATCGAAGCCGCTCGCCGGGGCCCGCATCGCGGGGTCGCTGCACATGACGGTGCAGACCGCGGTGCTCATCGAGACGCTCGTCGCCCTCGGCGCGCAGGTGCGCTGGGCCAGCTGCAACATCTTCTCGACCCAGGATGAGGCGGCCGCCGCGGTCGCGGTGGGACCGACCGGCACGCCAGAGGCGCCCGCCGGTGTACCGGTCTTCGCGTGGAAGGGCGAGACCCTCGAGGAGTACTGGTGGTGCACCTCGCAGATCTTCGACTGGTCTGCTGAGGGCTTCTCGGGCCCGAACATGATCCTCGACGATGGCGGCGACGCCACGATCCTCGTGCACAAGGGCCGCGAATTCGAGCTCGCCGGCGCGGTTCCGGATGCCACGGAGAACGACAGCCACGAGTGGCGGGTCATCCTCGACACCCTTCGCGACTCCCTCGCATCGTCACCCGACCGCTGGACCAGGATCGCGGCCGAGATCAAGGGTGTCACCGAAGAGACGACGACCGGTGTGCACCGGCTCTACGAACTGGCGAAGTCCGGGGACCTGCAGTTCGCGGCGATCAATGTCAATGACTCGGTGACCAAATCCAAGTTCGACAACAAGTACTGCATCCGCCACTCCCTACCTGACGTGCTCAACCTGGCCACCGACGTTCTCATCGGCGGGAAGGTCGTCTTCGTCGCCGGCTACGGTGATGTCGGAAAGGGCGCTGCCGAGGCGCTCAAGGGCCAGGGTGCCCGCGTGATCGTGAGCGAGATCGACCCGATCAACGCGCTGCAGGCGGCCATGGACGGCTTCCAGGTGACCACGATCGAGAGCGTGCTCGGCGAGGTCGACATCTTCGTGACCGGCACGGGCAACGAGAACGTCATCACCGTCGACCATCTGCTCGGCATGAAGCATCTCGCGATCGTGGCCAACGTCGGCCACTTCGACAACGAGATCGACATCGCGGGGCTCGAGAAGCTCGCGGGGGCGCACCGTATCGAGATCAAGCCGCAGGTGCACGAGTGGCGCCTGCCGTCCGGTCGCAGTGTGCTGGTGCTCTCCGAGGGACGGCTCATGAACCTCGGCAATGCCACCGGACATCCCTCGTTCGTCATGAGCAACTCGTTCACCAACCAGGTTCTGGCCCAGATCGAGCTCTACGTGCACGGCGAGAACTACGGCGTGGACGTGCACGTGCTGCCGAAGCACCTCGACGAGAAGGTCGCGCGCCTGCACCTCGACGCCCTCGGTGTGAAGCTCACGGTTCTCACGCCCGAGCAGGCCGCCTACATCGGCGTCAGCGTCGATGGCCCGTACAAGGTGGATCACTACCGCTACTGAGTCGCGGTAGTGGACCTGTCGAAAACGCAGGAGATCTGCGCGATAACACCGCGTGCGGCGTCACGGACGCGCGTTCGCGCTCGGATCTCCTGCGTTTTCGGCGGGGGCCGCGGGCGCTAGGAGCGTTCGGGAAACCCGTGCGGCAGCCCGGTGAGCACGGGCGCCAGCTGCTCGAGCCGCCGCCGTTCGAGCTGTAGGGCGAGGTACTCCCGGTCCCGCCGAACGGCGGTCACGGCCGCGAGGAAGAGTTCGGCGTCCTCCGGCGGCACGGGCGACACGTAACGCGCCACCTCACCGGCGAGTTGGCGGGCGAGGCGGTCGCGGGCATCCGGGGTGAGATGCGAAGCCTGCCCCAGGAACTGGGCGACCCGCCTCGCAAGCCCGTCGGGCATCCGGGCGACATCCGCCGTTCTCGACCACTCGATGAGCTGCACGGGAACGCCGAAGACGGGCGGTGTAGCCCGGGAGATCCGTTCGTTCTGGCTGTAGGTTCCCGCCAGCAGGTCGCCGAGGCGCTTCGAGCGACCGTTCAGCAGCGCGACCAGGGCGGCGATCCCGCCGAGGGTGGAGAAGATTTCGAGCACGCCGATAAGAGCACGGATGAAGGCGTGGCGGAATCCGATCGATCCGCCGTCGTCGCGCACGATACGGGCCCCGACGGCGAGCCGGCCAAGCGATTTGCCCTGGGTGATGGTCTCGACGGCGGTCGGGATCACCACGACGCAGAAGACGAGACCCGCGATCGTGACGGCTGCGCCGCTCGCCTCGTCGAGCAACGCGGAGAAAAACGGGGTCGAGATGGCGAAGAGGATGAGCAGCCAGAGGCCGATGGAGAGCATAAAATCGATGATCGCGCCGGCGGCCCTCAGCACGAAACTCGTCGGACGGAGGTCGAGCCCGACGGCCTCCCCGGTCATCAGCTCGGCGTCGTCGTATACGGCGCCGACCGAGGGCGTAACCGAATCTGAGACCATGTCTAGTATTTAAGCAGATGGACCTCGATGCCTACTCCGCCGCCCACCGCGATGAATGGGACGAGCTTGCCCGGCTCGGAGCGAAACGCCGGTTCACGGGCGGCGAAGCCGACGATCTCGTGGAGCATTACCAGTCGGGCGCGAGCCAGCTCTCGGCCATCAAGACCACGGCGGGGCAGTCCATCCAGGGCGACCGGCTCTCGTTGCTGCTGTCCAGGGCGCGCCTGCGTTTCACCGGCGCCGGCAATAACCTGCTCAGCCAGTTGCCGACCTTTTTCGGGGCCCAGCTGCCCGCCGCTTTGTTCCGCATCCGGTGGCTGTCGCTCGCCATCGCACTGGGCACTGCGATCGTCGCCACGCTCTATGCGCTGTGGGCGCTCAACACCCCCGGCGTGCTCGCGAACTTCGGTTCGGAGGAGTTCCGCAAACAGTTCGTGGAGCAGGACTTCGTCAATTACTACTCCGCGCATTCGCCCGCATCCTTCACGGGCCAGGTCTGGACCAACAACGCGTGGCTCGCGGCCCAGTGCATCGCTTTCGGGATCGTCGGCGTCTACGCCCCATACCTGCTCTTCATGAACGCGCAGAATCTCGGCCTGTCGGCGGCCCTCATGGGCTCCCACGACCGATTGGACATCTTCTTCCTCTACATCGCTCCGCACGGCCAACTGGAGCTCTACTCGATCTTCGTGGCGGGGGCGGCGGGACTGGCGATCTTCTGGTCCTGGATCGCGCCGGGCGCTCGGACGCGCGGTCAGGCCCTCGCCGAGGAGGGCCGTTCGCTGTTCACCGTCGCGATCGGTCTGATCCTGTCCCTTCTCGTCTCCGGCATCATCGAGGGTTTCGTGACGCGCCAGGAATGGCCGTGGGCCATCAAGATCGGCATCGGAACCATCGCGCTCGGCGCCTTCCTCTTCTACCAGTGGGTGGTCGGCCGTCGGGCATTCCGTGCAGGCGAGACCGGGGATCTCAGCGAATTCGAGTCGGGAGCACGGCGAATCGTCGCGGGCTAATTTTGAGTCGTTCACGATAAGTGCTTGACTGGGGTTATGCCCTCGAACCTCGAAGACCAGTTGCGCGGCGCAGGTCTTCGAGTGACCTCCGGCAGGATGGCGATACTCGAGGCGCTCGACCGCCAGCCGCACTCGAATGCCGATGCGCTCTGTCAGCTGGTGCAGGCCGAGCTGCCCACGACATCCGTGCAGTCGGTGCACAACGTCCTCGGTGACCTGACCGCGAGCGGCCTCATCCGTCGGATCGAGCCCGCCGGCTCCGCCGCCCTCTACGAGCGTCGCATCGGCGACAACCACCACCACGTCGTCTGCACCAACTGTGGCGTGGTCGCCGATGTCGACTGCGTTCACGGCACAGCGCCATGCCTCACGCCGAGCAACACGAACGGCTACCTGGTTGCGACCGCGGAAGTGACTTTCTGGGGCCTCTGCCCCAGCTGCAGACCTGCAATCGACGAAATAGAAGAATGAAGGAGATATCGTGACGGATTCACTGACCACCCAGACCGGAACCCCGGTGGAGAGCAACGAGCATTCGCTCACCGCAGGCGTCGACGGGGTGACCGCCCTCCACGACCGCTACCTGGTGGAAAAGCTCGCCCAGTTCAATCGCGAGCGTATTCCGGAGCGGATCGTGCACGCGAAGGGCGGCGGAGCGTTCGGCACCTTCGAGGTGACGGAGGACGTCTCGCAGTACACCAGGGCCGCGGTGTTCCAGCCGGGCACGACCACCCAGACCCTGCAGCGCTTCTCGAGTGTCGCCGGCGAGCAGGGCAGTCCAGACACTTGGCGCGATGTCCGTGGCTTCTCGGTGAAGTTCTACACCACGGAAGGCAACTACGACATCGTCGGCAACAACACCCCGGTGTTCTTCATCCGCGACGGCATCAAGTTCCCGGACTTCATCCACTCGCAGAAGCGGCTGCCGGGGTCGGGCCTGCGCGACGCCGACATGCAGTGGGACTTCTGGACGCTCTCGCCGGAGTCCGCCCACCAGGTCACCTACCTCATGGGCGACCGCGGCCTGCCGCGTTCGTGGCGTGAGATGCCCGGCTTCGGTTCGCACACCTACCAGTGGATCAACGCTGCCGGCGAGCGGTTCTGGGTGAAGTACCACTTCACGTCCAACCAGGGCAATGTCGAGATCGAGGCCGGGGAGGCCGAGATCATCGCCGGCGCAGATGCCGATCACTATCGCCGCGACCTCCACGAGGCCATCGAGGCGGGTAACTTCCCGTCCTGGGATCTCCACGTGCAGGTGATGCCCTACGAGGACGCGAAGACCTATCGCTTCAACCCCTTCGACCTGACGAAGATCTGGCCCCATTCCGACTACCCGCTCATCAAGGTCGGAACCCACACGCTCGACCGCAACCCGGAGAACTTCTTCGCGGAGATCGAGCAGGCCGCGTTCTCGCCCGCGAACACGGTGCCCGGCATCAGCATCAGCCCGGACAAGATGCTCATGGCGCGCATCTTCTCGTACCCGGACGCCCAGCGCTATCGCGTCGGGACGAACTACAACGAGATCCCGGTCAACGCGCCGAAGAACGCCACGCACAACTATTCGCAGGATGGCGCCGCTCGACATGCCTTCAAGCCGGCCGGTGCTCCCGTCTACGCCCCGAACTCCTTCGGTGGACCGGTGGCGGATGCCGCGGCCGCAGGCGAAGGGACCTGGGAGAGTGACGGCGCGCTCGTGCGTGCCGCGGCGACCCTGCACTCCGAGGACGATGACTTCGGCCAGCCGGGCACCCTCTACCGCGAGGTCTTCGACGACGCGGCGAAGGCACGGCTGCTCGAGACGCTCACCGGCCAGGGCACGGCGTTGACCGTCCCCGAGATCACGGAGCGCTTCCTCCAGTACTGGACCAGCGTCGACGCGGATCTCGGAGCCAGGCTGCGCGCGAACCTCGCGATGCCGGGTGAGACGGCGAACCAGGCGGCCGAGCCGGTTGGCGTGCCGGAGTAGCCGCCGCGGCATCCGTTCTGCGTCCGATTGCTGCTAGCAGGTGATCGTTCCACGTTGTCAGGTTGTGCCCGTTCGAGCGGGCACAACCTGACAGGCGGGAACAAAAAGCACCCGGCGGGCGGAAATCCTGCGATCAGGCCTTCGGGATGCCGGCGTCGCCCGCCAGGTCGAGCGGCTCGAGGTAGGACTCGTCAGCGAGGGGAGCACGGTCGAACAGCGCCCTGTAGGTGAATCCGGCG
>JAODMW010000017.1 GCA_025464815.1 Microbacteriaceae bacterium | reverse complement strand
TCGACGTGGCTTCGCGCCGGCATTCCCGTCAACCAGGTCTCGCAATGGCTCGGGCACGCCAATCCGAACACGACGTTGAAGATCTACGCCCACGTCCTCGGCGAGGAACAGGACACCGCCGCGATCGCGCGCCTCGACGCGATTGACGCTTCCCGGACCGACCCCGCCTCGTACCAGCAAGGACCGGACCAGCCGACCGCCAGCGGCCCCTCCATCTAGCCCAACGCTTCGACGGACCGTTCGGGCCCCGAAGCGCCCCGCACGAATGACAAGCGTGTCACGGGCGACACTGGGGGGACATTTCGGCCCAGTTCAGCAGAAACCTGAGAGCGCAGTGCGCCAGATTCGTAAGGCGGGAACGTGCCTCTGATCAGGGCTTATTTGCGGAGACGGAGGGATTTGAACCCTCGGAACCCTTGCGGGTTCTCCACCTTAGCAGGGTGGTGCACTAGGCCGAACTATGCGACGTCTCCAGTAACCTCAGCAATCATAGCCGCACCGGCCTCCCTGTTCGATTCGTCGACCCCCTGTATTGGGGAGCCGCTGCACCTTGTCCGCCCTATGGGGGACTCCTAGAGTGAAATGACCATCCACTCACGAGACAGATTCAGAAATGCTCACACCACGTGCCGTTCTCGCAGTGACCGGCACCGAATCCGTTGGCATCCTGATCGTCGCGCTTGGTCTGGTCGCGCTGGGACTCGCTCTGCTCTTTCTCGGGCTGAGCCGTCGCATCCGTCGACGAACGGACCGAAGGTAGAACGCCTGGCTGGCCCTTGACGTCAAACTGGGGCCAGCCAGTGCCTGGTCTTAGTTGTTCACCTTCGAGCAGGTGTAGTCCGCGGCCGTCTGGCCGAGAACGCCCGGGAGCACCTCTGCAGCCGCCGCCGGTGTTGCGGACGGGGCAGCGGATCCCGAAGGCGCAGGCGCGGTGGTAGCCGCGGGCGCGTTCGGATCGCTTACTGAGCCGCGGCCGGTGCCGGAGTCGAGAACGAAGGGCTGGTCGGCCTTGATCTTCGTGAAGAGAGCGGTCGCCGGACCGGTGAGCGGCGCCACCTTACCCGAGTAGACGCCGCCGACGCCTGTCGTGCTCGGATACTGCACGAAAGTGATGCGATTGAGCGGGATGCCCTTAAGCACGAGGGCCATGGACACCATCGTGTTGAGATTCTTCAGGTTGTCGGACAGCGTCATGTTCTTGGTCGCCGCCGAGGCGAGGCCGTAGAGCTTGGTGAAGTCCGTCAGCGTGCTGTTGCTCTTCACCGTGCGCACGAGCGAGGAGAGGAAGACCTGCTGCGAGCTGATGCGGCCGAGGTCGCTGCCGTCACCGACGCCGTGGCGGCTGCGCAGGAAGGCGAGCGCATCGAACCCGGAGAGCGTGTACGTGCCTGCGGCCGGAAGGTTGATGCCGGTATAGGGGTCTTTCATGGGCCCGTTGATGCAGACCGGCACGCCGCCGACCGCGGTCGACATGTCGATGACGCCCTGGAAAGTGATGAGGGCGGCGAAGGGGATGTCGAGGCCGGTCAGCTTCTTGACCGTCAGCACCGTGCATGGCAGCCCGCCATACGCGAGGGTGTTGTTGATCGGCTGCGCGGACATCGCGCCATAATTGCCCTTGCCGTCCGCCTTCGGGCAGGACGGGATCGCCACCACCATGTCGCGCGGGATGCTCACCGCGACCGCATTGGTCTGATCCTGCGAAACGTGCAGGAGCATCGTGACGTCGTTGAGCACACCGCCGTCCTTGCCCGCGTAGGCGCCCTGCCCCTGGCGCGTGTCGCTGCCGACGAGCAGGAAGTTGAAGCCACCATCGTAGGAGCCGAGATCCGGTGGCGGGCCATTGGTCGGAGCGCCGGCAAGGTGAACTGTCTTGATGTCGGTAGTGAACTGGCCGAGCGTGATGCCGGCCACCGACGCCGCACTCACCGCCACCACCGCGACAGCGGCTCCGAGGAACTTGAGTACCGTCAGATAAGGGTTCGACTTCTTGAGCCGGCCATGGCGGGCAATGCCATCGACGGCTCTCGACCTGGAGCGTGGGCGGAACTCGCTCATGACAGATCCCTCTCGTGACGATTACGGGTGAACGGGTGCGGGCGGAGGGCGTGGGATTCGAACCCACGAGACATTTCTGCCCACCAGTTTTCAAGACTGGCTCCATCGGCCGCTCGGACAGCCCTCCCACTTAGAACAGCCACGATTCTACAGAGGTTGCCCGTTCCGAGCCTGTCCCGGCTTCAGAACGAGGCGAACACTAGGGCGACCCCGTCGTCGAGATCGGATTCCGTCGACTCGTTCGAGGCGGCCATCACCTCGATCGGCGCCTGACCCATGGCTACGCCACGACCCTCAGCGGATGCCCACTGAAGCATGTCGATATCGTTGCGTCCGTCGCCGACCGCCATCACCCGTGATCGCGGAATGCCGTGCCATTCGCGCACGCGTTCGAGCGCGGTCGCCTTGTTCACGCCATCGGGAGCGATGTCGAGCCAGGCCGTCCAGCCGACGTTGTACGTGACCTTGTGCAGGCCCATCCGCTCGACGATCGACAGGAAGTCCTCGATCGCGTGCTCGGGCGAGATCACGACCACCCGGGTCGCCTGGTGTTTGAGCAGCTCCTCGAAGGCGACCCTCTCACTGGTCGCGCCGAGCGTGGAGTCGGGAAAGTATCCGGTGTATCGGTAGAAGCCGGTTTCGTCCTCGACCGCATAGCTGGCCTCGGCGAGGCTGCCCCGAATCGTGGTGAGCACCTCGGAAGGATCGAAGGAGTCGACGGCGGTACGGGAGTAGCCCGTCGGAGCATCCGAATCCCGCTTGAGGGTGATCGCGCCGTTCGAGCAGACGACGTAGAGCGGGGTGAGCTGGAAACGGTCGAGCACAGGGAGGGTCATCGAGACGGAACGCCCGGTCGCGAGCATGACCTCGTGGCCGAGATCCCGCACACGCTGCACTTGGGCGATGACCCCATCGGAGATGGAGCCGTCCTCGCGCATGAGCGTTCCGTCGATGTCGAGGGCGATGAGCCAGCGATCGGTCAACTGACCGGCTCCATCACTTCGAGCCCGCCGAGGTAGGGTCGCAGCGCCGCCGGGACGACGACCGATCCATCCGCCTGCTGATGGGTCTCGAGGATGGCGACGATCCAGCGCGTCGTCGCGAGCGTGCCGTTGAGCGTCGCGACCGGTGCGGTCTTGCCGGACTCTGTGCGGGAGCGGATGTCGAGCCGTCGCGCCTGGTAGGTGGTGCAGTTGCTCGTGCTCGTGAGCTCGCGATAGGTGTCCTGCGTCGGAATCCACGCCTCGATGTCGAACTTGCGCGCGGCACTGGAGCCGAGGTCGCCGGCCGCGACATCGATGACCCGGTAGCTCAGTTCGCAGGCCTGCAGCATCGACTCCTGGAGGCCGACGAGCCTCTCGTGCTCCGCCTCGGCATTCTCGGGCAGCACGTAGCTGAACATCTCGAGCTTGTTGAACTGGTGCACGCGCAGGATGCCGCGAGTGTCCTTGCCGCCGGAACCGGCCTCGCGCCGATAGCAGGTCGACCATCCGGCATAACGCAGCGGACCCTCGGAGAGGTCGAGGATCTCATCCGAGTGGAATCCGGCGAGGGCGACTTCGCTCGTGCCCGTGAGGTAGAGGTCATCGGCCGGCAGGTAGTAGATCTCGTCCGAGTGTTCGCCGAGGAAGCCGGTTCCGGCCATGATCTCCGGCCTCACCAGGGTAGGCGTGATGAGCGGCTCGAACCCGTGGGCCAGAGCGGTGTCGAGTGCCATGTTCATGAGGGCAAGTTCGAGCCGGGCTCCGATGCCGCGCAGAAAGTAGAAGCGACTGCCAGAGACCTTCGCGCCACGGGTCATGTCGATGGCGCGCAGCAGCTCGCCGAGTTCGAGGTGATCGCGCGGCTCGAACTCGAATGACGGCTTCTCCCCCACCTGGCGCAGCGTGACGAAGTCGTCCTCCCCACCCGATGGGACGCCGGCGATGATGGGGTTCGCGATGCCTCCGACCGTCCTCGTGAACTCGGCCTCCGCATCCGCCGCCACCTGGGCGAGCTCCTTGACTCGCGCAGCAAGCTGCTGGGCCTCGGCGAGGAGCGTGTTCTTCTCATTGCCGCTCGCCTGGGCGACCATCTTGCCGAGAGTCTTCTGGGTGGCGCGCAGGCTTTCGGACTCGGAGATCGCGCTGCGGCGATTGAGGTCGGCGGCCAGAGCGGCGTCGACAAGCTCCGCGGAGTCCCCCCTGGCGAGCTGAGATGCCCTGATTACATCGGGATTGTCACGGAGAAGCTGCGGATCAATCACCGGTCCAGTCTATTGAGCTATGCCGTAGCGTTGTTCACGTGCCAAGCTCCCCTGCCCTCAGCAAACGGCGCGCCGCGGTCGTCTACAACCCGATCAAGGTCGAGCTGAAGAAGCTCAAGGAATCTGTCGCCGCCGCGGAGCGGTCCGCCGGCTGGAACACCTCCCTCTGGTTCTCGACGACCGAGAAGGATGCGGGCCAGAACGTCACCCGGGCCGCGATCGCAGAGGGAGCGGCCGTCGTCATCGCGGCGGGTGGCGACGGAACGGTGCGCGCCGTCGCCGAAGCGCTGCGCGATAGCGATGTTCCGCTGTCCCTGGTGCCCGCCGGCACCGGCAACCTGCTGGCTCGCAACCTCAATCTCACGCTCAACAGCCTCGACGCGTCCGTGGACACGGCTTTCACGGGCGCCGATCGCCGGATAGACCTCGGAATCGCGGAGATCGTGCGCGACGACGATGAACGCGAAGATCATGCCTTCCTGGTGATGGCCGGTCTCGGTCTCGACGCCAAGATGATCGCCCTGACGAATCCGAAGCTCAAGAAGGCGGTCGGCTGGCTCGCCTACATCGATGCGGGCATGCGCGCTCTTCCCGAGCTCAAACCTGTTCGTATCAGATACAGCCTCGACGGCTCCGCCGAGAAGTCGGCGAGCTTCCACACCATCATCGTCGGCAACTGCGGTGCGCTGCCGGGCGGCATCCTGCTCATGCCGGAGGCGAGACCGGATGACGGCATCCTCGACATCGCCGCGCTGCGGCCGCGCGGGCCCTTCGGCTGGGTCAAGGTATGGAACAAGGTCGCGTGGGAGAACGGCGTGCTGCGCAAGAGCGCGTTCGGGCGTTCGATCATCGACCTGACAGCCGACACGAAGGACGTGCTCTATCTCAAGGGCAGCGACCTGCGCCTCACGGTCGAGGCGCCGCAGGAGTTCCAGCTCGACGGTGACGAATTCGGTGAGGCGAAATCGGTGCACGCCTGGGTGGACCCGGGAGCCCTCACGGTGAAGGTGCCCGCCTAGTCAGATCTGACTCGGCTCACCGGCGATGAGCCCGCGCAACCAGTCGCGGGCGTCGGTGAACGCTTCGTTGCCGTACCGCTGCGTGACCTCCGTGCGCACCCGGTCCGCTCGGGGATAGGAGCCCAGGAAGATGACGTTCGGGCTGAATCGCTTGAGGCCGAGCAGGGCATCCCCGACCCGCTCGTCGAGGATGTGGCCGTCGAGATCGATGACGAAGCGATAGCGGCCGAGGGCATCCCCGATCGGGCGTGATTCAAGCAGGCTCATGTTGACGCCGCGGGTGGCGAACTGCTCGAGCATCTCGAGGAGTGCGCCGGCACGATCGTCGGGAAGCTCGGCGATGATGCTCGTCTTGTCTGCACCGGTCGCCGGAGGGGTCGGAACGGTGCGGCTCACGAGCACGAAACGGGTGACCGCGTTCGGGTTGTCCCCGATGTTCTCGGCGAGCACGACCAGGTCATGATGGGCTGTGATGCCGGGCGGCGCGATTGCGGCATCCGCGAGGTCCGATTCGAAGAGGGATGCCGCGGCGGCGACGTTCGAGGTCGACGGGATGTGTCCATGGCTCGGCAGATTCGCTTCGAGCCAGAGATGGCACTGCGCATAGGCGACCGGATGTGCGTTCACGACCTTCACATCAGCGAGCGTGGTGCCGGGCGCGGCAACGAGCACGAAGTTGACCGGCACCAGGTACTCGCCGATGATGCGCAGGTTCGGGATGTTCGCCAGGGCGTCCTGGGTCGCGGACACACCGCCCTCGACCGAGTTCTCGATCGCGATCATGGCGGCGACGCTCCGGCCGTTCACGACATCGTCGAGGGCCTCACCGACGTTGTTGACGGGACGCCAGGTCTTGCCGGCGGCCTCGGGCACCTGCGCGAGCGCCACCTCGGTGAAAGTTCCCGCCGGGCCCAGATAGCTGTAGGTCTGGGGAGCATCCGTCTCGGGCATGACTGGAAGCCTAGCGGAGACCCGAAGTGACAGACTTGGTCCATGAATGCTCGCGCTGGACAGCCTGCTCAGAACTCCGACCTCATCGACGTCAAGGCACTCATCCGGGCCTATTACGACCTTGTGCCGGATGTGACCATCCCGGAACAGAAGGTGGTGTTCGGCACCTCGGGGCATCGCGGCTCCTCCCTGGATAGTGCATTCAATGAGACCCACATCGCTGCCATCACGCAGGCGATCGTCGAGTACCGGGCCGGCCAGGGCATCACCGGCCCGCTTTTCATCGGTGGCGACACGCACGCACTCAGCCACCCCGCGCAGACCACGGCGCTCGAGGTGCTCGGCGCCAATAGCGTGAACGCGCTCGTCGACGAGTTCGACGACTACGTGCCGACGCCGGCGCTCAGCCACGCGATCATCACATACAACGCCGCGGGGCACGAGGATCAGGCGGATGGCATCGTCATCACCCCGAGCCACAATCCTCCGCGCGATGGCGGCTTCAAGTACAACCCTCCCCACGGCGGCCCGGCCGACAGCGACGCGACCAACTGGATCGCGAATCGCGCCAATGAGCTCATCGCCGACGGCAATCGTGACGTGAAGCGGGCCGAGCCGACGGGTGTCGGCACCTACGACTTCCGCGGCAACTATGTCGACGATCTGGAGAACATCATCGACGTCGAAGCGATCAAACGCGCGGGCGTGCGCATCGGGGCCGACCCGCTCGGGGGCGCCAGCGTGCACTACTGGTCCGCGATCGCGGAACGCTACGGGCTCGACCTCACTGTCGTGAATCCCGAGGTCGACTCGCGATGGGCGTTCATGACCCTCGACTGGGACGGCAAGATCCGCATGGACCCGTCTTCGGCATCCGTCATGGCCTCCGTGCTCAAACACCGCAACGACTACGACGTCGTCACCGGCAACGATGCCGACGCCGATCGGCACGGAATCGTGACCCCCGACGGCGGCCTCATGAATCCCAACCACTACCTGGCCGTGGCCATCCAGTACCTCTACGAGAACCGACCGGGCTGGAGAGCGGATGCCGCGGTCGGCAAGACCCTCGTCTCAAGCACCATGATCGACCGGGTGGCCGAGTCTCTCGGCCGTCGCCTCTGGGAGGTGCCGGTCGGTTTCAAATGGTTCGTACCGGGCCTCGTCGACGGCTCGGTCGGCTTCGGCGGCGAGGAGTCCGCGGGGGCGAGTTTCCTGCGCAAGGACGGCACCGCCTGGACCACGGACAAGGACGGCATCCTGCTCGCCCTTCTGGCCAGCGAGATCATCGCCGTCACCGGCAAGTCACCGAGCCGGCTCTACGCGGAACTCACCGAGAAGTACGGCTCGCCCGTCTACGAGCGCGTGGATGCCGCGGCCAGCAAGGCGCAGAAGGCGGCACTCGGCAAACTGAACGGCTCGGCCATCACCGCCGACACCCTCGCCGGCGAGACGATCATCGCGAAATTGAGTGAGGCGCCCGGCAACGGCGCGGCGGTGGGCGGCGTGAAGGTCGTCACCGAGCACGCCTGGTTCGCCGCTCGTCCGAGCGGCACAGAAGACGTCTACAAGATCTATGCGGAGTCGTTCCTCGGAGCCGAACACCTCAAGCAGGTGCAGGCGGAGGCGAAGCTCATCGTGGATGCGGCGCTGGGCGCCTAGAGGCTACGGCGCGTATTCAGGCGCGGCAGGCAGGCCGAAGAACTCCTCGAGGGTCGTCACTCCCGTGTCGTGCATTTCGGTCGCGAGCGGGACTCCGATGTACCGGAAGTGCCACGGTTCGTAGATGAAACCGGTGACCGGAGTCTTGTCGGCGGGGTAGCGGAGCAGAAAACCGAAACGATAGGCGTTCGCCGCGAGCCACATTCCTTGCGGGGTC
Source organism: Microbacteriaceae bacterium (assembly GCA_025464815.1). Lineage (GTDB taxonomy): Bacteria > Actinomycetota > Actinomycetes > Actinomycetales > Microbacteriaceae > Lacisediminihabitans. The sequence continues at coordinate 8,708 of JAODMW010000017.1, read as the reverse complement.
TGGCCGAAACAGGCGGCCAAAGCGCAGGTCAGGGGCAGCGCGCTGATATCGGCGGCGAGACCTGTCTGGTGTTCGCTGAAGCCTGGCCGAGCACTCTGGGCATCCGCTCGCGCCCTGCCGAGGCTGCCCACGTAGCCGTTGTAGACCTTCACCTGCACGGCGTACGAGCGATAGGCGCTCTGGAGCTGCATGCCGCCTGCCCCTTCCGCTTTCGCGGCCGCGAACATCGCGACCATCGCATCCGCCGCCTCCTTGCGGAGTGTCGGCGGATTGAGATGGGCGACGGGAGTCTCCACGAGATCCGGTGGAACATAGGTCGGCGGGTTGAGCGGCCGAAGCTTGTTCTCCACGACCCAGATGCTCGTCGGATCGTCGATTGACATCGCAGTCCTGTCGAACGATGGTGTCGGTGTCGGGGTGGGAGTTGGGGTGACCGGCGTTGCGGATGAGCTCGCACTGGGAGAACTCACCGGCGTCGATTGCGGTGTGCAGCCGGAGAGGAAGAATACGAAGGAGACCGCGAGAGCGCAGAGGGCGAGGCTGCGCTGTCGAGGCTGGGTCATGGTCACGATATTAGTCGTGGGCCAGCTTGCGATGATGCTTGCCCAGGGTGTAACTTTGCACTCTACGCAAACTTTTTAGCCGCTGTCGGACTGCGTTCCGAGGCGGCCCGTTTCACTTAAGCCCCAGAACGAGGATCCATGTCACGCGCCGAATCCGCAACACAGGCACAAGCTGTCCACGATTCGGGCGGGATCATGACGCACCGTCAGATCCTGTTCGTGATCTACGGCCTTATGGCCGGGATGTTCCTATCCGCTCTCGACCAGACGATCGTCGGAACATCCATCCGTACGATTTCCGATGACCTGCACGGCCTGAGCCAGCAGGCCTGGGTCACCACGGCCTACCTGATCGTGTCGACGATCGCGACACCCATCTACGGGAAGCTGTCCGACATCTTCGGGCGCCGACCGCTGTTCCTCATCGCCATCATCGTCTTCCTCGGCGGGTCGGTGCTCTCCGGCATCTCGACCTCGATGTACGAGCTCGCCGTATTCCGTGCCATCCAGGGCCTCGGAGCCGGTGGCCTCATGGCGCTGCCGCTCGCCATCATGGGTGACATGCTCGCCCCCCGCGAGCGCGCGAAATACCAGGGATACTTCCTCGCCGTCTTCGGCATCTCGAGCGTCATCGGCCCACTCATCGGTGGCGTGCTCGCCGGTGCACCATTCATCCTCGGAATCACCGGATGGCGCTGGGTCTTCCTCATCAACGTGCCGATCGGCATCATCGCCCTCGCCATGGTCGTGCGATTCCTCCATCTTCCGAAGAAGAGCGAGAACCGTAGCGTGCGCATCGACTGGTGGGGTGCGACGACGGTCATCATCGCCGTCGCGCCGCTCCTGCTGGTCGCAGAACAGGGTCGCGACTGGGGCTGGGGCTCCGCGGGCGCCTGGGCCTGCTACATCGTCGGCGGCCTCGGAATCCTGGCGTTCATCCTGGTCGAGCGGATGATGAAAGACGACGCGCTCATCCCGCTCAAGCTGTTCAAGAGCTCGACCTTCTCTATGGCGACCATCCTCGGTATCCTCGTCGGTTTCGGCATGTTCGGTGCCCTCTCGTCGATCCCGCTGTTCCTCCAGCTGGTCAACGGCTCGACGCCGACGGAGAGCGGATACCAGCTGCTGCCGATGATCCTCGGTCTCATGATCTCCTCGATCGTCAGCGGCCAGCTCATCTCCCGCACCGGACGCTACAAGATCTTCCCGGTCGTCGGCACGGGCCTCATGTCGCTCGGGTTCTTCCTGTTCACGTTCATCCAGGCCTCCACGCCGATCTGGTACATCATGTTCGGCATGTTCCTCGTGGGTCTTGGCCTCGGCCAGCTCATGCAGACCCTCACGATAGCGAGCCAGAACTCGGTCGGTCCACGGGACATCGGCGTCGCGACATCCGCCTCGACCTTCTTCCGCCAGATCGGTGGAACGCTGGGCGTCGCGGTGCTGTTCTCGGTCCTGTTCACCCGAATCCCCACCACCATCAAGGCGGCATTCGAGAACCCGACCCTGCTGAACAACATGAAGGCGGCACTCGCCGACCCGAAGGTTCTCGCCGACCCGGGCAACAAGCAGATCCTCACCCTGCTCCAGGGTCAGCAGGCCGGCAGCTCGAGTGTCACCACCTCGCTCGACGGCGACACGCAGTTCCTCACGACTGCGGACCACCGGTTGGCTGCGCCCTTCCTTCACGGGTTCGCGGATGCCACCGTGACGGTCTTCTGGGTGAGCCTCATCGTCGTGCTCGTCGCGTTCATCCTGAGCTTCTTCCTCAAGGCCACCCCGCTTCGCCAGAAGTCGGCGCTGCAGGAAGTGGCGGATGCCGACGCGGCGATCATCGCCACCAGAGCCGCCGAGATGGTCGGCGCCCCGCTCGAGCCGTCGCTCTCGACGCAGGAGAACGACATCGTCGATCGGAAGTAGAACACGCAAAACCCGTCGCGGAAACGCGAAAGGGCGGCTCGCCGAATTCCGGTGAGCCGCCCTTTCGCTCTGTTACAGGTAGCCCTGTTACAGGGTGACGAAGCGCAGTACCGCGACGACGACCGCCAGCAGGAGAAGCACGATGTTGACCGGCACGGACTTCCCCTCCTTGCGGCGGACATGCACGGCGATGGCCACCACCTGAACGATCACCAGTCCGATCGCGGCGACACCGGTAATGACGGGAGCGATCCCGGTCGCCAGCGGAAGGATGACTCCGAGCGCTCCGAGAATCTCGACCACTCCGATCCCCTTCACCTGCCAGGTGCTGAAATCTTCGATGTAGGCCATCCGTGGCTCCAGTGCAGCCTTGCTTCTGAAGGTCTTCGACACCCCCGAGAGCAGGTAGACGAGGGTGAGCAGAATGCCGAAAATCCACAGTGCGATGATCAATGTCTCTTCTTTTCCGTAAATTGTTACGATGAGTGTGCAACAGCACGAACAGTTACTTTTATAACCCACCGAGATAGCGCACTGCTTTGTGCGCCAGGCACACGGGAGTAAGAAATGGACGACGCGGCGCGACAGAACGGCGTCTCCCTCAGCGAAATGGATGGCATGTGTTCGGCCTCCCAGACGGCGGGAGCGTTGATCCGCGACCTTCTCGATCATCTCGGAGACAAGTGGACCCTGCTTGTGGTCGGGATGCTGGAGGCCGGCCCGGTGCGGTACTCGGCGCTCAAGATCCGGGTGCCCGGCATCTCGCAACGAATGCTCACCCTCACTCTGAAAAAGCTCGAGCGCGACGGCATGGTGCGACGGGAGAGTTTCGCCGAGATCCCCCCTCGGGTGGAGTACGAACTCACCGACCTCGGCCGAACCCTGCTCGTGCCCGCCGTCGGCTTCGCGCGATGGGCTCTCGACAACGCGAACGCGATCATCGAAGCTCGGGAGGCTTACGACATCCGCGACTAGGGAACGACCAGTTCCACCTCCACGCCGGCTTTCAGCAGGCGGGCCCGGATGACCGCGATCGATTCCTCGCTCTGGTCGACGAGCACGAAGCGCCGCCCGAGGGCGGCCGCAACGGACCCGGTCGTGCCGGAACCCGCGAAGAAGTCGAGTACCCAGTCCCCCTCGCGACTGGAGGCCTGCACGATTCGACGCAGGATTCCCTCCGGCTTCTGGGTCGGATATCCGGTCTTCTCCCTGCCGGTCGGCGACACGATCGTGTGCCACCAGACATCCGTGGGCAGCTTGCCCTTCGCGACCTGCTCCGCCGTGACCAGGCCGGGAGCCATGTACGGCTCGCGGTCGACGGCAGTCGAGTCGAAGTGATAGCCGCCCGGATTCTTCACGTAGACCAGGATCGTGTCGTGCTTGGTCGGCCAGCGGTTCTTCGACTTTGCGCCGTAGTCGTAGGCCCAGATGATCTCGTTGAGGAAACACTCCCTGCCGAACAGGGCGTCGAGCAGCACTTTGGCATAGTGCGCCTCGCGGTAGTCGAGATGCAGATAGAGCGTTCCGTCATCGGCGAGCAGGCGCCAGGCCTCTGCTAGGCGCGGTTCGAGAAACGACCAGTAGTCCTCGAAGTGGTCGTCGTAGCTCATGAGGTCGCCGCGGATCCGCTCGTACTGCTGGCCCTTGAAGCCCCTGATAGTGCCTGATGCCGACCGCACGCTCGTCGTCGCCTGCCGGGCCTGGCTGCGACCGGTATTGAAGGGCGGGTCGAGGTAGACGAGCGTGAATGCCCCATCGGGAAGCTCCGCAGCGACCGCGAGATTGTCGCCCTGGATGACGCGGGAGGGTGAGTCGGACGTCCAGTGCGCGGGCATTGCCCCATTCTCCCATTGTCATTGCGACACTCAGCCGCCAAACGTAGGCTCGTGGGATGTCCAGCGCCGTGCAGCACCTCCCGGGCCAGAATCGCTACATCCTGGAGCGGGATGGCCAGCAGGTGGGCCTCACCGATTACACGCTCCGAGGTAACGCGATCTACCTCACCCACACCGAGGTCGACCCGCGGCTGCGCGACAGCGGACTGGGCTCTGAGATGGTGCAGGGCGTGCTCGACGCCATCCGCACGAAGACCACCTACCGGGTGGTCGCGGCCTGCCCGTTCGTTGTCAGCTGGCTGGAGGAGCATCCCGAGTATCACGAGCTCGAAGAGCGCGGCTGACTACTTCGAGTGCTTGCCCGACTTCGAGAGGTCGATCCTGACCTGCCCGTTGTAGATGCCCTTGTCGCCGTCGCCGGCCAGCGGCGCCGGGGCGGGGAGGATGGTCTGGCGGTCGAGTTCGATCGCCGCCTCGTGCCGGCTGGGCGCGAAGACCTCGTCGCCGATGCCGATGAGCCCCGAGCCGCTGCCCGAACTCCTGGGCTTGTCCTTGCCCGAGAGATCGATGAATCCGAAGCGCTGTGCAAGAAAACCGAGGACGACGATGCCGAGCACCACGCCGCCGAAGATCCACCAGTTCATCGTTCAAGGCTAAACGACGGTTCGGGCGATCGCATCCGACTCGGGGATGAACTCAGGGAACGCGCTGCAACCATTCCTCGGTTCCGAACTTCTCCACGACGAGCTGCTGCGCCCGTGCGAGTTCCTCCGGAGTGACCTCGCTCGGCGTCGAGCCGTAGAGCCGCGTGAAGGTCTGCTCCATCCGCTCCAGGATTTCGGCGCGACTCAGCCCGGTCTGACTGCGTAGCGGGTCGACACGTTTGTTGGCGCTCTTGGTGCCCTTGTCGCTCATCTTCTCGCGCCCGATTCGCAGCACCTGCACCATCCGGTCGCCGTCCATGTCATAGCTCATGGTGACGTGATGCAGCACCGCACCGGTACCGAGCCTCTTCTGCGCCGCGCCGCCGATCTTGCCCGTCGGGCTGGTGATGTCGTTGAGTGGAACATAGGAGGCGTCGATACCCAGCGACCTGAGGGCGATGATGACCCATTCGTCGAGGAAGGCGTAGGAGTCGGCGAAGGTCATGCCATGCACGAGATCGCTCGGTGCATAGATCGAATAGGTGATGACCGACCCGGCCTCCATGAACATCGCTCCGCCGCCGCTCACCCTCCGCACGACCTGGAAACCGTACTTGGCGGCACTCTCCAGGTCGACCTCGTTCTTGAGCGACTGGAAGCTTCCGATGACCACTCCCGGTTCGTTCCACTCCCAGATGCGCAGCGTCGGTTTGCGGCGACCGGCACCGACCTCCTCGGAGAGCACCTGGTCGAGCGCCATCTGCAGAACGGGCGGATAGGCGGTGCCGTGGATGAGCTGCCAGTCGTAGTCGGTCCAGGTGGTCGCGTGCGCGAGCGAACGACGGACGGCGACCGCGACGGCATCCGGCGAGAAGCCCAGGAGGAGCGCGTCATCGGGGAGCGCGCCCTGGATCGCGAACGAGATGGTCGAGGCGTCGCTCTCCTCGGGGAGACCGTTGACGGCCTCGTTGATGAGATCGAGCGCGCTGTCCGGCTCGAGGAAGAAGTCGCCGGCGAGCCGGAAATTGGCGATGCGTCCGTCGATCACGTCGAGGTCGACGACCACGAGCTTTCCACCAGGAACCTTGTATTCGCCGTGCATGGGTAGTGCCTCTCGGTCTGTGGCTCAAGCCTAGTTCTCGCCGGGGACGCGTTCGCCGTGCCCCTGCAGCCGCAACCGTGCCCGCAGGCGCACGGCGTTTTCATCGAGATGACGCGGGTTGGCGTTGCGGTCGATGCCGCCGGGGTGGAACTCGAAGGGCGACCACGATGGCCAGAGGTGGATGTGGAGGTGCGGCACCATGTAGCCCTCGATCATCATGCCGACACGATCGGGTTCCCACTCCTCGCGCTGCGCGAGGCCGATGAGCCGTGCGACCCGCATCAGATGCTCCATCGTGTCCGCATCGACGTCGAGCCAGCGGTCCACCTCCTCACGGGGAACGATGAGCGTGTGGCCGGGGCCGCGCGGCTCGATCGTGAGGAAGGCGACACAACGATCATCCGTCCACACGAAACGCGCGGGCGACTCCCCGTTGATGATGCGGGTGAAGATGGATGGCATAGAAGGTCAGGCGGCCAGTCGCGATTTCAACCAGGCGATCGTGTCGGCGAAGACCTCTTCGCGGTTGATCTCGTTGAAGACCTCGTGGCGGGCCTCCGTGTACACGATGAGTTCGACATCGGTCAGCCGAGATCTCGTCAGGTAGCTCTTGGCCAGGAGTTCGACGCTGCGCACGCCGCCGAGCGTGTCTTCGCTGCCGATCTGGATGAGCACAGGGATGTCGTGGACGATCCTCTTCGACGGTCGTCCGAGCAGGCGCAGGCTTTCCATCAGCCCGTACAGCTTGAGGGCGTTCGCCTTGAATGTGAGCGGGTCGTCGCGGAAGGCATGCCCGACGCCCTCGTCGCGACTCAGCCATTCGTAGCCGGTCGTGCCGAGGTGGCTGTGCTTCTTCGCGAGGTCGCCCCCGTTCATGTGCAAAAGGGTGCGATAGGCCGTGCCGGTGAGCACGAGAGCGTCGTAGTCCTCGGCATGGCTGTTCACGATCGACTGGGCGATGAGCGAGCCCCAGCTGTGACCGAGCAGTACGAGCGGCAGCCCGTGGTTCTCCTTGCGGATGATCGCCGTGAGCTCCCGCACCGACTCGATGGTCGACCGGATGCCGCCGGGGCCGAGCTTGCCGAGTTGCGAGTGGTCGCCGCCCCACTGTTCGAGCCCGGTTTGCCCGTGCCCGCGATGGTCGTCGGCGTAGACGGTGAAGCCGGCACCGACGAGTCGCTGCGCGAGTTCTTCGTAGCGTTCGGCATACTCGCCCAACCCGTGGGCGAGTTGCACGACGCCGAGAGGCTTGCCCGCCCTCCACAGGTAGAAGTGGATCGTCACACCGTCGGCATCGACGAAGGTGCGCTCCTGGCGTGCAGCCGTGAACTGGATCACCGGGCCTCCTCGCCGCTCGAATTCTCTGGTGCCAGTGTATTGCCGCGGCCGGTCCCGGGCGCGGGATGGTTACCGGTCCACAGTTTTATTTAGCAATGCTAATTTGCTATGCTAAGTAATCATGCCCCACGACGATCAGGAACTACGCCTCGCAATCCAGCGAGTAGCGCGCCGCATCCGCTCCATGCAGGCCGACGAAGACGTCACGGAGGGGCAGCGCTCCGTGCTCTTCGCCCTGTCGAACAGGGGGCCGCAGACGCTCGGCTCGCTCAGCGAACACGAACGCGTGACGCCGCCGAGCATGAACCGCACCATCAACGCCCTCGTCGCCGCGGGACTCGTCACGCGCACGATTGCTGATGACGACGCCCGCAAGGTCAAGCTCGACCTTTCGGATGCCGGTCACGACTTCATCAAAGAGACCAAACGTCGTCGCGATGCCTGGTTCACAAAGCGGCTCGCGGCCCTCACGCCGGAGCAGCGGCGGGTGCTCGACGAAGTGACCCCCATCCTCAGGGAGATCGCCGACCAGTGAGTGCCATGTTCCGCTCGCTCAGCGGGTACAACTATCGCGTCTGGGCCGCCGGCGCCCTCGTCTCGAACGTCGGCACCTGGATGCAGCGCACGGCGCAGGATTGGGTGGTGCTGACCCAGCTGACCAACCACGACGCGGCGGCGGTCGGCTTCGTGATGGCCCTGCAGTTCGGACCGCAGTTGCTGCTGCTGCCGCTCAGCGGGCTCGTCGCGGATCGCTTCGACCAGCGGAAAGTGCTCATGGCCACGCAGGCGATCATGGGTATTCTCGGCCTCGCACTCGGCCTGCTCACCGTCACGCACACCGTGCAGCTCTGGCAGGTCTACCTCTTCGCCCTCCTGCTCGGCTGCACAGCAGCCTTCGACGCGCCGGCCAGGCAGACCTTTGTGTCGCAGCTCGTCGGCGGCGCCAACCTGTCGAACGCCGTCGCCCTCAACTCCGCGTCCTTCAGCGCGGCGCGCATGATCGGGCCAGCGGTCGCCGGACTTCTCACGGCCGTCGTCGGGGCCGGCTGGGTCTTCCTGATCAACGCGGCATCCTTCGGGGCCGTACTCATCTCGCTGAAGTTCCTGCGGGTCGGCGAGCTGCAACGCACCACCAGGGCGGCCCGCAAGCGCGGCAACCTGATGGAGGGATTCCGCTACGTTCGCTCGCGGCCGGACATCATGGTCATCCTCGTCATGGTCTCCCTCATCGGCACCTTCGGCCTCAACTTTCCGATCTTCATCTCGACGATGTCCACCGTGGTGTTCCACCAGGGTGCGGCCGAAT
>JAODMW010000010.1 GCA_025464815.1 Microbacteriaceae bacterium | reverse complement strand
GTAGCCGGTCTCGACGTAGCGGCTGCCAGCAACTTCGGCACTGGTAGCCATGGCGATTTCGAGTCTGCGCTGCTGACCGGGCGTGACGGGCGCCACTGGATCATCCGTGTCCCCACCTCCGAGCGTGCCGAGGCGGAGCAGTCCGCCGATCTCGTGGCGCTGCGCGCGCTCAGCGCGGGCGTGCGCTCCCGACTGCCCTTCGCCGTCTCCGCCTTCGCCGGACAGACTCCGATCAGCGGCACCCGCGCGGTCGTCTATGAATTCATCTACGGCTCGAAGGTCGCCCTGGGCGCAATCCCCGCCGGGGAGGGGTTGGCCTCCTCGATAGGGCGCGCGATAGCGGCCATCCACACCCTACCCACCAGCTTCGTCGCGGATGCCGGACTCCCCGTGCTCACGCCCCTCGAGATCCTGCGCGGCACCATCACGATCATGGACCGTGCCTCGGCCACCAATCTCGTTCCGGCCTCGTTGCTCGGTCGCTGGGAGCGCGCAACGGAAGACTCCGCTCTCTGGCAATTCGCCCCGACGGTGATCAACGGCGCCCTCGGTGCCGAATCGTTCCTGAGCGCGGATTCGGATGTCACGGGGATCATCGGCTGGCAGAGCCTCAGCGTCGGCGATCCCGCCCGTGACCTGTACTGGTTGCTCGGCGCCCGCGGCGAGTACGTCGCGGAGACGGCCTTCGACGCCTACAACCTGGTGCGTGGGTCGAGCGACCGTCAGATCAAGCAGCGCGCGATGCTCTATGCGGAACTCGAGATCGCCAAGTGGCTCTTGCACGGCACGCAGGAGCGCAGCACGGAGATCGTGGATGACGCCGTGGAGATGCTGCACGGCCTCGTCGACACCGTGCAGAACGACCTCGACCAAACGCTGACCCATAACACGATGCCGGTCATGGCCGTGGACGAGGTCGAGGCGATGCTCGACCGCAACCAGCGCGTCTAGCCGGCTTCGGCCGTTCGCACGCTGCGCGGCACGATCTGCACGAAACGCTGCCGACCGCTCAGCCTGATCTTGAGCGCCAGCCTGCCCGATCGCGCGAGCACGATCGCGATCACGATGGCTGCGAGCGCGGGAACTGCCCCGGCGATCGTCATCGCGACGTGCACGCCGAAGCGATCGGCGATCGCACCGCTGATCGGTCCGCCGAGCGCCTGCCCGCCGAGCATGATCATCGAGTAGATCGACATGACCCGCCCGCGGATCGAGCGATTCGTCGACAGTTGCACGATCGATTCGGCGCCCGTCGCGAAGAGCAGACGCGAGACACCGATGCTCACCAGGAAGACGAGGAACAACGGCTCCCACGGCGCGAGACCGGCGAGGATGAGTGCGAGGCCGAACAGCCCCGCTGCGAACATGATCGTCCTGAGACGCACGTTCATCCGCCGGGTGGAGAGAACGGCTCCGGTGAGCGCGCCGACGGCCGCCGCCGAACTGTAGAGACCGTAACCGGTCGCACCCGTCATGTAGACGTGATCGGCGAATGAGACGAGCAGCACCGGCAGCGTCATCCCGAACATCGAGACGAAGGCCAGCATGATCATCGGCCAGAAAATGGTCGGCTTCGAGAGCACGTAGCTCAGGCCCTCGCGGATCTGCCCCTTGGAGCGCTCTGCCCGCGGGGACGGAAGCAACTCTCGCACCCGCATGCAGGCGAGTGTGATCACCACGAGGATCGCGGCGACGGCATTGACGCTGATCGACCAGCCGGAACCGACGACGGCGATGAGCACGCCGCTGATCGCCGGCCCGAGCAGGCCGCCGAGGTGGAAGATCGAGGCGTTGAGGCTGATCGCGTTACGAAGGCGGCGGTGGCCCACCATCTCGTTGACGAAGGCGGAACGAGCGGGACCCTCGACCACGGCGACGAGGCCGAGCAGGAATGCGGTGGCCCAGACCTCCCAGACGGTGACGACGCCGAGCAGGGTCACGATGCCCAGCGAGGCGCAGAGCAGCACGGTGACGGACTGGGTGGTCATCATGAGCCTGCGCTTGTCAACGCGGTCGGCGATCACACCGCCCCACACGCCGAAGACCAGCACCGGTGCGAACTGCAGGAAGACGGTCACACCGACGAGCGCCACGTTATGGGTCAGCTCGTTGACCAGCCAGTCGGTCGCGATCTTCTGCATCCACCCCGAGGTGTTGGCGATGATCTGGGAGATGACATAGAGCCGGTAATTGAAGACGCGCAGCGAGTCGAAGGTGTCGCGCCAGCGCGGTCGTTGAAGGAGGACGGGGGTGGGTTCGGTTGCCGGACTGATGGCCGGCGAATCTGTTGTCACGTTCTTTCCTGCGTTACGGTGCGTTTCGTATATCGCCTCCAACGCTAGAGGACCAGCGATCATTCGCTAATAGAATCAGGACTATAAGTCCTATTACGTTGTGTTATGGCTGGTGGTTTCTTGTTCGATCCTGTTCTGCTCAAGACCTTCGTGGTGGTCGCCGAAACACTCAATTTCACCAACGCCGCACAGCTGCTCGGGCTCAGCCAGCCGACGATCAGCCAGCACATCCGCAAACTCGAGGTCGCTGCGAAACGCAACCTCGTCGTGCGGGACACCCGTGAGGTGAGACTGACCGACAACGGTGACGCAATGCTCGGCTTCGCGCGCACGATCCTCGCGGCGCACGACCAGGCGAGCAGCTATTTCACCGGATCCGCGATGCGCGGGCGCCTGCGATTCGGTTCCGCGGACGACCTCGCCCTCACGCAACTGCCGCAGATCCTGCGCGACTTCCGACAGCTGTATCCGCACATCAATCTCGAACTCACCGTGAACCAGAGCGGAGTGCTGACCCGTCGCCTGCAGTCCGGCCAGCTCGACCTCGTCTTCGTCAAGCAGGAGCCCGACAGCCAGGTCGGCCGGCTGGTACGCCGCGACCGGATGGTATGGGTCGGTCACCGGGACCTCACCCTCGAGCCGGGCAAGCCGGTTCCGCTCATCGCCTACCAGGCACCGAGCCTCAGCCGCACCGTTGCGATCACCGCGCTCGAATCGGTCGGACGCACCTGGCGCATCACCTGCAACGTGCGTGAGATCAACGGGGTGCTCGCCGCTGCCCGGGCCGGCATCGGCATCTCCGCCTTTCCGCAGAGCCTCATCCCGCCGGATCTCACCCAGCTGCCGGCGGCACTCGAACTGCCGGAACTCGGTGACATCGACTTCAGGCTGCTCGACAACCCCACATCCGCGCGTGAACCGATCGATGCCCTCATCTCCGCGATCATCGGGCGGCAGAACTCCGCACCGACCGCCCGCTAGCGCGGCGCTGCCACCGCCCGCCAGCGCTCGAGCAGCTCGCCCTTCGAAAAGATGCGCTCGGGGCGCACGATGTCGTCGGTGGCGACGAAGTAGAAGACGGCGTCGATGAGTTCCGGATCGATCCCCCTCCAACTCGCATAGGCGAGCCGATAGAGGGCGAGCTGCAACTGCTTCTGCTCGAGATCCGCGGCATTCCTCGGTGGCTTGCCCGTCTTCCAGTCGACGACCTCGAACCTGTCACCATCCTGGTAGACGGCATCGATCTTGCAGATGATGATCTGCCCGTCGAACGGCAGATGGATCTCCCGCTCCACGTCGACCGGCTGGCGGGAGCCCCAGGGGCTCGCCTCGAAGACCGCTTTCAGTCGCGCCAGCTCCGCCTCGTCGACGGCGTCTTCCGCGTCGAGCTCCGTGACGAGCGAGTCGATGTCATCGGCACTTCCCAGCAAGCCGTAACGGTCCTCGACCCAGGAGTGGAAAAGGGTGCCGAGTTGCGTCGCGCGGTAGGGCTTCTCCGGCATCGGTCGGCGGAGGGCGGAAGCGACGGATGCCGGATCCGTCACGTAGTCCTTGAAGCGCGATGCGGGAACGCGCGTCGGCAGGGCGACCAACCCACTCGCCCCCAGCCGCATCCGCCGCTCCTCGAGCAGGAGGTCGAGCTGCGGCCCGAGGAAGCCTGCCGTCACTGGATCGGCGTCGCCGATGCGCTGCGCCGCCCTTTCCACGGCCGACCGACGCGAACCGAGGGGATCGAATGGCCACACGACTCTGTCGAGGTGATCGCCGAGCGGATTTTCCAGCGCCTGCGGGGCAGGGGGAAGCGGCGCGACGATACCCGCGTCAGCAAGCTCGCGGAGAAAAATACTGGGCGTGCGCGGATTCTTCTGGGTCGCCCAAAACGAGCCCGACAGGAGCAGGCCATGTCGTGCGCGCGTGATTGCCACATACGCGAGGCGACGCTCTTCATCGACGCTGCGCGCGCGCACCGAGTTCGAAAACTCTTTCAGGGCGTCGGCCACCTCCTTGCGCGTCGTCGCGGATCTCCAGTCGAAGACCGGCAGCTCGTCGGCATCGCCGCGGAACGGCCATGGCAGCTGTCCGAAGGCCGCCCAGCCCTTGAACCCTTCGAGCGGCTTCGCCGGGAGGTCGTCCTCGACAAAACGCGGTACGACCACGTGGTCCCATTCGAGGCCCTTCGCGCCATGGATGGTGAGGATCTGCACTGTGCCGGGCTCGGGATCTTCCGGTCGTGGAGACAGGTCTTCGCGCTGTTCCGCCTCACGAAGCCAGGTGAGGAAGCCGCGCAGGCTCGCCGTGTCATCGACGGCGAGATAGCCGGAGAGAGCGTCGAGAAATGCGTCGATCGGCGCAGAACCGAGTACCCGGAAGTCGTTGGCGACGACCTCGATGTCCAGTTGCAACTCCTGCAGAACCACGATGACGAAGTCCCGCAGGTCGAGGCCGACGCGCGAGCGAAGACGCGCGAAGAACTGTCCGGCGTCTCGCAGACGGGCGAGTCCGACCTCGCTGAAATCGGAGAGAAAACCATGCTGCTGGCGAGCCGTCGCGACGAAGTCGAGAGCGTCGACGATGGATCCGCCCTCTCCCTCGGCGACGGATGCGCGCAGCCGTTGTTTCAGGTCCGCGGGAAGCGGATGCTGCGCATAGTCCAGGTCCCGGAGGCGCGACGACAGTCGGTTCAGGGCGTGCAGGTCCTGCACTCCGAGCCGCCACCGAGAACCGGCGAGCAGGCGCACGAGTTCCAGCCCGGCACCTGGATCGTTGACCACGCTGAGCGCACTGACGAGATCGGCGATCTCCGGCTCGGCGAGCAGGCCGTTCAGTCCGAGCACGTGATATCTGATCCCTGCATCTCGCAGGGCAGCCAGGAAGAACATCTGGGTCTTTCGCGTACGGAACAACATCGCGGCGGAAGGCGGCGCGCCATGCTCGTCGCGCACGGACAGCCGTTCTGCGAGCCAGGCAGCGGCCGCCTCCGCCTCCTCGACGACCGATTCTGCGAACACCGAATCGACCAGCTCGCTCGTGGCGACCGGCCCCGCCTCGAGCCTCTCGACCCTGACCTTCGATGTCGCGACGAAGGGCGACACCACCTCGTTGGCCGCCTCGAGAATCCGATGCCCGTTGCGCCAACTCGTCGAGAGTGCGAACCGGGTATTCGTCGCGCCGAACGCGCGAGCGAAATCGTCGAGGTTGCTCGCGCTTGCGCCGCGCCATCCGTAGATCGACTGGTTGGGGTCACCGACAGCCATGACCGGATGCCCGGCGAACAGCTCGGCGAGCAGCCAGGTCTGCATGACAGAGGTGTCCTGGTACTCGTCCAACAGCACCACGCGGTACTTTTCACGCTCGTCGCTCACGACCTTCGGCTGCGCGCGCACGATCTGCAGGGCGAGCGAGACCTGATCGGAGTATTCGATGAGCCCGCGGGTCGCCTTGACCGCCTGGAATTCGGCCGCCAAATCGATGAGAACGTCGAGCGAGCCGACCATTTCGGCGAGGGCGACGACGTCCCGGTACTCGCCGCGGCCGCCATTGGGCAAATGCTCGACGGCACGAAACCCTCTGGCGAACTCGCGCAGGGCTTCCCCGTCGACGTCGTTCTCGGCCATCGCCCGAGAAAGGCCGAGCACTGCCTTCGTGACCGGCTCCAGGTTTTTGCCCAGGTCGGGCAGGCGCAGGTCTCCGCTCTTCGTCACGACGCGGCGGGTGAGCTGCCAAGCCGCGGCTTCGCCGAGCACCGAGCCGTCGCTTTCACGACCGAGCACGACGGCGTTGTCGCGAAAGATCGAGTTCGCGTAGGAATTGTAGGTCGACACATTCGGTGCCTCGAACGGGTCGTAGTCTCCCGGCAGCAGTCCGGCGCGAGCCAGTTCCGCAATGCGTTCGCGAATGCGCGCCGCCAACTCCCCCGCAGCCTTGCGAGTGAAGGTGAGACCGAGCACTTCAGATGGTCCGACCAGCCCGTTGGCGAGCAGCCAGAGCACTCGGTTGGCCATCGTCTCGGTCTTGCCGCTGCCCGCACCCGCGACAACCAGGGCTGGTGCGAGGTCTGCTTCGATGATCGCCCGCTGCTGCGGAGTCGCCCGAAAACGGCCGAGCGCGTCGGAGATGTCGTCGCTGCTAATCACTGCTGACCGCCCTCACTCGATGCAGTCTCAGTCGCGCAAGGTCGCTCAGCCCGTAGCTCGGAAGTTCCATTGGACCCTCGAATTCGGCTGCCGCGATGAGCGCGGCGGCGAGTCGAATCCGATCGCGGAACTCGGCGAGCTGCTCCTCGGTCAACGGCGCCTGGACGGCCTCGCGATAGAGCCGTCCGTCTTTGCCCTCTTTGACGAACAACAGCTTCGCACCACCGCCGGTGTGCTCTCCATGCTCTTCGAGGTATTCGTCGAGGATGCCGTCGGCGTACGCGAGCTGGTAGGCACTGAGTTGGGGATGCTCGTCGATCTTCGACTGCGACGTGACGGGAGTCCCGGTCTTGAGGTCGACGATCACGACGGATCCGTCACTCGCCCGCTCCACCCTGTCGATGGATCCGCGCATGACGACATTGTCTATCTCGAGCGCGAAACGGCTCTCCGCGCCGACGAGGTGCTTATCCTCGCTGCTGAAATGGGCGAGATACTCGGCGAGCGCCTCGGTCAGCGTGCGGGCAATACGGGACTGCCGTTCGGCGAGCCAGGGTGCGTCGAAGAGCAGCTCCCCCCAGCGTGACTGCACGGCCGCCCAGAGCGCATCGACCGACTGGTCCCCGGATGTCTCCATCGCCCAGTGCAGGATCGTTCCGACGTTGGCGACCACACCCGATTCGCCACCCGCGATCATCTCGAGAAACCAGTCGAGCGGCGAGTCGACGAGCTTTTCGAGCGCGGACGGCGAGACGGGAACCTGGTCGCCGTCGTAGAGCGGGCCGGTCGTCGACACCGGGATGAGCCCATGCCAGTCCGCCGGCGCCGCCCCTGGAACGCCTTCGGCGGCCAGGGCCGCGAGTGACGACGCTGCATCGGCACTGACTCGTGGACTCGTCGACGTGACAAGGAGGTTGCGGAGCCGACCGGTCATGCCCCTGAGGGAGAGAGGTGGCGCCGCCGAGGAATCAAGAGACGGCGTGTCGTCTGGCAGCAGCCCGAAGAACGGACTCGCGGCTTCATCGTCGTTCGCGACCGCGGCGAGCACCACGCGTCGCCTTGCCCTCGAGATCGCGAGCGCGAACATCCGCAGTTCGTCGCCGAGCACCTGTTTGCGTTCGTCGACGCTGGCCGCGTCAACGCCGGTCACACGATTCACCAGTTCCTGCGCGCCGAGAAGGGATCCGCGCAGACGAAGGTTCGGCCACACTCCGTCCTGCAGCGCGGCGACCACGACAGTGTCGAACTCGAGACCGACGGTGCCGGAGGGAGTCGTCACCAGCACCGTGTCGTTATTCGCCTGCGGCGACAGGGTATCCTCCGGCACCTCGGCATCGAGGACCTCGGCGAGGAAGACGCCGGATGCCGCGTCCGGCCGGCGCTCGGCGAATCGCTTGGCCGCCGTGAAGAGGGCGACGACGCCATCGAGGTTGCGATTCGCCTCCGCCGCTGTGATGCCGGCACCGAGGGCCTGGTCGTACCAGGGCTTTGCGAGCCCGCTACGATCCCATGCCGTCCAGAGCAATTCCTCGATCGAGCCGTCGCTCTCCCGCAGCATGGCGAGCGTCTCGGCGAGCCTGCCCGCGGCCCGCGCGACCCGATGATCGATCGTGACGAAGCGGTTCGGCGCGGATAGCCCCTCGACGAGGAGCTCGTCGCCCGGGCGATTACCGCCTCCGGCGATCTCCTCGGCGCGCAACGCGAGCCTCAAGCGTCGAAGTCCGAGTCGATCGAGACCGCCGAATGGACCTACCAGCATCTGGGTTGCGATCTCCGCGTCGAGCGGAGTCCTTCCGACTCCGACATCGACGACGGTGAGAAGCGCGCGAGCGGCGTGATCGTCGCGAAGCGCCGTGCCACCGACCGCAGTGCGGGTCGGCACTTCCGCCAGCGCGAGCGAGCGCGCTATCGCTTCGACCTGCGCGCCACTGCGCACCACGACGACCATGTCGTTCCATGCCACTTTCGATTCCAGATGCTGTTCGCGCAACGCACGGGCGATCGCCGACCACTCCCGCGCTGGACTCGTCGCCAGGATGGTCGCGAGCGGCACGGCCGATGCGTCACCTCCCGCGATCGCTCGACGCTGGGTGCCCGCGGCGGCCGTTCCAACTCGCGCCGTGACAGACGCAGTGAGTTCGCGTAGCGCTGGCCCCTGCCGGTGTGCCGTCGAGAGTGTGAGCCGCTCGACCGAGGGCAGTTCGAGAACGGTCGCGAGGCGGCCGAGGGCGTCGGGCTCGCCGCCGCGAAAGGCGTTCGCCGCGACATCCGGATCGCCAAAGGCGACGACGGCGATTCTTCGTGCGGCAAGCGCCCGCAGAATCGCGAGGGTCGACTCGGTCGCTTCCTGGAGGTCGTCGACGACGACGAGCTTCAGCGCGGCGACCCGCTCACCGGGGTTTTCGGACCGGATCGCGGTCACCGCGAATCTGGCCAGCTCGGCCGGATCGACCTGGGCCTCCCTCGAGTAGCTGATGACTTGCAGGTACTCCTCGATGAATGTCGCGGCGGCGACCCATTCCCGGCGCCCGGTCTGCCCTCCCAGCTCTCGAAGTCGGTCCGGCGACACATCGAACTCGGTCGCGCGCATCATGAGTTCGCGCAGCTCCGTGCGGAACTGTCGAAGCCGCCGAACATCCGGCCCGAGCGTTTCCGGCCAGTCGGGGCCGGCTGCCGACTCGATGTGGCCCTCGAGCAGACCGGCGATGTCGGCGTCCTGCTCTCCACCGGTCAGCAGCCGGCGAGGGCCGACCCCCGCCGTTCTCGCGGCATCACGGACGACCTCGAAGGCGAGCGAGTTGATCGTCCTGGCCATCGGCCCGGTGGTCGGAACATTGAGGCGCAGGGCGATACGGTCGCGCAGCTTCGTCGCTGCCACGCGACTCGAAGTAAGAGCGAGCACCTGGTCGGGGCTCCAGCCATGCTGGAGGATCCGGTCCGCAACGAGTTCGACGAGAGTCGTCGTCTTCCCAGTGCCCGGAGCACCGAGAACGGCGGCCGAAGCACCGTGCGGAAGGGCGAGGACGGCCTGCTGCGACGGGTCGAGCGGGTTCGGCTCGGATGCCACGGCGCCCGCGCCGGCACTCCGAAAACCCTTGATCGCCATGGCTCCAACGGTAGCGGCAAGCGCTGACAGCGAACGCTGCCGGGCGAGCCCGTTCTTCTGCCGTAATCTGGGCACGTGGACATTCGTATCGGCATCATCAACAGCCCCCGTGAGATCAACTTCGAGACGTCGCAGTCGGCGAGCGAGGTAGAAAGCGTCGTCGCGACAGCCCTCGAGACGGCCGCCAAATTCTTCAAGCTCTCCGACAGCCGCGGCAGCGTGTACATCGTGCCCGTCGAGTCGTTCGGCTACCTCGAGATCGGCTCGGAAGAGTCGCGCCGCGTGGGCTTCGTGGCCTAGCCATGGAGCTGCTCTTCGTGACGCTGGGCGGAATGATCCTCGGCCTCGCCGTGCGCTACATCTTCCCGAACCGGAGCACCTATGGGGCAGCGCTGCTACCCGCGGTCGGTGCCGCCGTGGCATCCGCCGTCTGGGCCGCCCTCACCTGGGCCGGCTGGAAATTCGATGGCGGTTGGATCTGGGTCGTGAGCTTCGTGCTCGCGGGAGTGGTCGCAATCCTGAGCGCGATCCTGGTCTCCCGCACCCGTAGAACCTTCGACGCCGAAATGCTGCAGAGGCTGAGCCGGGCCTGATCGCTCTGTCCTGTCACGGTAGATGAGAACTCTCTCATCTGATTCTCGCAATCAGCTCATCTGGTCCCGAGAGAGTGGTCGAAGCGACCCGGGACCGGGTTGCGGGAAAGTGAGTAATACCGTGAAGAAATCCACCAAGCTGATCATGACCGGCGCCGCGAGCCTCCTCGGGGTCGCTCTCGCCACGGGCGGAGCATATGCGGCCAGCGGATCGCTGACCGCGTCCGATGCCCCCGGCCAGGTTCTCAAGGTGAGCGGTGTCGGGCCGGCATCCGCACACGCCAGTGACACCGCCAAGGCGCATGCCAACGCCAATGCCAAGGGTCTGTTCGGTAGCACCGTGACAGCGTCGCCGAGCGCGACAGCGTCGTCGAGTGCCGAGACGAGCCAGGAGAACACGCCAGCGCCGACCGCTTCACCGGTCGCGCCGAGTGTGGCCTCGAAGAATGCATCCACCGTGCAGGGCAGCCAGACCGGCAAGTCGATCGAGGCGTGGGCCCACGAACAGGCCGGCGTCCACGCTGTCACCCCGAACGGCGCAGTCTCGGTCGACGCCGACGCCACGGCGACCGTCAGCCACTAGCCACCAGACTCTGTCGACTCACTCTTGTCGACAGACACGGCCGTGGGGTGTGCATTAGGGTTGGGGACCCCACCGCCCC
>JAODMW010000283.1 GCA_025464815.1 Microbacteriaceae bacterium | reverse complement strand
TGCTCAAGATCGAGGTCGACGACAGCGTTCAGCTGCGCATCATCCACCGCGGTGTTGGTGCGATCACGGAGAGCGACGTCAACCTCGCCACCATCGACAACGCGATCATCATCGGATTCAACGTTCGTCCAGACACCAAGGCTCGCGAGCGCTCAGCTCGCGAGGGTGTCGACGTGCGCTTCTACTCGGTGATCTACGCGGCCCTCGAGGATGTCGAGAACGCCCTCAAGGGAATGCTCAAGCCAGAGTTCGAAGAGGTCCAGTCCGGCGTCGCCGAAGTCCGCGAGATCTTCCGTTCCTCCAAGGTCGGAAACATCGCGGGTGTCGTCGTGCGCTCGGGAACGATCACGAGAAACGCCAAGGCGCGGGTCATCCGCGACGGCGTCGTGGTCGGCGACAATCTCGCGATCGAGTCGCTGCGTCGGTTCAAGGATGACGTCACCGAGGTTCGCACGGACTTCGAGGCCGGTATCGGACTCGGCAAGTTCAATGACATCCAGATCGGTGACGAGATCGAGACGATCGAGCTGAAAGAGAAGCCCAGGGTCTAACCGCCCACCGAGCTGGTTGAGTAGGCCGTCCGCGGCCGTATCGAAACCCGACGCTTCGGCGCAAAGGTCTCGATACGGTCGCAAAGCGACCTACTCGACCCACTCATTCGAAGAAAGAAGCGATCAACATGGCTGATCCGGCACGCGCCGCCAAGATGGCGGACCGCATCAAGGTGATCGTGGCCAAGACGCTCGAGCGCGGGCTCAAGGATCCGCGCCTGGGTTTTGTGACGATCACCGATGTCAAGGTCACGGGCGACCTGCAGCACGCCTCGATTTTCTACAATGTGTACGGCACCGACGAGGAGCGGGCGGATTCCGCCGCGGCGCTCAAGTCGGCCACCGGCATGATGCGCAGCGAGGTCGGCAAGAACATCACTGCCCGCCTCACCCCGTCCCTCGAGTTCATAGCGGATGCCATTCCCGAGAACGCGAAGCATATCGAGGCGCTGCTCGCCGAGGCCCACACTCGCGACGCCGAGACCGAGTCCCTGAAGAAGTCGGCGACGTACGCCGGCGACGAGGATCCATACGTCAAGCCGCGCGAGTATGTGGAGGATGACGAAACGATCTAGACATCCTGCAGGTCAACGGCCCCGCAACCGCGCTCACTTCAGCAGACGCGAGAGCACTCGATCGGCGAGAGGTTTGCCACCGGTCTGACAGGTCGGGCAGTACTGGAGAGTCGAATCGGCGAAGATCACCTGGCGCACGGTGTCGCCGCAGACCGGGCAGGCCTCGCCGGTGCGACCGTGCACCTGCAGGTTGGATTTCTTCTCCCTCTTGAGTTCGGACGCGGCCAGGCCGTCGGCCCGTGCGATTGCAGCCCGCAGTGTCCCCTGGATGGCGTCGTACAGCCGCGTAAGCTCGTCCGGGGTCATCGTGGCCGGTTTGAACGGCGACATCTTCGCGGCGTGAAGAATCTCGTCGGAGTAGGCGTTGCCGATGCCCGCGATGATCGACTGGTTGCGCAGTACGCCCTTGATCTGCGACCGCCCGGCCTCGTGGAGGATGTCGGCAAAGCGCTGCTCCGTAAACGCATCGCTGAGCGGATCGGGTCCGAGGCGGGCTATTCCGGGCACGTCCGACGGATCGGCGACGAGATAGATCGCGAGGCTCTTCTTGGTGCCCGCTTCGGTGATGTCCAGTCCGGAGCCGCCATCGAGCACGAGTCGTGCCGCGAGCGGACCCTTGCCGACTCGCCCGGACTGCACCGGCGCTCCATCGCGCCAGCGAATCCATCCCGCTCGCGCGAGGTGCATGACCAGGTGCACCTCGCCGACAGTGATGTCGAGAAACTTGCCGTGCCGCGACACCCCGTCGATGAACTGGCCGGCGAGGGCCGAAACAGGCGGGTCGAATGTCTTGAGTGCGGCGAAGGACACGATGTCCAGCCGCTCTACCCTGCGTCCGTTGAGACGTGTGCCCAGGTCGATCACCAGAGCATGTACTTCGGGAAGTTCGGGCACCGCTACAGTCTCCGCCAGGCAGGTGATATCTGTCCATCGCGTTTGGCTATGCTGTCGACGTGCTCTACGTCACCTTCTACACGACCGACCTCACGCAGCTCCATCGCATCGGCGAGGTCTACCCCAGGCATCGCGTCTACGTCGACGATTTTGCCCGCGGCGGCCAGATCTGGATGATCGGCAACTTCGGCGATCCCGCAGCCGAGGGAGCGATGTGCATCTTCCGTTCGCGCGAGGCAGCCGAACGATTTCTCGCGGGTGACCCTTTCGTGCTCGAGGGACTGGTCGTCGCGTCGACGATCCGCGAGTGGGATCCGCTCACCTACGAGGGCAGTTCGTAGCCGTCCAGGGGAGTGCCGACGACGAGGCCATCCTCCAACAGGCCGGCCAGCGCCCTCGCGAACTGGGCATCATCCGCCCAGATCGGCTCCATCTCGGCGAGGGCGACCGGCACATCCGAAGCGCGCAGTTCGGCGAGGATCAGCCCTCGCACCTGCCGATCGGAGCCCTCGAATTTCTTCTGCACCGCCTTCTTCGCGCCGAGATATTCCGGGTAACCCGCCACGCGCCAGGCACACTGCCCGGCGATCGGGCAGGTGTCGCAGCGGGGTGAACGGGCGGTGCAGACGACGGCGCCGAGCTCCATGATGCCGGCGTTCGTGATCCGTGCCTCGGTCGGATCCTCGGGCAGGATGGCCTCCATGGCGGCGAGATCGCGCTTCGAGGACGGCGGTCCGGGCTCGCCCTGGCCGTCGACGGCGCGAGCGATGACGCGTCGCACGTTCGTGTCGACGACCGGATGCCGATGCCCGTATGCGAAGGCGGCGATGGCGCGCGCGGTGTAGTCGCCGATCCCGGGCAGTGCGAGCAGTTCGTCCACGTCGTGCGGGACCACGCCGCTGTGCCGCTCCGTGATCGCAACCGCCGCGGCATGCAGGTTGAGTGCGCGACGCGGATACCCGAGACGGTCCCAGGCCCGTACCGCCGCACCGGACGGCACGGCCGCCAGATCCGCAGGCGTCGGCCAGCGGATGAGCCATTCCTCCAGCCGCGGGATCACCCTGGCCACCGGCGTCTGCTGCAGCATGAATTCGCTCACCAGGATGCCCCAGGGAGTGAACCCGGCACGTCTCCACGGCAGGTCGCGTCCGTTCGCCACGAACCAGTCGTTGACGGCCCGCGCGATGCTCACGAGACCACTCTAGGTTCGTTGCGGAGTCCTGTGCCAAGCGACCGGCGTAGTCTGGGGCACATGGCCAGATGGGCACCCGAGAAGAACGACACCCTCGACGCAGTCGCCGCCGAGATCCTTCATAATTACGGGGTCGGTCGGGCGATCGTGGCGGTGGACGGCACCTCGGCGGCGGGAACCGGGGACTTCGCGGACGGCCTCGCCGAGCAACTGCGCAGGGACGGACGCAAAGTGTTCCGCGCATCCATCGCCGACTTCCGCCGGCCGCGCACTTCCCGGGAAAATCAGGGTCCGGACTCGCCGACGGCCTATTACGAAGAGGCCTTCAACTATTCGGTGTTTCGGCGTGTGCTCATCGATCCCTTTCGCGCCTCGGGTAGCACGGGCTTCGTGCTCGCGGCCTACGATGCCAAGCGCGAGGCCGCGATCCAGCCCAGGTGGATGAGCGCCGGTGCCGACGCCATCCTCATCGTCGACGGCGTGTTCCTCAACCGCCAGGAGCTCGCCGGGCTCTGGAACTACTCGATCTTCGTCGAGGTTCCGGTCGAGGAATCCACGGTCGAGGCCCAGGCCGACGCCCTGTACATCGCCGAAGCGCGTCCGCGCTCAGCAGCGGTGGCGATCATCGACAACCGCGACCAGGACCATCCTCGAAGGGTCTTTGCCGACTCGTGTTAGGCGCGTGGCGGAGCTGCGATTGTTCCTCCGTGTCAGGTCTGTGCCGGGTCGCCCAGGAACACTACTGACGAGAAGGAACATTCATGCTGGGCTGGGGCCTCGCGAAACAGCTGCTTTCACCTGTGCGATGACATCATCCGGCGTGATGAAGTCGTGGCTGCGTTCCACCTCATGCACCATGGCCACGAGAAGCTCGTTCACGGGGGTCGGCACGCCGAGCAGGCCGCCGTGGTACACGACGGCGCCATTGAGGTAGTCGATCTCGGTCGGCTGGCCGCGGCGGATGCTCTGGAGCGTCGATCCCGGATTGGGACGTTTTCCCATCCTCCGCTTCATGAGCAGCGGCAGCAGCTGGCCGATGCTCACCGGCAGCCGCAGGAGCAGCCGCAGGATCCCGTTGGAGAGTCCCTGCACCTTCTCGAAGGCAATGCCCTTCGCATCGCCGACGCGTACCGCTTCGCGCATGCTTTCGGTCATCGCGAGACGGAGGCCGTGATTCGATACCACCTCCTGCACGCTCAGGCCGGTGATCGCGGGCAGAGCATTCACGTGGTTCACAATCAGCTTGGTCCACTGGGCGCCCTCGAAGTTGCCCGTGATGGCGGTGGGCATGACAGCCCCGAGGATCCTTGAGGCGTAGACGCTCGGCAGAAGCTCGCCACCGAGGTAGGTCGACCCGCCGGCCGTCACCGTGACCTGACCCGGGGAGAGGAAGGATGCCGCGTAGAGCGCGAGCCCGCCGACGATGTCCGATTGAGGTGCTCCCTGGCGTGCGTTCTCGATGCCTTCGAGGCCGTTCTGCATGACGACGACGGGGATGCCGACGAGAAAGGCCGCATTGGCCTCGAGGGCGGCCCTCGCATCCTGGGCCTTGGTCGCGACGATGGCGAGGTCCGGGCTCCTGGTCAACAGCCCTGCGGCGCTGACCCGCGCCACGTACTCGCCCCAGACGCCGCTCAACCGGATGCCGCCGCGTGCGATCGCCGCGAGATGCTCGCCGCGGGCCGTCACCTGCACCTCGTGCCCGGCCCGCGCGAGCAAGGCGGCAATCGTGCCGCCGATCGCGCCGGCGCCGATGACCGCAACCCTCATGTTCCGAATACTACTTGGCCGATGGCGGTCGGCCTCGGGTCAACGCACCCTGACGGCGCGCCCCGACGGCAGCAGCAGCGCGATGACGGCCGAGCCCAGCAGCACCGCCGCTCCGACGGTGATCGCCGGGATCGCGGCATCCACGTATCCCGTCGGGGTCAACTCGCCGCCCGCGCCGGTGAAGACGGCGGTGAGCACGGCGATGCCCAAGGCGACGCCGATCTCTCGCAGGGTGGAGTTCGTGCCGCTCGCCTTGGCGCGGTCGGCATCGACGATGTTCGCGAGCACCGCGGTGGACGACGGCGCGAACACGAGCCCCATTCCGACCCCAGCGAAGATGAACGCGCCGAGAAGGTCGACGTATGGTACGTCGGCGGACATCGTGCGCGACAGCCAGAAGATGCCCACCGACTGGAAGAGCAGGCCGACGACGATGAGGTTGCGCGTTCCGATGCGCGAGGCGAACAGGCCGGCGAGGGGAGCGACCACCATGGGCGCAAGCGTCCATGGCATCGTCATGACGCCTGCTTCGAGCGGCGAGTGCCCCTGCACGATCTGCAGGAACTGGATCAGGATGAAGACCGAGCCGAAGATGCCGAAGCTGAAGGCGATCCCGACCACATTCGCGACGCTGAAGCTGCGGTCGCGGAAGAGGCGGAGTGGCAGCAGCGGAGCCTTCGCGCGGGCCTCCCAGGCCACGAAGGCGACCAGGAGAAGACCACCGCCGACGAGCGAGCCGAGCACCTCCAGGCTGTCCCAGCCTGCGTCGTTGCCGCGGACGATCCCGTACACGAGGCCGAGCACGCCGACGCCGACCAGCAGCAGGCCGAGCAGGTCGGCGCGCAGTCGTGCTCCGAAGCTGTTCGGCAGCGCGAAGAGCACGAGCGGCACGCTCACGATGCCGACGGGAACGTTGAGCCAGAAGATGGCCTGCCAATTCCAGCCTTCGACCAC
>JAODMW010000233.1 GCA_025464815.1 Microbacteriaceae bacterium | reverse complement strand
TAGCGAGAGGGAAACGCCCGGTCACATTCCGAACCCGGAAGCTAAGACTCTCTGCGCCGATGGTACTGCAAGGGGGACCTTGTGGGAGAGTAGGACACCGCCGGACTTCTTTGTAAGATGGCCACCCACTGCGTTGAATAGACGCAGTAGGGTGGCCATTTTGCTTTAACCACAATTACTTTCGGCGCACGCTCGCAGCCTGCGCCGACTACAGCTCAATAGAGATTCTTCGAGAACTGAGGAGACACCGTGTCCGATTCTGGAGACCGCGCGAAGCGGCCCGGGGAGAAGCCAGGCGGCAGCAAGCCGGAGGGCGGACGTCCGGACCGTGGCGGACCCTCGAGCGACCGTCGTCCCCGACAGGGCGGCGCTGGAGCTGAGCGCCCTCGCCGCGATGGCCCGGAAGGCGGTCGTCCCCGCCGCGATGGTGAGCGTCCACAGCGTGGCCGGCCAGAGGCGGACCTCTCGAAGAATCCGCGCGAACGTAGGACCGGAGGGGATCGGCCCGGGTATCAGGGCCGTTCGCCTCGTGACGAGACGCCGGAGGATCGCGATCCCTATGGCATCCGTGCCGTTCGCAATCGGCATGACGATCCCGAGGTCCCGGAGACCGTGCAGGCGAAAGACCTGGATCGGGTTGCCCGTGCCCAGCTCAAGACGCTGAGCAAGGAGAACGCCGACGGTGTCGCCCGACACCTCGTGATGGTCGGGCAGCTCATCGACACGGATCCACAGCTTGCGCATGCGCACGCGGTATCGGCGGCACGACGTGCCGGCCGCATCGCGGTCGTGCGCGAAACTCTGGCGATCACTGCGTATTCGATCGGCGACTTTGCTCTTGCCCTGCGCGAGCTTCGCACCTACCGCCGGATCTCCGGCAGGGACGACCAGCTTCCCCTGATGGTGGACAGCGAGCGCGGCCTCGGCCGGCCCGACAAGGCGCTCGAGCTCGGGCGTTCCGTACCCCGGGCCTCCCTTCCCGTCGATGTGCAGGTGCAGCTCGCGATCGCGATGTCGGGAGCGCGACTCGACCTCGGCCAGACGGATGCAGCTCTCGCCGAGCTGCAGATTCCGCAGCTCGATCCTGGCAAGGCCTTCTCCTGGAGTCCCGCCCTGTTCGACGCCTACGCCGCTGTGCTGGAGGATCTCGGTCGCGAGGACGACGCAGAGGAGTGGTGGCAGCACTCCGACCGCGCGAGCGAAGCGCTCGATTCCGGCGGTGACACGGGCGACGACGACGTCGTCGAGATCATCGAAGAAGATGCGGACGAGGACAGCGGGCCGAAGAGTGAGTAGTGCGACACCGCTCGACGGCGTCGACGTCGTGCTGGCCGATCTGGACGGCGTGGTCTACAAGGGCGCGGACGCGATCCCCTATGCCGTCGAGAGCATCAATGCGCTGGCCGGCAGTCGCCGCGTCGGGTACATCACGAACAATGCCTCGCGCACGCCCGCATCCGTTGCCGAGCACCTGTCCGGGCTGGGTCTGAGCGTGGGGCCGGAGGATGTGGTCACCTCGCCGCAGGCGGCCGTCCGGCTGCTCGCGGGACTCGTTCCCGCCGGCTCGACCGTGCTCGTCATCGGCGGTGACGGTTTGACTTCGGAGGTGGCGATGGCCGGATTCTCGGTGACCGATTCCGCGGAAGAGCGGCCCGCCGCGGTCATCCAGGGCTTTGCGCCCGAGGTGGGCTGGACCCAGCTCGCCGAAGCCTCGTTCGCCCTGCAGGAAGACATCCCCTGGGTGGCGACGAACACCGACTGGACGATTCCGGTGGCTCGAGGGATCGCCCCAGGGAACGGCACGCTGGTGTCGGCCGTCCACACTGTGGTGGGTCGACTCCCCATCGTCGCGGGCAAGCCGGAGGTCGCGATCTTCGAAGAGGCGGTCAGGCGCTTCGGCGCCTCGAAGGCGCTGTTCCTCGGCGATCGACTCGACACCGACATCCTCGGTGCGAATCGCGCGGGTATCGAGTCTGCTCTCGTGCTCACCGGGGTCGACAGGGCGAAGCAGGTGCTCGCCGCCGACAAGAATTCGCGACCGACCTACATCCTCGACGACCTCCGCCAGTTGAACGAGCCATACCCCACGACCGAGGTGTCGACCGATGCGAGGACGGGCGATCGGATCGTGTCGGTGGGCTCGTCCGCGGTGCGGCTCGCCGGCAACGTGGTGAGTGTCGAGCGGGCCGGCGACCGTCCGGTCGATCTGCTGCGGGCCGCGTCATCCGCGATCTGGGGATCCGGTCTTGCAATCTATGGTCTCGAGGTCGCGCCGGCGCTGTATGCGGAGGGGTAGCGTTGAGGCATGGCGGATGAGAACGGGACCGGAGAGAACACGGCCGGCGATGAGACGGATGCGCTGCTCTCGCGCCTGCGCCTGATCGAGGACCAGCCGCTCGACCAGCGTGCGCCCGCGTTCGCCCAGATCCACGACCGGCTGCAGTCCATTCTCGAGGGCGGGGACGCTCCACAGCAGCATGGCTGAACTGCGGCTGGATGCAGCACTCGCGGAGCGTGGAATCGTGCGTTCACGCACACAGGCCGCTCGGTACATCGCCGATGGCTCCGTCACGATCGACGGCGTGATGGCGGTGAAAGCTTCGACGAAAGTGCGCGACGACCAGGTGCTCGCACTGACAGCGATCGACCATTACGTCAGCCGGGCCGCTCACAAGCTTCTTGCCGCGCTTGACGAATTCGCTGTACCGGTCGCGGGCCGTCAGGCGCTCGACGTCGGTGCATCGACCGGTGGTTTCAGCCAGGTGCTTCTCGAGCGAGGGGCGACCTCCGTTGTGGCGCTCGACGTCGGTCACGACCAGCTCGATCCCTTCATTGCGGATGACGATCGCGTGACGGTCATCGAGGGCTTCAATGCGCGGGAGCTGACAGCCGAGAGCCTGGATGCCGCGGCCGGTCGTGCGGTGCGGGCGGGGATCGTCGTTTCCGACCTGTCGTTCATCTCGCTGACCACCGTGCTGCCCGCGATGGTGCGGACGGTGGGACTCGCTGCCGACTACATCCTGCTGATCAAGCCGCAGTTCGAGGTCGGGCGCACCGGCATCCGCGAAGGCATCGTCCACGAGCCTGGCCTGCGCGCCGACGCGATCAGCGGGGTGCTCTGGGCGGCATGGGACCTGGGACTGGGAACCGCGGGCCTCATCTCCTCACCCATTCTCGGAAACGCCGGAAATCATGAGTATCTCGTCTGGTTGAGCGCGAGCGTGGGCGGCAATCCGACAGAATGGAGTGACCGGGTCACGACCCTGTCCCACCCGACCTGACGTTTCATCCGATCGTTGAAGCAACGCCCGACGCATGAGGAGTTCACGAGTGGCTGCACGGTACATGCTCGTCGTTGCGCACACCGGCCGACAGGACTCGCTCGATGCTGCCGTCGCCGTGAGCCGCCAGCTCATCGCGGCCGGTGTCATCCCGGTCATGAAGCCTGACGAACACGCCGATGTCGCCATGCAGGCGCCCGACCTCACCTCGACAGAGGTGCTCGGCGCGACGGTGGCGATCGAGGATCTGGAACTCGTGATCGTGCTGGGCGGTGACGGCACCATCCTGCGCGCCGCGGAGCTCGTGAGAGGATGTTCCGCCCCGCTGCTCGGCGTGAATCTCGGTCACGTCGGTTTCCTCGCCGAGAGCGAGCGAGACAATCTGACCGAAGCCGTCAATCGTGCGCTCGCCCGCGACTATCTCGTCGAGGAGCGCATGACGCTGTCCGTGCGGGTCAAGGTCGCCTCGGAGGTCGTCTACGAGACCTGGGCGCTCAACGAGGCCACGGTCGAGAAGGCGAGCAGGGAACGGATGCTCGAGGTCGTCATCGAGGTCGACGGTCGGCCGCTGTCCTCCTTCGGCTGCGACGGTGTCGTCATGTCGACCCCGACCGGATCCACCGCCTATGCGTTTTCCGCCGGTGGGCCCGTCGTCTGGCCGGGCGTGGATGCGATGCTGCTCGTTCCGCTGAGCCCCCACGCGCTGTTCGGCCGGCCGCTCGTCATCGGGCCGGATTCGGTTTTCGCGGTCGAGGTGCTGCAGCGCACCCAGGGCACCGGCGTGCTGTGGTGCGACGGCCGCCGTACGCACGACCTGCCACCCGGCGCACGTGTGGTCGTGCGACGCTCCAATGTGCCGGTGCGCCTTGCACGCCTTCACCAGGGACCATTCACCGACCGCCTGGTCGGCAAGTTCGACCTGCCGACCAGCGGCTGGCGTGGCCCGACCAACAGCGACGACGGTGTTGTGGCGTGATCGAAGAAATCTCCATCCGCAACCTCGGGGTGATCGGTGAGGCGACGCTGCCCCTCGGGCCGGGCTTCACCGCGGTCACCGGGGAGACCGGTGCGGGCAAGACCATGGTGGTCACAGCGCTCGGCCTCCTGCTGGGCGAGCGATCCGACAGCTCGATCCTGCGTCAGGGTGGCGGTTCCGTCGTCGTCGAGGGTCGCTGGCAGATCGATCCGGGCGGCGCCGTCGCCGAGCGGGTTCGCGACGCGGGCGGCGAGATGGAGGGTGACGAGCTGATCCTCGGCCGATCGGTCTCGCAGGACGGCCGCAGTCGCGCCGTCGTCGGCGGGCGGGCGGCACCGGTCGGGGTGCTCAACGAAATAGGGCAGCAGCTCGTCGTCGTCCACGGCCAGTCCGACCAGGTGCGGCTCCGTTCCGCGACAGCACAGCGAGAGGCCCTCGATCGTTTCGCCGGGGCCGAGCTGTCGAGTCTTCTCGGCGACTACGAGGAGACCTACCGTCGCTGGCAGGCCAACCAGGGCGAACTCGACGTTCTCGTCGCCGAACGCGACCGGCGATCGCTCGAGGCCGACGAACTGCGGATCGCGATGGCCGAGATCGAAGCGGTGGCTCCCGTCCGCGGCGAGGACGAGGAACTCGCCGAGCGGGCCGAACGACTGACCAATCTCGAAGATCTTCGCCTCGCCGCGGCTCAAGCCCATGAACTCATCTCCTCGGAGAGTCTCGACGAGACGCCGGACGTGCTCGGTCTCCTGGAAATCGCGCGGCGCCAGGTCGAACGGGCATCCGACCACGACCCGGCCCTCGTGCCGATCATGGAGGCGATCGCGGGCGCCAGCTTCGCCGTCTCGGATGTCTCGGCCCAGCTGTCGAGCTATCTCGGCGGGCTCGACGCCGATGGCGCGCGGGAACTCGAGATCGTGCAGGAGCGGCGGGCGGATCTCGCCACGATCATCCGAAAGTACGGGCCGAGCCTCGACGAGGCCATCGACTACCTCGATATCGGCAGCACTCGACTCCTCGAACTGGACAACGATTCCGATCGGATCGATGGCCTGCGCGTCGAGGTCGACGCGGACCGTTCACGTGTCGTGGCTGTGGCGGCACAGCTCAGCGCGGTGCGAAAGGGCTATGCGGCCCGTCTCGCCGAACGGGTGACCGCGGAGCTGGGCGCTCTCGCGATGCAGAATGCCCGCCTCGTCGTCGAGGTGACCGACCGACAGGATTACACGCTGAACGGCAAAGACAACGTGTCCCTGTTGCTCGCGGCCCACCAGGGTGCGGAGCCGCGGCCGCTCGGCCGCGGGGCCTCCGGCGGCGAACTGTCGCGGGTCATGCTCGCGATCGAGGTCGTCATCGCGGGGAACGATCCCGTTCCCACCTTCATCTTCGACGAGGTGGATGCCGGGGTCGGCGGTGCGTCGGCCATCGAGATCGGTCGCCGCCTGGCGCAGCTGGCGAAGACGGCGCAGGTGATCGCGGTGACACATCTCGCCCAGGTGGCGGCGTTCTCCACCAATCACCTGCGCGTGGTCAAAGACAGCGACGGCGAGGTCACCGCCAGCAGCGTCCAGCAGTTGCGGGGCGAGGAGCGGATCGTGGAAATGGCGCGGTTGCTCTCCGGACTGCACGAATCCGAGAGCGGGCTGGAGCACGCGCGGGAACTCATCGAGACCGCGCAGTCGTTCGACAGCTGAGCTTCGCGCAGGGCGTATCGCCGGCCTGTCGGTGGCGGCGGAGGGCTTCGGCCCGGTGATAAGCTGTAACCCCGTGGTGGTCAAACATAAAGCGGACATAACTAAGCACATTTTCGTCACCGGCGGTGTCGTTTCGAGTCTCGGTAAGGGACTCACGGCAGCAAGCCTCGGCAACCTTCTCACCGCTCGCGGCCTCCGCGTCGTCATGCAGAAGCTCGATCCGTATCTGAACGTGGATCCGGGCACCATGAATCCCTTCCAGCACGGCGAGGTCTTCGTCACCGACGACGGGGCCGAGACCGACCTCGACATCGGCCACTACGAGCGTTTCCTCGACATCAATCTCAACCAGGCCGCGAACGTCACCACCGGCCAGATCTACTCGACCGTCATCGCGAAGGAGCGTCGCGGCGAGTATCTCGGCGACACGGTGCAGGTGATTCCGCATATCACCGACGAGATCAAGCGACGTATGCGCCTTCAGGCATCCGATGACAACAAGCCGGATGTGATCATCACCGAGGTCGGCGGCACCGTCGGTGACATCGAGTCGCAGCCCTTCCTCGAAGCCGCGCGCCAGGTGCGTCACGAGATCGGTCGTTCCAACTGCTTCTTCGTGCACGTCTCACTCGTCCCATACCTCAACGCGTCCGGTGAGCAGAAGACGAAGCCGACCCAGCACTCGGTCGCCGCCCTGCGGTCGATCGGTATCCAGCCGGACGCCATCGTGCTGCGTTCCGACCGTCCCGTGCCGGAGGCGATGAACCGCAAGATCGCGCTCATGTGCGATGTCGACCCCGAGGCCGTCGTCAACGCGATCGACGTACCGAGTATCTACGACATCCCGACCATGCTGCATGACCAGGGTCTCGATGCGTACATCACCGAGCATTTCGGGCTCGAGACCGGCGAGGTCGACTGGTCGGGTTGGCGCGACCTGCTGACCGCCGTGCACGAACCCAAGTACGACGTGACGATCGGGCTGGTCGGCAAATACATCGACCTGCCGGATGCCTACCTCTCCGTCACCGAGGCACTGCGCGCCGGCGGCTTCGCCCAGCAGACGAAGGTCAACATCCGATGGGTCCCCTCCGACGAGTGCGAGACGCCGGAAGGCGCGGCCCGTCATCTCTCGGATGTCGACGGCATCTGCGTGCCCGGCGGTTTCGGCGTTCGCGGCATCGAGGGCAAGCTCGGCGCCCTGCGGTTCGCTCGGGAGAACGGGATCCCCGCGCTCGGCCTCTGCCTCGGCTTGCAATGCATGGTGATCGAGTATGCGCGCAACGTCGTCGGGCTGATCGGAGCATCGTCTTCTGAATTCGATCCGGAGACCGAATTCCCCGTTATCGCGACGATGGCGGAGCAGGTCGACATCATCGCCGGGGGAGACCTCGGCGGAACGATGCGACTCGGACTGTACCCGGCGGACCTCGCCGAGGGCTCGATCGTCGCGGCCGCCTACGGCGCCTCGCGGGTCTCCGAGCGTCACCGCCACCGCTACGAGGTCAACAACTCCTACCGTGGCCGGATCGCGGATGCCGGGCTCCAGTTCTCCGGAACATCACCCGACGGCCATCTCGTCGAGTTCGTCGAGCTGCCGCGAGAGGTTCATCCCTACTACGTCGGAACGCAGGCACACCCGGAACTCCGCTCACGCCCGAACCGCGCGCATCCGCTGTTCCAGGGGCTCGTCGGTGCCGCCCTCGAGCGCCAGGAGGCCAGCCGCCTGTTCGAAGTGAAGGACGCCTGATCGGATGACCGACGACGTGGTGACCGCGGATCTGGTCGACGACGACTTCCCTGTGAGGGTCGAGTCGAGCGAGGTCAGGTTCCACGGTCATGTCTGGGATATCCGGCAGGACACCTTCGAGTACGGCGGCTCGAGCATCACGCGCGAATACGTCGACCACACCGGTGCCGTCGCGATCCTGGCGTTGGACGAGCGGGACCGTGTGCTGCTCATCAAGCAGTATCGTCATCCGATCGGCGCCCGGGACTGGGAGATCCCAGCGGGGCTGCTCGACATCGACGGCGAATCGCCGGTCATCGGTGCGCAGCGGGAACTCGCGGAAGAGGCCGACCTGGTCGCATCGGACTGGGGGCTGCTCTGTGATTTCGCGACATCGCCCGGTGGAAGCAACGAGGTCATCCGCGTGTACCTCGCCCGTGGCCTGAGCGCGACGGACAGCGTCTTCGACCGCGACGAAGAGGAGGCCGATATCGAGACCCGCTGGGTCGATCTCGACGACGCCGTGGACGCGGTGCTCGAGCGGTCGGTCGGCAACGCGATCCTGTCCATCGCCCTGCTCGCCGCACATGCGTCCCGTGCGCGCGGCTGGGCCAACCTGGGCGATGCGGATTCACCGTGGCCGCGGCATCCGAAATTGCGGCCCCGTGTCTAATGAGCAGGCTTCGGCACTCGACAGCGCGGTCGACCGATACCTGCGTCATGTCTCGATCGAGCGTGGCCTCTCCGTGAACACGGTTTCCGCCTACCGGCGCGACCTCGCCGCCTATCGCGACAGTCTGGCGGGGCGCGGCGTGGCCACTCCCGAAGGCATCGCCCAGGCCGACGTTTCGGCCTTCGCCCAGCAGTTGCGAACGCGGCCCGAGGGGGCGCTCACCGCATCGTCGACGGCGCGGATGCTCTCGTCCGTGCGCAGCTTCCATCGCTTCCTGCTCGAGGAGGGCCTCGTCGCCACGGACGTCGCGATAGACGTCAAGCCGCCCAAGCTGGCGAGCCGGCTTCCGAAAGCGATCACCATCGAGCAGATGGCCGCCGTGCTGGATGCCGCGAGCGGCGACGACATCCAGTCGCTGCGGGATAAGGCGCTGCTCGAGCTGCTCTACGCGACGGGTGCCCGCATCTCAGAGGCTGTGGATCTCAACGTCGACGACATCATCGGGGACGAGGGCGGAAGCGTGGATGTCGTGCGCCTGTTCGGCAAGGGCGGCAAGCAGCGAATCGTGCCGCTCGGCAGCTTCGCGCGGAATGCCATCGACGCCTACCTCGTGCGCGCACGTCCACTGCTCTCGGTTCGCGGCGCATCCACGCCCGCCCTGTTCCTCGGACTGCGCGGACAGCGGGTGTCGCGCCAGAACGCGTGGCTCATCATCCGTGCGCGGGCGGAGAAGGCGAAGCTCGGTTTCGAGATCTCGCCGCACACCTTCCGCCACTCCTTCGCCACCCACCTGCTCGCCGGTGGAGCCGATGTGCGGGTGGTGCAGGAACTGCTCGGCCACTCGTCCGTCGCCACTACGCAGATCTACACGCTGGTCACCGCCGATACGCTGCGCGACATGTACACGACGGCGCACCCGAGGGCACGCTGACCCAGCCTGTCGTGACAGCGCGCGTCGAGGTTCGCAAACGCCCAGGCGAGCCTCGCGGACGGCCGCCGTCGCCTGGGTAGAATCGTCTCGGTCGGCAGGCGCCGGCGACCGAGGGTAAGGAATGTCGGGATGACAGCTAAGCGGAACAGGTCGGCTCAACAACTCGCCGGTATCGATGTCCCCGCAAACGGACCGACCGGCCGCCCACGGAGGAGTTTCGCCGAGCCGAACCAGCTCCGCTCGCACGGTCCGGCGCGCATCATCGCGCTCTGCAACCAGAAGGGCGGGGTCGGCAAGACGACGACCGCCATCAGCCTCGGTGCATCCCTTGCCGGCTACGGCCGCCGGGTGCTCGCCGTCGATTTCGATCCTCAGGGTGCCCTCTCGGCGGGTCTCGGCGTCGCGATGCACGACGTCGCCAACATCTACGACCTCATGCTCGGCAGTGTGAAGGACGCCCACGAGGCGATCCAGCAGACGTCGACCCCCAACCTCGACATCATCCCGGCCAACATCGATCTCTCGGCGGCGGAGGTGCACCTCGTCAACGAGGTCGCCCGCGAGCAGATCCTCGCCAGGGTGCTGCGTCAGGTGAGCGGCGAATACGACGTGATCCTCATCGACTGCCAGCCGTCCCTCGGCCTGCTGACCGTCAACGCGCTCACCGCCAGCCACGGCGTGCTCATCCCGCTCGAGTGCGAATTCTTCGCCCTCCGCGGTGTCGCCCTGCTCGTCGAGACGATCGACAAAGTCAGGGATCGGCTCAATCCGGCACTCGAGCTCGACGGTATCCTCGCGACGATGTACGACTCGCGCACCCTCCACTCGCGTGAGGTGCTCGATCGTGTCGTCGAGACCTTCGGCGACAGGGTCTTCGAGACTGTCATCGGGCGCACGGTGAAGTTTCCGGATGCGAGTGTCTCCGGCACGCCGATCACCGAGTTCGCTCCCGAGCACCAGGCGGCCGAGGCCTACCGCCAGCTCGCCAGAGAGTTGATCTCCCGTGGCGCAATCGCCTAGCGCCAACACGCAACTGCCCGGCGGGGACCTGGACGAGACATCCGGATTCTCGGTCAGCCTCAGCAACTTCAACGGTCCGTTCGACCTCCTGCTGTCGCTCATCGCCAAGCACGAGCTCGACATCACGGAGATCTCGCTGAGCATCGTCACGGGCGAGTTCATCGCCTACCTTCGCCAGCTGGATTCTGTGGAAGAACTCGACCAGGCGAGCGAGTTCCTCGTCGTGGCCGCCACGCTGCTCGACCTCAAGGTGGCCGGGCTCTTGCCGCAGGGTGAGCTGGTCGACGCCGAGGACGTCGCACTGCTCGAAGCAAGGGACCTCCTGTTCGCGCGGCTGCTGCAATACCGCGCCTTCAAGGAGGTGACCACCTGGTTCTCCGGTCAGCTCGACGGGGAGTCGACGCGCCACGTGCGGTCGGTTCGCCTCGAGGAGAAGTACCGCAGGCAGACACCCGAGCTCGTCTGGACACTGAGCGCCGACGATTTCGCGGCGCTCGCGGCGCTGGCACTCACGCCGCGCGAGCTGCCGACCGTCGGACTCGACCACCTTCACGCGCCGCTGGTCAGCATCCGCGAGCAGGCGGCCCACGTCGTGGCACTGCTGCGCGGGGGAGAGCCGATGACCTTCCGCCAGCTCATCGCCGGAGCCGACCTCAAAGGTGTGGTCATCGCGCGCTTTCTTGCGGTGCTCGAGCTGTATCGCGCCTCATCCATTTCTTTCGACCAGCTGGAACCGCTGGGCGAACTCACGATCCGCTGGACCGCCGAACAGTGGTCAGAGGAGAGCCTGGCCAGTTTGGGAGCTGATTACGATGGTTGACACCGAGATGATTTCCGTCGAGCAGGTCAGGCCGCCGATCGTGGACCTCGAGAGGGCCATCGAGGCGATTCTGATGGTCGCGGATGAGCCGCAGAGCCTCGTCTCGCTCGCCACCTCGCTCGGCAGCCCGGTTCCCGCGGTCAGGCAGTCGATCGAGCGGCTGGTCGCCGACTTCGACGGCGCGAACGGCGGGGTACGGCGCGGATTCGAACTCCGCGAGGTCGGGGGCGGATGGCGCGTCTACGTGCGCGCCGAGTACGACGACGCCGTGCGCGACTTCGTGCTCACCCAGAATCCCACCCGGCTCTCGCAGGCCGCGCTCGAGACCCTCGCCGTGATCGCCTACAAGCAGCCGATCAGCCGCGGGGCGATAGCATCCATCCGCGCCGTCAACGTGGACTCCGTCGTGCGCACGCTGCTCGGACGCGGTCTGATCACGGAAGCCTTCACCGACAGCGAGACCGGTGCGATCCACTACGCCACGACGGACAACCTCCTCGCCCAGCTCGGAGTCAACTCCCTCGATGAGCTGCCGCAGATCTCGCCGCTGCTCGCCGACGGGTCGGAAGGTTTCGACGATGTCCGCTGACCGCGATCCGGCCGAGGACGGCGTGCGTCTCCAGAAGCTCATGGCGGCGGCCGGCGTCGCGTCTCGTCGGGTCTCCGAGAACCTCATCGAGGCGGGACGGGTGGAGGTGAACGGCGAGGTGGTCACCGAACTCGGCCGCCGAGTGCTCGAAACGGATCTCGTGGCCGTCGACGGGGTCGCCATCCAGCTCGACACCTCCCGCCGCTACCTCATGCTCAACAAGCCGGTCGGCATCGTCAGTTCG
>JAODMW010000199.1 GCA_025464815.1 Microbacteriaceae bacterium | reverse complement strand
GGCCGGGCGTACGCGCTGGAGTGGGCGGCGTCGAGGCCTGGCAGCTATCTTGCCGGCCAGCTCATACAGGTAGGTCTGCTGGTCGTCATCGAGGCGCAGAGCCCGGGCGAGCGTGATCAGGACCGAGGCGGATGCCTGGACCCGTCCTTGTTCGAGGCGTGTGTAGTAGTCGACGCTGATCGCCGCGAGTTGCGCGACCTCCTCTCGCCGTAGTCCTGGCACCCGGCGGAGCGAGCCGTTGTCGGGCAGGTCGACCTCCCGCGGCGTCAGCCGGGTACGGCGCGCCTTGAGGAAGTCGCCGAGCTCGGAGGGTCGGCGGGGCGCAGGACTCATGACATCCATTGTCCGCGTCGAACCGCACCAGTGACAGGGCAGGTTCTTTCCCAGGCGAGAACCTGCCTCTTTTCCTGGCGTCCGTGCGGGGTGAGCCTGATCAGGTGCCAGAAACTCGAGAAGCACCCGGGCCCCTCTCGCACCAACGAATCGGAGAACACCCATGAAAACGAACGTCACCTTCGACAGCGCCGGCATCACGATCGCCGGCCACCTTTACACCCCGGACGACGACGTCACTGGGCCGCGCCCGACGATCGTCGTCGGCCATCCCGCCAGTGGTGTGAAAGAGCAGGCGGCCGGCCTCTACGCCGAACGGCTGGCCCGCGAGGGATTCATCGCTCTGGCCTTCGATGCCGCCTATCAGGGCGAGAGCGCGGGTTTGCCGCGCGGTCTCGAGGATCCTGCCCACCGTGTCGAGGACCTCAAAGCGGCCGTATCGTTCCTCAGTGCGCATGCGGCGGTCGACTCCGACCGGATCGGGGCGTTCGGCATCTGCGCATCCGGCGGATACGTTATCCCGGCCGCGGCTACCGATCACCGGATCAAGGCCGTCGCCACGGTCAGCGCCGCCGACATCGGCCGCCAGTTCCGTGAGGGTGCGGACGGCACCCAAGACCCAGCGGTCATCCAGGGGATGCTCGACGCGGCGGCGGCCGGTCGCACCGCTGAAGCCCGAGGCGAAGGCGTAGGGGAGTTCCCGATCTTCCCCGACACCGCGGAGCAGGCCCGCGCGCTCGGCCAGCACACCTTCGAAGGCTGGGAGTACTACCGCACCGACCGCGCGCAGCACCCGCGCTCGGCAAAGACCTTCACCTGGAACAGCATCGACCGCATCGTATCGTTCGACCCATTCCGGTTCATCGGCATGATCGCACCGCGCCCGCTGCTGATGATCGTCGGCACCGAGGCGGTCACGAAGCACATGACCACCGAGGCCTTCGAGAACGCGCAGGAGCCCAAGCGGTTGCAGTGGATCGACGGAGCCAGCCACGTCGACCTCTACGACAAGGACCAACACGTGACGCCCGCCGTCACCAAGCTCATCGAGTTCTTCACCACAGAGCTCACGCACGTGACCTCGACCGTCGCGGCCTGACCACTCATTCGCAATCGAATGGCGCGCCCCCCTCAGCAGGCGCGCCACTCTTATGATGAGCGACGACTCCGGTATGCGCCACTTGCGGCCCAGCGCGTCGTCCAGCGAGTGCCTAACGAACGCTACTGACTCCAAGGGGCGACTATCGATTCGCAGTAAATTCAGTAATGAACTTTTGCAGTTGATTAATTATGCACATTGTGCAATTATGTAGTCATGCAAGAAACAACTCAGGGTTTGCGTGACCGCAAGCGGCTGCAGAGTCGCGCCCGGATGGAGCGGGCCGCAGTGGATCTCGTGTTGCGCGATGGCATCCACCTGGCGACTATTGAGGCGATCTGCGAAGAGGCCGAGGTGTCTTCGCGGACCTTCTTCAACTACTTCGACAGCAAAGAAGACGCAATCCTCGGCCTGTCGGATATCAAGGTCACCGACGAGATCGTGCTCGCTCACGCCCGGTCCGCTCGCGACCACGACGTCGTGACGTCCTCGGTCGGACTCATTGTCGAACTCATCAGCCCATCGCTGCAGAACACATCGCTTCACCAGTCGCGCACAGAGATCCTGCGGCGCTATCCCGAGCTGTTCGCCCGCAAGGTCGCTCGACTGACCCGCATCACCGACGAACTCTTGGACGCCGTTCGCAAGCTGATGTCACACGACCCTCGATTTTCAGACTCCGCCGGAGCAGCGTCGCTGCTGGCTGAACCGATCCTCTCGCTGTGCACCGCTTCGGTGCGCATTTCCGCGAAGGAATGGATCGCCGCCGGAAGCGACGCACCCATTGACGAGATCACGATAAGAGCCGTCGCGCTCGCCCGACAAGTAGTGGAGAAACTCCGATGACAGACACCCTGGCCAGATCCACGGCCAACCGTGCCCACCCCGCAACGGGTAGCAAACGCCGACCGAACGGCGTACTCGTCGTCCTCTATCTCGCGTTGGGCGGTGTCTCTTTCGCCGTCCTTCAGTCATTGGTTGCGCCGGCGCTTTCCACGATCGGCAAAGATCTCAACGTCGCGACCAGCGATGCTTCCTGGATCCTCACCGCATACCTGCTGTCTGCTGCCGTGCTTACACCAGTACTGGGTCGCCTTGGCGACATGGTCGGCAAGCGACGGATGCTGATCGTTGTGCTGTCGCTACTACTCGGCGGCACTCTGCTGGCGGCGATCGCTCCGAACCTCGGCATACTCATCGTTGCTCGAGCCCTTCAGGGCGCCGCGGGTGCGATCATGCCTCTGTCGATTGCGATCGTCAGAGACGAGCTGCCCCGCAACAGGATCGGTGTTGTGATCGGACTGCTCTCCGCCATATTTGGCGTCGGAGCTGGTGTGGGCATTGTCGCGGCGGGACCCATCATCGAGGCACTGACCTGGCATTGGCTCTTCTGGCTTCCTGCGGTCCTAATCGTGATCGCCCTGCTCGGCGTGATCTTCGGTATGCCTGAATCGAGCGTCAAGAAGCCCGGTCGGCTTGATGTCGTCGGCACCGCAATTCTTGCCGTTTCCCTCGTCTCGATCCTGCTTGCCATCACCGAGGGCGAGAAATGGGGATGGGCTTCATTCGGCACGTTGGGACTCCTCGCTCTCGGAGCTCTGACCTTGCTGATCTTCGTTGTCGTCGAACTGCGTGTCAAAGACCCCCTGATTGACGTGCGCCTGATCAAGAACCGTGGAGTCTGGACGGCACACCTGGTGGCATTGGCGTTCGGGTTCGCGATGTTCGGCACCTTCGTGCTCGTGCCCACCTTGCTGCAACTGCCCGCTGCTACCGGCTACGGGTTCGGCAAGAGCGTCTCCGAAGCCGGCCTGTTCCTGCTGCCCACCGTTCTCATGATGGTGGTCTTCGGGCCTGTCGCGGGAATGCTCGTCCGCCGGATCGGGCCCAACGTTCCGATGCTGATCGGTGGCGCTCTCGTGACCGCAGCCTTCGTGCTTCCCGCGATCGCCCATGTCCAGATCTGGCAGGTAATCGTCTCAGGTGTCCTGACCGGCGCCGGCATCGGGCTCGCGTTCGCGTCGATGTCTAACGCCATCATCGAAAGCGTCCCAGCGCTGCAGACCGGAGAAGCGATCGGTGTGAACACTATCGCGCGCACGATCGGCAGCAGCATCGGTACAGCTGTTATCGCGGCCATCATCACCTCGAACAGCAGCCCCCAGGGTCTCCCGTCCGACGACGCGTTTACGATCGGCTTCTGGGTCTGCGCCGGCGTGGCGGCGCTCGCAACAATAGCGGCCGCCGCAGCACCGTCGGCTCGCCAGCGCCGCGCCCAAGCCATCGCGCTGGGCGTGGATGACTTCGCAGAAGGGCTTTGAGGGGCGGAGTGCGTCCGGGCGCGGGCCGCAGGCGAGTAAAGAGGAGCCGGAGAAAAGTCGTCATGCGGTCGACGAACTCCTGCGATGCGGCCTCGTCCCCTGCGATCAGCTCGGTGTTTTGGCGTAGCGCCTGAGGCGCCCGAGGGGAGCGACACCGAAGATCCAGTGGTTCACCTTGCGCTTTCAGTCCGATGCACCGTGCCGGCTTTAGCGCGCGCGCGTCTCAATAGTTGCGCTGGGCACCCTCGGTCGTCGGTGTGATCCTGAGAACGAACACAGGCAATCTCGTACAAGGGAGTACACCCATGGCCGACCACGACATGGCGCGGCGTGACCTGCATTTCGAGTTGGTGGGGGAGCCCAAGCGCGGCTGGAGCACGTTCATCAACCAGTTGAGGTACTTGCTGGTGCACCTCACCAGCTGACCCTCGGCCGGCTTTCCAACACGTCCACGGTGGCGGGCGTGGGGGACTTCTGCAGTCTTTACAGAGTCGCAGGTCATCGCGGGACCATCGAGGCCAAGAGCCTAAGGTGCCGCACGCCAATCGTGGCTAACCGCTTCCGCATCGCTATCGCTAGTTCAGTCATTTTCAACTCAATGAGGAGCACTAAATGAATGTCAGTACAGCACCACAGCGCAAAGCCCGCTCCCCGTGGTGGGTAATCGTCGGTGCCGGTATCGCGGGAATGGTTGCACCCGGGCCGGTGGGGTTGGGAACTCTCGGCCTCTTCGTAATCCCGATCACCGCGGAGAACGGATGGAGCCGCACCGAGGTTACGACGGGTTTCTTCTTTGCCGCTATCGGCATGGCTATTGGTCTCGTCATCGTTGGCCGGTTGCTCAATCGGTTCGCCGTTCGATGGATCATCATCCCGAGCTTCATCGGCTACGCGATCTGCTTGGGACTGCTGGGAACGGTTCAGCCAGGGCCAATTTGGCCCTTCTACCTCATCTTCTTCATGCACGGCCTGCTGGGCTCCGGAACGAGTATTCCATTCAGTAGAGCGCTGGTGAGTTGGTTCGACAACAAGCGTGGAGTCGCGATCGGCGTGATGTCTGGGGTCTGGGGTCTGGGTTCGGCGGTCGTTCCTCTGATTGCGGGTGCGCTCATCTTCTCGGTCGGTTGGAGGGGTGCCTATGCGGTGCTTGCCATCATTGTCGTGATCGTCTCGACCACAGCCGTTTCACTACTGGTGCGGGTGCGGGCCGAGCGCTCGGTGCGGGGACGCCTGGTGAAGGAGGCTGTCGCGGAAGACAAGAAGGTCGTCAATCTCGAGCTCCCGGGCCTGACGTTCAAGCAGGCAGTCCGTGGTCGACACTTCTGGATGATCGCGCTTTCCATCGCGTCGGTCGGACTAATCGTCACCGGCCTCCAGATCAACATTGTCCCGATGATGATCGACCGAGGAATTGAACCTGCCCAGGCGGCACTTCTTCTCACCGTT
This sequence comes from Microbacteriaceae bacterium, assembly GCA_025464815.1. Taxonomy (GTDB): domain Bacteria; phylum Actinomycetota; class Actinomycetes; order Actinomycetales; family Microbacteriaceae; genus Lacisediminihabitans. The sequence continues at coordinate 105 of JAODMW010000199.1, read as the reverse complement.
CTGGGTGCGGCCGGCATGATGGGTCGGCTTGGCGGAGGGTTCATCATTGACCGGGTCCCGGCCCGGATACTGGGTTGCATCGTGTTGCTCTGTCCTGCGATCGGA
>JAODMW010000189.1 GCA_025464815.1 Microbacteriaceae bacterium | reverse complement strand
CGTGCCCCAGTCGTAAAGGAAGTTGCTGCCGAGGGAGTTGTCCTCCCAGCGCAGCGTCTTCAGGAACTCGAGGGCGCTCTTCGTGCCGGGGTTGTCGAGCGTGACCGTGGTCTTGCCGCTCTTCGTGGTCTCAACGCTGCCACCACGAGCGTAGGTCGCGGTCGTCAGCTGCCATCCACCGGTGTTGTTCTGCGTCATCTGCATGTAGCCGGCCTGGCCGGTCTTCGCGGCGATCTGCTTGGCATCCGCCCGCACTTCGTCCCAGGTCGTCGGCGGCTTGTTCGGGTCGAGGCCGGCAGCCGTGAAGAGCGCACGGTTGTAGTGCAGCGCGCTTCCGTAGGCGGCGGTCGGCACACCGAAGATGTTGCCGCTGCCATCCTGTGCCGCGGAGAGCACGTTCGGGTTGAACTTGTCCGCGTATGGCAGCGCCTTCACGAGGGATGTCAGGTCGGCGAGCTGCCCGTTCTCGATGAGCGTCTTACCATCGGTGAAAGGAATGGTGAAGACGTCGGGGAGCGTCCCGCCGGCGAGCTGGGCCGCAAAGGTCGGGCCGGTCCACTCGTATTCCTCGGCCTTGACCGTGATGTTGGGGTTGGCCTTCTCGAACTGCTTGACCTGTGCGTCGAAGGCGTCGAAAGCCTCCTGCTTGCTGCCGGGGATGAGGCTGACGACGGAAATCGACACCTTTCCGTCGGCTGCCGGTGTCGGACTGCACCCGGCAAGGGCTGCAACAGTCGCGAGCACGGCGACGCCGGCTGCTGCGACTTTGATTGCTGACTTCATTGTCTTGCCTTTCTTTGTGTTGTTAGGAGTATTTCTGTGGTGCTCAGGCGTTCGCCCGGAGGGCGAAACTCTGTTCTCCGGCGGCTAGTGCTGTGTGCGTAGCCAGACGCAAGAGTCTGGGGGCAGCCGTCCGGAGACGAGCTGCGTCGAACTGAGGAGGATGCTGTCGTGTTCCGGCAGCTCGATCGGAGCGCTGGAGAGATTGATTACGCAGAGAAAACCCGTGCCGCGGGAGAACGAGAGCACCCCGTCGCCGGCGTCCACCCAGGCGAAGTCGCCCTCGGTCATGGCGGGGATGCGGCGGCGGATGCGCAGAGCTTCGCGGTACAGCCAGAGCATCGACCCCTGGTCGCTCTCCTGCTCTTCCACCGTGAGGCGGGCCCAGCTCTCCGGCTGCGGCAGCCATGGCTGGGCGGCGCCCTCCGGGCCGAAGCCGAATCCGGCGGCGGTGCCGCGCCACGGCAGGGGCACGCGGCATCCGTCCCTTCCCGGGTCGACCCCCTGTGAGCGGAAGTGCATCGGATCCTGGATGAGACCGGCGGGAATATCTTCGGCTTCGGGGAGGCCGAGTTCGTCGCCCTGGTAGATGTAGAGCGAGCCGGGCAGGGCCGCGGTCAGCAACGCAGCGGCCCGAGCGCGTTTCGTGCCGAGCTCGAGGTCCGTCGGGGTGCCGAAGCGCTTGGCCGCGAAAGCGAAGGAGGAATCCTCCCTGCCATACCTGGTGACCGGACGTGTGACGTCGTGATTGGACAGCACCCAGGTCGATGGCGCGCCGACCGGGGCGTGGGCCGCGAGGGTCGCGTCGATGGACGCGCGCAGGTTCGCGGCATCCCACGGCCTGGCCATGAAATCGAAATTGAAGGCCATGTGCAGTTCGTCCGGCCGCAGGTACTTGGCGAAACGCTCGATATCCGGCAACCAGATCTCGCCGACGAGGCTGCGGGCGCCAGGATAGGAGTCGGCTACCGTGCGCCAGCCACGGTAGATGTCGTGCAGTTCATCCCGGTCGACCGTCGGATGCTGGCCGGGCTGCGGGTTCTTCGGCACCTCCGGCAGGTTCTCGTCCTTCACGAGCAGGGCCGCCGAGTCGATGCGCACCCCCGCGACGCCGCGATCGAACCAGAAGCGCAGCACGTCTTCGAACTCGCGACGCACATCGGGATGGTTCCAGTTGAGGTCGGGCTGCTCCGGGGTGAAGAGGTGCAGGTACCACTGGCCCGGGGTCCCGTCGGGGTTGGTCGTGCGCGTCCAGGTCTCACCCTGGAAATCGGAGACCCAGTGGGTGGGGATGCCGTCACCATCCGGACCGCGACCGTCGCGGAACCAGAAGCGCTCACGCTCCGGAGACCCCGGGCCCGCCGCGAGGGCCGCCTGGAACCACGGATGCTGGTCGGACACGTGGTTCGGAACGACATCGATGATCGTGCGGATGCCCAGCTCGAGCGCCTCGCGGATGAGCGCCTCGGCTTCGGCGAGCTCGCCGAAGGAGGGGTGGATCGCGCGATAGTCGGCGACGTCGTAACCTCCGTCGGCGAGAGGCGATGCGTACCAGGGCGTGAACCAGATCGCATCGACGCCGAGATCCCGCAGGTAGCCCAGCCTCGATCGCACTCCGGCGATGTCGCCGGTCCCGTCACCGTCGCCGTCCGCGAAGCTGCGGATATAGATCTGATAGACGACGGCACTGCGCCACCAGTCGGGGTCGTTCGTGCTCGGCGAGACGATCCCGGCATCCTTGTTCAGCGGGTCTGTCTCGCTCAGCGATGCTGAGGCGAACGGAGTGCGGAGCGAATCCAACGTAAAGCTCATTCCTGTCAACGCCGGTGTTGGCATGCGCCCGAAGGCACCGTGCTCTAACGCACTGGTGAAAATGTAGCTTTAAGAACAGATTGATGCAAGAACTAAACAAATAGTAAGAAACTTACGTAGCTTTGCGCACGCTTGCACTCGGGGGAACCGGTCCCGTCGATCCCCGGACCACGAGTTCCGGCTCGAAGAGGAACTCGTCATTCACGACATCCACACCCGAGATCTGCGCGACGAGCAGCTCGATCACCATGCGGCCCATCGGCTCGATCGGCTGCCGCACCGTCGTGAGGGGCGGATCGATGGCGTTCATGAGGGCGGAGTCGTCGAAGCCGATCACGGACACGTCCTGCGGAACTCGGAGCCCCGCGCGACGAACGGCGCGGATCGCGCCGAGGGCGAGCGGGTCGCTCGCGCAGAGGATGGCCGTGACGTCGGCCCTGAGAAGCCGCGCGGCCCCGGCCTGGCCTGCTTCGAGGGAATAGAGCGACTGCACGATCTGGTCGTCGTCGAACGTGAGGCCGAGGGTGGCCGCGACCCGGCGGGCCGCCGCGAGCTTGCGCAGTGATGGGATGTGGTCCGCCGGCCCGAGGAGCAGGCCGATTCGCGTATGACCCAGTTGGTGGAGATGGGCGATGGCCTGCTCTGCGGCTACCGCGTCGTCCGTCGACACGGTCGCGAAACCGAGTCCCTCGATCGGCGCGTTGACGAGTACGGTCGGGAGCTTGAGCTCCGTGAGGCGGACGTAGTGTTCGTGCGGCGCGTCCTGCTGGGTGTACTGGCCGCCGACGAACACGACACCGGACACCTGCTGCTGCAGGAGGAGTTCGACGTACTCGGCCTCGGAGATCCCGCCGGCGCTCTGCGTGCACAGCACCGGCGTATAGCCGTTCTGCGCCAGCGCACCGCCGACCACCTCGCCGAAAGCGGGAAAGATCGGGTTGTTGAGCTCAGGCAGAAAGAGCCCGACCAGCCGGGCCCGCTCTCCTCTGAGCTTGGTGGGGCGCTCGTAGCCCAGCACGTCGAGAGCCGTGAGCACCGCCTGGCGCGTCGCATCGGACACTCCGGGCTTCTCGTTGAGCACCCTGCTGACGGTGGCCTCGCTGACCCCGACTTTTCGTGCAACTTCGGCAAGCCTCTTCGACATGTCTGAAATTCTACGCAAAAGTACGCAAGAAAATTGCAAGACGACGGCAACTAGCATGGACGGATGCCGAACAAGGTGGTCTCGCTGGCCCGTTCCACGCATCCCGGACCCTCCATCGCGGTCAGCATCGTGGCCGTCGTGCTCGGTATCGGGCTCGGGCTCGACCCGTGGCGCCTGGTAATCCTCGGTGTCGCGTTCTTGCTCGACCAGGCTTCGGTCGGTCTGTCGAACGACTGGATCGACGCCGACCGCGATCGCGCCGTCGGCCGCACCGACAAACCTGTCGCTCTCGGGCAGATCAGTGCCGGCACCGTTCGCACGACCGCCTTCGTGACCGCCGCACTCGCAATCCTGCTCACCCTGCCGCTCGGGCCATGGGCAACGCTTGCACACGCGGTATTCATCGCGTCGGCCTGGACCTACAACGCGGGTCTCAAGAACACCCCGGCATCGGTGCTCCCCTACATCGTGAGCTTCGGCCTGCTCCCCATGGTCGTCGCGCTCGCCCGCGCGGTCCCGGCGATTGCGGCGCCGTGGGCACTCGGCCTCGGCGCCCTGCTCGGTGTCGCGGCCCACTTTGCGAACGTGCTGCCCGATCTCGACGACGACGAGCGCACCGGCATCCGCGGCCTGCCTCACCGGCTCGGGCGGCGCGCATCCGGCGTCGTCATCTACGTAGCGCTGGCACTCGCCGCGCTGCTCGCCTTCGCAGGGCCGGGCGGTGAGAAAACCGTGCTGCAGTGGATCGGATTCCTGCTCACCCTGCTGCTGGCGTTCGGCATCGCACTCGTGCTCCGCAGGCCGCCGACGCGACTGCTCTTCCAGCTCATCATCGCCGCGGCGCTCGTCAACGTCGTGCTGCTCTCATTCAGCGGCGAACGCATCCTGCTCGGCTGAGCTGCCATCCTTCCCTTTATTGTTCCCCTTTGGAAGGTTTGCGCCCGGTCGAGCAGCCACAAACGTTGCAAAGGGGAACAATCGCGCGCCGCCGGCCTCGGTCGCCGGCTAGCCGGACCCCTGCGGGCTCTGCACCGGAACGGACGCCGCGACGGGCTCGCTCTTCCTCGGGTTCTGGATACCGATCGCCGATACGATACCGCCGAGAATGAGCAGCACGGCTGTCACGAGCATTCCCCGGTGGAACCCGTTCACGTCCAGCTGCGACCCGATGATGAGGCCGATCATGGCGGTGGCGATCAGTCCGGCGACACGCGAGACCGCGTTGTTGATGGCCGAGCCGATTCCCGACTGCGCCTGGCTGATCGAGCCGAGGATCGCGCTCGTGAGCGGCGCGACGGTGATCGTCAATCCGAGGCCGAACAGGATCACGCCGGGCAGCACCTCGATCCAGTAGTCCGGGTGGGATCCCATCAGCAGGAAATAGAGATACCCGCAGCCGCCGAGGATCGGACCGACCGTCATGAACAGCCGGGGTCCGAAACGCCCGGCCAGCCCGCCGACATAGGACGACAGCAGGATGCTGATGATCGTCACCGGCAGAATCGCCAGTCCGGCCAGGGTGGCTTTGTACCCTCCCACCTCCTGAAGGTATACGGGCAACAGGAAACCGCCGAGGGAGAGGGCCGAATAGATGAACGTCGTCGCGATGTTGCCCACGGCGAAGTTGCGCACGCGGAACAGGCTGAGGGGCATCATCGGTTGCCTCGCCGTCTTCTCGCGCCACAGGAACGCGGCGAACGCGAGGATGCCGAACGCCATCGGCAGGTAGATGACCGGGCTGGCCCAGCCGTAGTTTCCCTGCTCGATGAGCGCGAAAACCGGGAGACCGAGACCGAGAATGCCGAGCGTCGCGCCCGGGTAGTCGATCCTGACTCCGTGCTCACGAACGTCTTTCTGCTTCAGCAGGAACAGCAGGTACAGCGTCACGGCGATCGGGAGCACGTTGATCGCGAAGACCCAGCGCCAGGAGAGCAGGTCGACGAAGAGCCCGCCGAGCAGCGGACCGGCGATGAAGGCGGCGCTCGTGAATGCCGTCCACTGTCCGATCGCCTTCGCCTGGGCGGCACCACGGAAGTTCGACATGATGATGGCAAGCGAGCTCGGTACCAGGAGCGCGCCGCCGATGCCCTGGAGCCCGCGGGCGATGATGAGGATTTCGGCGGTCGGCGAGATCGCACAGATCAGGGAGGCGACACCGAAGATGACGAGGCCCGCACGAAGCACGACGATCCGGCCGTAGACGTCAGAGAGCGAACCGGCAACGAGGATCAACGAGCCGAGCGTGATCAGGTAGGCATCGACCACCCACTGCTGGGTGCTGACTCCGCCGCTCAGTTCCCTGGTGATCGCGGGAAGCGCGACAGTGATCACCGAACCGTCGAGGAATGCCACAAAGGAGGCGAGCACCGCTATCGACAGGATGAGCCGCTGATTCTTTGTCATAGGTCATTCTGAACCCTCAGACCCTCAGATTGATTCCTCCACCGCTTCGAACAGCCGCCGCGAGGCGAGCGGCCTGAAGTGCCCGACCATCGGCAGCTCGATGTTGGTCGCACCCTCGAGGCGGCTGCCGCCAGGGATCAACGGGTCGAGCCGACTGTAGATGGAGACGATCCTGTCATTGGCCGCGAGATTCGCGGCGAGACTGACGAGCGTCTCGTCCGCGGGTGAAAAGGCCCGAAGCGTCGCGTTCGGGGCGTAGCGGGCCAGTATCGAGCCGCCGAAAGGGGCATTGATGGCCACGAGACGGGCGATCCGACCCTGGTGGTCATCCGCCACCATCATGTGCTTGCCGATCAGGCCGCCCTTGCTGTGTGTCACGAGGATCACGCTCCGGAGATCGCACACCTCCAGGTAGCGCTGGGCGAGCTCCGCCGATGCGGTCACGGTCCTGCGGTTGTAGCCGAGTTCGGGGACGACATGGATCGGATGCCCGAGCGCGTACAGCCGATCGGCCACCGGCCGCAGAAACTGCCAGGTCTCGTATACCCCGGGAATCAACAACACGGGGTCGAGCGCGCCGTCCTGATAACCGGTCGCCACACGGCTGCGAAAGAGATTCCGCGCATGCTCACGCCACTGATAGACCCGGTCGGCGGCGATCGACCCCAGGTCTTTCGCGCTGATCATGATGCGCCCGATGCGGGTATCACAACATCCCCACGGAGTCCACGCGCACGACGGCCACCCCGGCTGCGTTGGACTCGGCGATGTCGATCGTCGCGCTGATCCCCCAATCGTGATCACCCGCCGGGTCGTCGAAGATCTGGCGGACCGCCCAGCGTTCGGCTCCCTCGTCCACGATGAGCATGGCGGAACTGCGCGCGTCGGGACCGGTGCCGAGGTTATTGTGAACGCGGAAGTAGGCGTCCATGGCATCCGCCCAGGCCTCCGAGTCGAAGCCAGCCGCGGCATCCAGCTCTCCCAGCTCCTCGTAGTTCTCCAGCGCGGCCAGCTGCACACGGCGGAACAGCTCGTTGCGCACCAGGATGCGGAAGGCTCGAACGTTCGTCGTCACGTTGTGCGGCGTCGGCGGCAGGACGGGACCCTCGAGCTCGACCGCCGCACTCGGGTTGATGAGCTCCTCCCACTCGTCGAGGAGGCTCGAGTCCACCTGCCTGACGAGCTCGCCGAGCCACTCGATGAGGTCGAGCAGTTCCTCGGTCTTCGCCTCGTCGGGGATGGTCTGGCGCGCCGCACGATAGGCGTCGGAAAGGTAGCGCAGCACAAGCCCTTCCGAGCGGTTGAGCTTGTAGAAGCCGATGAAGTCGTTGAACGTCATGGCACGTTCGTAGAGATCGCGGACGACCGACTTCGGGCTCAGCTCGAAATCGCCCACCCAGGGCTGGGAGCGCCGGTAGGTCGCGAAAGCCGCATCCAGGAGCTCTTCGAGAGGCTTCGGATGGGTGACCTCCTCCAGCAGCTCCATGCGCTGCTCGTAGTCGATGCCCTCGTTCTTCATGGCCGCGACGGCCTCGCCCCTGGCCATGAACTGTTGCGCCGAGAGCACGGGACGCGGATCGTCGAGGGTCGCCTCGAGCACCGAGATCATGTCCAGGGCATAACTGGGCGAGCGCTCGGTGCCCTCCGACGGCTGGATGAGGTCGAAGACGGCGAGCGCGAAGGGCGAGAGTGGCTGGTTGAGGGCGAAGTTCGGCTGCAGGTCGACGGTGAGGCTGATGCGGCCGTTCGGATCCTGCTGCACGATCTCGGCGGTGCGCAGCGTGCGGTAGATCGACAGGGCCTGGCGGGCGAGTTCGAGCTGCCGTGGCCGTGGTTCGTGGTTGTTCTCGATGAGTTCGCGCAGCTCGTCGAAGGGCTCACCCCCACGACCGATCACGTTGAGCACCATCGCGTGGTTCACCTGCATGCTCGAGGTGAGCGTCTCGGGTTCCGCTGCGACCAGGCGGTTGAAGCTCGGCTCGCCCCAGGAGACGAAACCGTCCGGCGCCCGCTTACGCACGATCCGCTTGATCTTCTTCGGATCATCGCCGGCCCTGGCGAGCAGCCGTGCGTTCTCGGTCTCGTGGTCCGGCGCCTGTACGACGACGGTGCCCGCGGTGTCGTAGCCCGCGCGCCCGGCTCGGCCGGCGA
>JAODMW010000176.1 GCA_025464815.1 Microbacteriaceae bacterium | reverse complement strand
TCGGGCGGCCGCCTCTGCCGCTCGAGACGGCGATCCCGGGCCTATTCGCCGTCGGCGACGTGCGCAGTGGTTCTGTGAAACGGATGTCCGCGGCCATCGGTGAGGGCGCCTCGGTCGTGCGAATGGTTCACGATCACCTCGGTGCGGTTCGAACCCGGTAGATGCTGGCGCTCAGCTGGCCGCGGCCACCCGTTCTTTGAGGGCCTGCCCGACGGGGGCGAAGGCGAGACGGTCGAAAACCAACTCGATCGTACGAATTTCTCCGTCCTGAATGGTGAGCACCTCCACACAGGTGACCGCACCCGCGACGGTGTCGGTGACGAAGTCGTAGACGACACACGTAGTCGAGCCATCGACGAAGAGATTTCTGATCTCGTTCCGCAGAAGCGCGGGCAGCAGCTTCTCGATGGCAACGATCCACTCCTGCTTGGTGAAGGACGAGTCCCCAATGGTTGCCACGAGCTGGTCCGAGAACAGCTGCTGAAGCGGCGTCACATCATGGTCGCTCACCGCCTGGATGTATCTGCGGGTGATTGCAGCCGGCGTAGTCAGATCCATTGGTTTCTCCTCATCGACGTTGTCCTGAGCTACAGGGTAGATTACAAACAATGGTGAGTACAAGGGATGGTTTGTGATAGATTCACCGGGAGGTTTGCAGCCGCGTCATTCCGGAGAAGAGGCATCGATGACTGGTATCGCCGTTCAGGCAGCCGCTTCGGACTCGCTGGATGGTGCGCTCAGGGCTCTTGCCGACGGCAGTCGACGCAGCATCCTGGCACTGGTGCGAGACGAGCCTCGGGCCGTCGGTGATATCGCGGAGCAGCTGACCATCTCGCAACAGGCGGTCTCCCACCACCTGCGCGTGTTGCGCTCGGCAGGTCTCGTGAGCGAGGCACGGGAGGGCACTCGCCACCTCTTTGCTGTTCGAACGGATGGATTCGGCGAGGTTCGACAGTACCTCGAGTACTTCTGGCCCGACAGGCTCTCCGCGCTCAAGCGTGCAGTCGAGAGTTCGAAAGGACCAGAGACTCATGGCTGACTTCGCTACATCGGTCGAAATCGAGGCCCCAGCCGACGTGGTCTTCGATTTCCTCGTGACGACCGAAGGAATGCTGGCCTGGATGGGGGAGTATGCAGAACTCGATCCCGTGCCGGGAGGAAGATTCGCGGTCGACATCGCGGGCTTCCCGATTCGCGGGGAGTATGTGGAGGTACGACGTCCGGATCGTGTCGTCGTATCGTGGGGACACCTTGGTGACGATGACTTTCCGCCCGGAAGTTCGCAGGTCGCCTTCACCCTGGTTTCCATCGCGGGCGGAACCCGCGTCGAGCTCGTCCATTCCGGGCTTCCGGAGACCCGTGTTGCCGGCCACGGGTACGGATGGGATCACTTCATGCCTCGGCTGCAGGCCGCCGCGGCCGGGCGCGTCCCCGACGATGACGATTGGGTGCCGCTTTCGCCGGGTGCACGATGGCCGTGACCTCCGAAAGCCGACGGCTTCTCGACACGCTGGCCACTGACTATCTCGACAAACCCGGTGTGAGTCGGGGACGCATGTTCGCAAGCGAGGGTCTGAAGATAAACGGGAAGATCTTCGCCTTCATCGGCAGCGATGACCGGCTCATCGTCAAGATCCCTGCCGATCGCATACTCGATCTCGTCAACGACGGCACCGCTGCTCGGCTGACTCAGGGCAAGCGCACCATGCGGGAATGGGTTGGCGTTCCGCTGGTCGGCGGTCGGGTCGGCGCCGACAGGTGGGCAGCGCTGGTCGCGGAGTCGTTCGCGTACGTCTCGGGATCGCGAGAGTAGCGAGCAATCCGACCGCCCGGCTTCAGGCCCGCCAGTCCTGCACCAGGTGGTCGGCCACGCGGAAGGCGTTCGCGACGATCGTTAGTGCCGGGTTGACGCTCCCATTCGTCGGGTGCAGCGACGAGTCGCAGACCACGATGCGGCTCGTGCCGTGCACGCGGCCGTAGGGATCCGTCGCCGAGTTCTGTTCCGATGTGCCCATGCGGGCCGTGCCGCACGAGTGCTCGCCTGCGGCAGACGCAGTGGCGGTGCCACGCTGTCGCCGGATGTCGTAGGCGCCGGCCGCAGCCAGCCATTGTGCCCCGGCGACCGCCATGCCATCCTCGACCTCGACCGACGCCCAGTGCACGTTTTTGCGAAGCGCAGCGGCCGGCCTGCCCCAGCGGTCTCGCACGCCATCGGCGAGCGAGACGCGTGAGGTGGGGAGCGGGATCTCCTGGCCCATCCCGAACACGCCGAACACATTCTTGCGGCGTCCGCGCATCCATTCCTTGTGCCCGGCGCCCCACAATGGGACATCCGGCATGGACGGTGCCGATGCCGACGTCAGGGGCAGCAGGCCCATCAGGTCGACGATGACGCCGCCGCCCCAGGGGATGGTCTGCGCATGTACATGGTCGAGAGTCGCAATCGAGTGCCCCGGCCCGATGAACGGCTTGGCCGGTTCATCCACCGTGCTCAGCATCGTGACAAACCGGTGGTCGTGCAGATGACGACCCATGTGGTCGTTGCCGATACCGCTGGCCAGCAGCAGACGCGGGGTCTCTACCGCGCCCGCGGACACGACGACCACCGCCGCGTCGACGGTCAACTCGACGGGTCGCGTCGAGGCTTCAGCCATGATCGTCACGCTCGCTCTGCCGGATCCGTCGCGCACCTCGATGACCTCGGCGTCGTAGAGCACTTCGCAGTTGCCCGTGGCGACCGCGCGTGGGATGAAGGTGTTGTTCGATCCGTTCTTCGCATTCACCGGACAGGCGTGGCCGACGCACTGCGGGCAGCGCACGCAGGCGGGGCGACCGTCGTGCGGCACGCTGTTGAGTGCGAGGGGAATCGGCCCCCAGCCCCAGCCCAACGACTCGGCAGCACCCGCGAGAAGTTCGCGGGCGGGCTCGGAGCCCATAGGGGGCATCGGATAGCCGGCCGAGCGCGGCGTGCGGCGGGTGAGACCGCCTTCGACCCCCGAGACGCCGAGCTCCCACTCCGCTTTCGTGTAATACGGCTCCAGGTCGTCATAGTCGATCGGCCAGTCCGCGAGACTCGCGCCATCCGGATTGCCATAGACGGTCGCCATGTTGAAATCATCGGGCATGAAGCGCCAGGCCATTCCCTGCCAGAGGCGCGTGCCACCGCCGAACGCCATGGCATTGAGCCCGTAGAGCGCGGCATCACCGGTACCGTCGATGACCCGATCCTCGCCGTCTGGCAACTGGGCGACTCGAGGATGACCGAGACCGGGTCCGGCGGAAGGCCAGTAGACGGCATTGCGTTTGCCGTGCAGGTGGTCGCCGCGCAGTGCCGAATTCGGCAGCTGCCGTGCTCTTTCCACCAGAAGTACGCTCTTACCGGCCTGGGCGAGTACCTGCGCTGCGACACCACCGCCCGGACCGCTGCCCACGACTATCGCGTCATAACCGCGGCGCACCTCGTCGGTGCGGAGGCCGGCGATCGGCTCGGGTTCGACGGGCGTGACCCCCTCGGGTACCGCACGGAAGCCGACCATCTCGAGCCCCACAGGAGTATGTCGATTCGAGGCTGCATAGAAACCCTCCCAGCACAGCCTGCGCAGCGCAGCAAACTCCGCCGCGCTGTCCGCCTCCGCGTCGAGCCCGGCCAGCGCGACATCCTGCTGGTCGCCGGTGAGGTCGGCGAACGAGCCGACGCCGTTCGTCTCGGCGATCTCATCGAGCCGGGCATTCAACGAACGCAGCGCCGGCTGTGCCCATGCGAGGTCCCGGGTGGCGGTTGCGAAGTAGTCCCCGACTCCGCCTTCCCACCCTGCGGGCCATTGGTCCGCGGGGATGATCCGGTTGACGGCGGCGCGGATACTCGGTGCGAGAAGAGCGATGGCAATCGACTCATCGTCCGGCAAGCGAGCCTCCGATGCCCCCGACACTGAAGTACTTGTTGAGTACGGAGAACAGGATCACCGGCGGCAGCATCATGTCGACGGCGACGGCCATGACGAGGCCCCAGTTGGTGGAGTTCTGCTGGAAGAAGGTCTCCAGGCCGACGGGGAGCGTGTAGTTCGCGTCTGACCGCAGGAAGACCACGGCGATGAGGTAGTCGTTCCAGGCGAGCAGGAATGAGAAGATCGCCGTCGACAGCAAGCCGGGCAGCGAGTTGCGCAACACGATGCGAACGAAACCGCCGAACACGGATGCCCCATCCATCCACGCAGCTTCCTCGAGGGTGATGGGAATGGAGTCGTAGTAGGCGGCCATCATCCAGATTGCGACGGACATGGTCGAGCCGACGTAGATGATCGTCACCCCGACCAGGTTGTCGACGAGGCCGATGCTGGCGAACAGGATGAAGAGCGGGATCACCGCGGTCACCACCGGCAGGGACTGGACGATGAACAGCACCAGCGAATACCCGGAGACCAGCCGGTTTCTGGCACGCGAAAGCACGTATCCCGCCGGCGCAGCCACCACGACGGCGATCACGACGGTGACCAGCGTGACGACGAGGCTGTTGGTCATCCAGGCGCCGACGCTTGTTTGGGCGAAGACGCTCGCAAAGTTCTCGAGCGTGATCGCCGACGTCGTCGTGCTGCCCAACGCAGGTTGCAGGGAGAGAAAGACGACGGCTGCGATCGGTACGAGCACGACCGCGGTGATGACGAAGACGAGAAGGAAGCGCCACCATCGGCCGCGCATCCCCGAATTCAATTCAGCCCGTTTCGGAGTGGATGCGACGGTCGCCAGCCCCGTACGAACAGCGGTGGTACTCATTCGATGTTCACCTTTCTGATCTGGCGGTACAGCACGACCGAGATCACCACCAGCACCAGGGTCATCACGAAGGCGATGGCGACACCAGGGCCGGTCTGGAAGTTCTGGAAGACGGTGCGATAGGCCAGCACGACCAGCGAAGTCGTCGAGTTCACCGGACCGCCCCCGGTGAGCAGGAAGATCGTCGGAAAGTCGTTGACGCAGAAGATCGTCATGAGGATCCAGCTGATGTACGTCGATCGCGAAATCAGCGGCATCGTGATGTGCGTGAACGCCTGCCAGCTTCCCGCACCGTCGACCTTGGCCGCCTCGTAGAGATTGAGGTCCACCGAGGCGAGCGCAGAGCTCATCATCATCATCATGAACGGGAAGCTGATCCACACCTTGAACACGCAGACGGTGACCTGCGCCAGCACGGGATCCGCGAGGAAGAGCACGTTGCCGAGCCCGAGGGACTGGGCGAGTATGGGCAACGGGCTCTGCGGGGTGGCGACGAGCCAGTTCCAGGATGTCGCGGAGACGACCACGGGAACAACCCAGGGCAGCAGGAGGAGCACTTTGAATACGCCTCCTGCCGGAATCCTGGTGCGGAGCAGCAACGCGAGGGCGAGTCCGATCAACCAGCTACCGAAGACCCCCGTCACTGTGAAGATCAGAGTGAACAGCGCGGCCTTCCAAAAGCTCGGCTGGCTGAGGATGTTCGCGTAGTTCGCGAACCCCACGAAATTGCCGGGATCGATCAGATCTCCGTTGCGCACCGATTGGATGGCCGCATAGACCACCGGATAGAGGTTGATCAGGAGAAGCAGTACCAGTGATGGCACCGCGAACAGGATGAGCGTCCACGCTCGCGCGCTCAACAGCTTTCTCTTGTGTGGCCCTATGGGCCCCGATCCGCCCGCACCCACGCCGCTTCTGGCGCGCTGCAGTCCACTCGCGACGGAGTTGGTCGACATAACTATTCCCCTGTCCGCTGGCCGCCGGTACCGCTCGCCGTCGCTTACTTCTTCAGGGTGTCTTTGATCGAGTTCTCCAGAGTGGTGAGGGCCGACTTGGCATCGACCTTGCCGCCCAGGATCCCCTGCGTGAAGGTATCCATGGCTGGTGTGCCATCGACGGCGGTGACGCCGAGGAACAGCGCGTTGCCACCGGGAGCCGCCCAGGTGCGGGCGATCGGCTGCCACTCCTCGATGACCTTCACGTTGTTCGCACTGGCCTGAAACTCCGTGGTCTGGGTGATCGACTTGAGCGGCGGCAGGCCGATACCGGTGCCCTTGGTCCAGAGTGGTTTCATGTTCTGGAAGTAGTAGGTCAGGAACGCCTCGGAGCCCTTCTGGCTCGGGGTGTTCTTATACATCATGATGTTGTTCGGGAAGTAGAGCGCGCCCTTCTTGCCCGAGGGGCCGGTGAGCGGACTGCCGACGACGAGGTCGGGTCCCACCGTGCCACCGACGTTCTGCGCGAGGCCCGCGGTGTCCCAGCCGAGTCCGAACTTCTGCGCCTTCCACTGGCTCTGCGCGTTGTCGCTCGTGTAGGTCGAACTGGCCGGATCGACATAGCCCTTGTTGACCATCTCGAGTACGAACTGCATCGCTTCGATGTTCGCGGAAGTGACGCAGTTCGGGGCATGATTTTCATCGAAGAGGCCGCCACCGTTGTTGATCATCCAGCTGACGAGGATGTGGCCTCCCGTGAACGCACCGGCGCCGGCAGCAGTGCCGTAGCCGTAGACGCCGATCTTCTTCAACGCCGCCGCGGCGTCCAGGTAGGTCTGCCAGTCGGTGGGCACTGTGGCGCCGGCTTTGTCCATCAGCGACTTGCTGTACCACATGACCCGCATATCGAGGTTGTACGGGACGGCCGCATAGCCCTTGTCGACCTTCATGGTGTCGATAAGGCCGGGAAGGAAGTCGTCGTACAACCCGTTGCTCTTCCAACTGTCGAGGAGGTTGTCCGCGTAGGCGATCTTGTTCTGCGCCTCGAACTGGAACGCCTGCGTTCCGCCACCTGAGCTGACGGCTGGGCCGGTGTTCGATGCGACAGCGGACGAGAAGGTCTGCGTGAAGTTCGCCCACTGGATCACCTGGTAGGTCGCGGCTCCGAGCCCTGCTGCGGGTTTGTAGGCCAGCGTGATCTTCTTGTCTTCCGCATTGAAGGCTGTGCTTCCCCACGGCATATTCCAGAATTTGATGGGCTTCCCACCGCTCGAGCTGCCACCCGTGCTGCATGCCGCGAGAATTGTCGTGGCGGCGGCCCCGCCTGCTAATCCGATGAATCCGCGCCGTGTGAAAGCAGCGCCGTTGGACTGTGATGTCATGAGCAGTTTCCTCTCAGATCGTCGGCGGCTTTGCCGACACGCCTATTCCTCATTGAACAAAAGTTTCGAAAATCTCATGCGCTGAGAAGCGCCTAAAATCTTTCGAATTACCTTCCCGCAAGGTCAGTCTTGCCGCCTCCGCGAATGATGTCAATGAACAACTCATTGAGATTTCCGCAAGATCGACCCCAATCCTCGCGAGATCTTGCTCTGTTGCGCGCAGAAGTTTCGTTTCTTGTTAGCGAAACTTTTCTCTCCAACCTGCCCTGTCGTGCAATGCGCGGTACGGTAAACCCATTCGCGGCGAGCGCCGGCGGTTCCGTAGAAAGGCGTGACCATGAGCCACGAACACGTGTCCGACACCTGGCAGCGGGGGAGCCTCTACGAGCACTACGTCGGCCGGTGGAGTCGTAGCATCGCGCCGGTGTTCCTCGGGTGGTTGGACATTCCGGCGGAACGAAGATGGCTGGACGTCGGATGCGGCACGGGAGCACTGTGCGCCGCAATCGTGGACCGGTGCTCGCCGTTGTCGGTCGACGGTGTCGAGCCGTCCGAAGGGTTTCTCAGGGCGGCCAGGGAGAACCTTTCGGGACGTGCGGTGCTCCATCACGGAAGCGCGGATGCGCTTCCGTTGCCTGATGCGGCGGTCGATGTCGTCGTCTCCGGACTGGTAGTGAATTTCGTTCCCGATCTGCCTGCAGCCCTCGCCGAGATGGCGAGGGTCACGGTCGCCGGGGGAACCATCGGGGCCTATGTCTGGGACTACGCCGGAAAGATGGAACTCATCAGGCACTTCTGGGATGCCGCGATCGAACTCGACCCGGATGCTTCGAGCCTGGATGAAGGCATACGTTTTCCGGTGTGCCGTCCGGAGGCGTTGGTCGAGCAGTTCACGGGCGCCGGACTCCTCATGCCAGAGGTGCGGGCTATCGACATCCTGACGCCGTTCGCAAATTTCGACGACTATTGGCGGCCTTTCCTGGGCGGTCAAGGCCCCGCCCCCGCCTACGCCATGTCGCTCGATGAACCGACGAGAGTCCGCTTGCGAGAGAGAATTCGAGCGCGTATTCCCGTGCAGGCGGATGGCTCGATCTCATTGATCGCCCGGGCCTGGTCGGTTCGCGCAACCGTCGCGCCGTAGCCCTGCTCACGCGCAGAAAAACGACCGCAGCGAGGCCGCGGTCGCTTTTCCGGACTACTTCTCGGACGCTCCGCCCTGGTTGTTGACGTCCACGCCTTCGGGATCGGCGTGCCCGCCGTCATTCCCGTCACTCGGGGTCGGCGTTTCGGTGGACGGCGACTCGGTTCCCGCGGCCTCTGTCGCGTCCGCGACTTCGGCCTCTGGTGACGGTGCCACTGCCGTGGTCGCCGTCGGGGCCGAGACTGTTGGGCTGGAGGTGGGCGCCGGGGTGCTCGCCATTGCGGCGCCAGCACCGATACCGGTCAGAGCCAGGGCGAGGGACGCGGTGGCAGCGATCGTAGTCTTCTTCATTTTCATTGTGTGCTCCGTGAGATCGGTTTGTCGGATTGACTGGATGAAGAATCGCACCGGAAAGTAAGGCTGCGATAAGCCCGACTGGGAAGTTGTCTGCCGCACCACCCGGCGCCGTTGGGTACTGCTTGACTTGACTGCGTCAGTTCGGCAAAGCCTCATTAGGGCAACGTATTTACTGGAGCACCGATGAGAGTTTTGCTTGTTGAAGATGAGGCCGCGATTGCCGAGGCCGTCGTGCGTGGTCTCGACGCGGAGGGTTTTGTGACCGAGAGGGCGGCGGACGGGGTCGCCGGACCCTGGATGGCGCAGGAATCCGAATTCGACGTTGTCATCCTCGACATCATGTTGCCCGGGCTCAGCGGCTATGAGGTCTGCACGAGGCTGCGGGCGGCGGGTTCGCACGTTCCGATCCTCATGCTCACCGCCAAGGACGGCGAATACGACGAAGCGGACGCCCTCGACCTGGGTGCCGATGATTACCTCACGAAGCCGTTCTCTTTTGTCGTGCTGCTGGCGCGGCTGCGCGCGTTGTTGAGACGAGCTCCCGTCAGCAGAGACCCGATACTCGGGTCCGGGACGCTCCGACTCGACCCCTCTCGGGCTCGATGTTGGCGCGGCGATGTGGAGATCTCGCTTACCGCTCGCGAATTCGCACTCGCGGAATTTCTCCTGCGCCGAAAAGGACATGTCGTCAGTCGAAACACCATCGCTGAACATGTGTGGAACGCAGAACTCGACATCGACTCGAACATCGTGGAGGTCTACATCGGATATCTGAGGCGCAAGCTGGATCGCCCGTTTGGAACGAGTGACATCGCAACCGTTCGGGGTCTCGGCTATCGGTTGAACGACAACCCGCTGAGCGAACCCGAGCCCACATCATGAGAGGGAGCCATCGGCCCGCGACGCTCTTCCGCCACAGCGGAATACGGGCGCGAGTCACTCTCGCTACGGCGGTCGTGGTAACGGCGACGCTCGTCATCGCGGGCGTTGCCCTGGTTCTCCTGCTGCAGCAATTGCTGGTCGCCGGACTCGACAGCACTCAACTGACTCGGGCGCGTGACCTCTCAGCCCAATCCCACTCGGGGGCTCTCGGCGCTGTCATTCCGGGTACGGCGACGGATTCATCCCTGGTTCAGATCGTCGACGCCAGCGGGAAGGTGATCGCATCAACGGGGAACGTGGCCGGCGAAGCTCCTGTGCTTTCGAATCCGCCGCAGACGCGCACGACGACGACGAAAACCATCACGAATTCCCCGCTCGATACCGGCGCGGCCTTTCGAATCGTGGCGGAGCCGGTGACGCTGCCGGGCGGACCAGGCTGGATCTACGTCGCCGCGTCGCTCGCCCCGGTCGACTCAGCTGTCAATCAACTCAGAACACTCTTCATCATCGGACTCCCGATCGTCGTCTCCGTCGTCGCTGCGATCGCCTGGCTCGCCGTGCGCCAATCGCTGAGACCCGTCGAAAACATCAGGCGACGCGCCGCTGCGATCAACGCATCCGATCTCTCGCAACGGGTTCCGGTTCCCCCTGGAACCGATGAGATCGCGCTTCTCGCGACGACGATGAACGACATGCTCATCAGGATCGAGATGGCTGCGACTCGCCAGAGGCAGTTCGTGGGAGATGCATCGCATGAACTTCGCAGTCCGCTTGCCGCCCTGCAGATTCAGGTGGACCTCGCCCTCCTGCACGCCGGCGGCGGTGAGATTTCAGCAGAACTCGCCCCGATGCGGGATCAGGTGAAACGGATGACGATGCTCATCGACGATTTGCTCTTTCTCGCCAGCAGCACCGAGGCCACGCCCATGGTCGTGCCGTCTCGCGTCGACCTTGACGAGCTTGTCTTTGCGGAGGCGGAGCGGTTGCGGCAACTGGGCGGCCCGAGGGTCAGCGTTTCCGTTCTCGATGGCGCCAGGGTTCGAGGATCTCTCCGAGATCTGACGAGGATGCTCAGAAACCTCGGGGACAACGCCCACGATCATGCGCAATCGATGATCACGATCACCCTCGCGGTCGACGGAAACTCCGCCCAGCTCGTCGTGAGCGACGACGGGCGAGGTGTGGCGGAGGCGGACCGGGAGCGCATCTTCGCCCGATTCAGCAGGCTCGAGGACTCACGAGTGCGTGACACGCGGGGAGGCGGCAGCGGCCTCGGACTCTCCATCGCCCGTCAGATCATCGAGTCTGGAGGCGGCACCATCGGAGTCCGTGACCGGGTGGACGGACGCAGCGGAGCCGAGTTCGTGGTTCGTGTGCCCGTGGAAGATCGGGAGCTCCAAGACTAGGTGTCGGACGGAGTTCTCTCAGGAATGTGAAGGCTGCGCCACATCGGGGCGAGATACCGTCCAGCATGGTGAAACAGCGATCACAGAAAGGAGACGGGTGAGGAGTTCTCGTTGGGCACGCGCCGTGTTTGCGCTGATCGCCATTGTGGCGCTCGTCTGGGGAGCAGCACTGGCATACAGTCTTGTCCGTTCCCCGGTATCGGGTACGTCCGCTTACGGCGCCTCGGCCGCGGTGGCCTGCCCGGCGGGGCTGAAACCGGTCGTGGTCGGAACGGTTGTCGTTCCGGCCGGGCCGGTCGCCGGTTTTTGCCAGGACCGCCTTATCAACGCCGCGCACATCGTCAACGCCGCAAAGAGTCTCAATCTGGGACCGCACGCGCAGGCACTGGGAGTGATGACCGCGATCGGCGAGTCGAATCTCCGGGTTCTCAACTACGGGGATGCCGCCGGCGCCGACAGTCGCGGGCTGTTCCAGCAGCGTGACAACGGTGCGTGGGGGACCCTGGCGGATCGCATGAACCCATTCGTTTCCGCTACCCACTTTTACGAGTCGCTCGTGAACGTGGACAATTGGGCGACCCTGGACCCGTCTCTCGCGGCTCATCGCGTACAGGCGAATTCGGATCCCGCCTACTACGACCCTTTCTGGCCACAGGCCCAGGAAATCGTCACGGCCCTCACTCCCCAGTGAGACTCAGCCGTGCACGGTCAACCACAGCAGCGAGCCTCCACCGGCGAGCACTGAGTAGACCGCGAAGGGGAGCAGGGTACGCGTGCGAAAGTATCGATCCAGGAAACCGACGGCGATAAGGGCAGCCACGAACGCTGCTGCGCTGCCGGCGAGGACCTGTCCCTGGATTCCATTCCCGAGCGGTCCAAACAGGTCGGGAAGCTTGAGAAGTCCGGCTGCGAGGATCACGGGAGTTGCGAGGAGGAACGAGAATCGGGCCGCCTCTCGATGGCTGAGGCCCACCGCCATCCCCCCGACCATGGCGACTCCGGAACGGCTGATTCCCGGCAGCAGGGCGAAGGTCTGGGCCGCGCCGATGGCGACCGCACGCCATCGCGGGATGGTGGCCAGGACGGCATCCTCACCGAGCGCTCCAGGCTCCCCGGTCTCGACCGGCACGGGCACGGTCGCCCGGCGTGCCGCTCGTCGCCGCAATAGTTCGCCTGCGCCGAGAACGACGCCGTTGATCATCAGGAAGATCGCAGCGGGAACGGGTTTGCCCAGAACGGTGCGGAAGGTGTGTTCGAGCACGAGGCCGGTCACGCCGACGGGGATGGTTGCGATCACCAGGAGCCAAAACAGGCGTTCGGGAGCCGTTTGGATGCGACGGTTTCTGATCGATGAGAAGAATCCGCGGATGATGCGTACCCAGTCACGCCGGAAAAACAGCAGAAGAGCGAGTGCCGTGGCAACATGCAGGCCGACGATGAACGCAAGGTAGGGCGATTCGGGCGCGGAGACGGAGAGGTCTTTGGCCCAGCTGCCTCCGACGAGGGCGGGGATGAGTACGGCATGGCCGAGGCTCGACACGGGGAAGAGCTCCGTGATGCCTTGGATGGCACCCATGACAATCGCTTCGAAATAGTCCATCGGGATCCAGTCCTGGTAGTCGACGACAGCACGGACGCGGTCGGTTCGGGGTCGGCAGCCGATCCGTCAGTCCGGGCGCGAAGCGATTCCTGGGTCGGGAACGAGGTGAATTCAGCGAACCAGCTGTCGGCTAAGACTCTTCCAAGAAAGTCTTCAGCTCCGACGGAGCCGCAACGAGGATTACGGTGAACCGTGTCCGGGGTGTACGCGAGGTGAGGAGAAGCTGACCGCCGTGGTCTGTGACGAGCCGTCTGGCCAGCGCCAGTCCGAGCCCGGTGCCGCCATCGGTGGAGAAGCCCTCCATGAAAACGTCATGATCTGTTGCGATGGAGTCTCCCGCATCCTCGACATCGATCGCGACAGCTCCGTGCGCATCTCGCACACGCAAGACGACGTCTCCTGCACCGTGCCGGACGGTGTTGCCGATCAACACGTCCAGGATCTGCCGCAGGGCGGGCTCCGCGGTGATAGCGAGGGGATTTCGTGAATCGACCACGACGTGGATCGGACGCCCGCGATCGGCGAGGATTCCTTTCCAGCGTCGTTCAGCGTCGTCCAGCTGATTGGCGACATCGATTGGGCTTCCCTCGGTGACGCCGCGACCGAGGTTGATCATTTCGTCGATTGTCTTTTCCAGGGTGTCCGCCCGCTCGATGCCCTGCCGGAGGGCATCGCGGGCGTCGGCGCGAGGATCGGTCAACGCGTTTTCGAGCAGCGCGCGCAGCCCCGTGAGAGGCGTTCGGAGTTGGTGCGACGCGTTGGAGGTGAGCTGCCGCTCACGAGCCATGGCGTCGTTCAGCCGCTGGGCGGTGACATTGAGCGCAGCACCGGCCTTGTCGATTTCTGCCAGCCCCGTCGCGGCGGTCCTGGCGCCAAAGTCTCCATCGCCCAACGCCTGAGAGGTGCGCGCGAGGTCTTCCATCGGAGCGACAATTCGACGTGAGAGTGACCGAGCTGCGGCTACCCCGACCGCGAGAGCCACCCCCGCGGCGAGGATCATCGCCGCCCAGATGAGCAGGATTCGCTGCCAGACCGTCGACACCGGGAGCGCGGTGCGAACGGCTCCCGTGATGGACTCCGCGGACGCCGTCGGGACCACGGCGACGATCGAGCCATCGACGATGCCCGGGACGGAACCGCCGGCGAGCGCGGCTCGGACGGCCTCATCTGCATTCTGCGGCCCGGTTCCCACCACGAGGGAGCCTGTGGCGCCGTAGAGGCCGAGCTGCTGGCCGGGTGTCGCCTTCGGGATCTCCGTCTGATCGGAGCCGGAAAAAGTGGGGTCGATGGTCAGCGCCGCGTGGAGAGCCGCGGTTTCAAGACCTGCCCGTGCGTCTGCCATCGCCAGGTTCATGACTGCATATCCCAGGGGCAGAAGGAAGAGAACGAGTGCGACGCCCGAGCTGAGGATTGCGACGCGCCTTATCCGGTTCTTCATACGCCACCGCGATTCACAGCGAGCCTTTGCCCTCCGCTTACCTTCATGGACCGTGCTCCTAACCCGAGGGTTTCTAGCGTTGAAGAAACACATCTCGTCGGCCTGGAGGATCTCATGGCAGCACAGCGTACATCGAAGCATCCGACGGCAGCCGTGATCATCGGAGCTGCGATCGCGATTGTCGCTCTCTCGCTCACCGGGTGCAGTTCGCAAGGCGCCTCTATTACCGGTCGGCCCTCCGCGTCCCAGGCCGCTCCGACCCCGCACTCGACGGAGGTCAATCCGTCAGGGGACATCCCGGACAATCAGGCCTATGTGGCATTCACCGCATCCGATGGCGCATTCTCGGTGAAGGTCCCCGAAGGCTGGGCCCGCACCTCATCAGGCTCGATGACATCCTTCACAGACAAATTGAACATGATCACCCTCGACCAGAAAGCGGCGTCTGCTGCACCCACTGTCGCCTCGGCCAAACAGGGCGAAGTCGTCGCGCTCTCTTCGTCGGAGCCGAAGTTCACTCTCACCGACGTGAAGACGTTCACCCGGGCCGGCGGTGGAGGGATCATGATCGCCTTCCAGTCAGACTCGCCCGTGAATCCGGTGACGGGGTCAGTCGTGCGAAACGAGGTCGAGCAGTACCTGTTCTGGAAGGGCGGACAGCAGGTATCGCTGACCCTCACCTCACCGAAGGGGTCAGACAACGTTGACCCCTGGGCGCAGGTCACCGGATCATTCCGCTGGCTCACGAAGTGACGGCCATCGCGCCATCCAGGGCGTTGGAGGCACTATCGCTCTACCGCTTCTTTCGCTCGGGCGAAGAAGAGACCCTGGCACTCAGGGGAGTCAGTCTCCACGTCGAGGTCGGAGAGATACTCGCGGTGACCGGTCCCTCCGGGTCGGGGAAGTCGACGCTTCTCGCCTGCCTCGCCGGTCTGGACGAACCGACGGCAGGTACCGTCCGCGTCGCGGGAAGCCGGATGACCGACCGTCCAGAGTCAGAGCGGGCGGCGTTGCGTGCCCGTCACATCGGAGTTCTGTTCCAGGCCTCCAACCTCTTTGCCCACCTCACCGTGGAAGAAAACGTGAGGCTTGCGCAGCGGATTCCGAGAGAGGCTTCAGTGGCACCGGCACCGGCAGAAGTGCTCGCCAGAGTCGGGCTCACCAGCAGGGCCCAGGCGCTTCCCTCTCAACTCTCGGGAGGGGAGGCGGCGCGTGCCGGACTGGCCGTTGCGCTCGCCAACGACCCGGCGGTCCTGCTGGCCGATGAACCGACCGGAGAACTGGACGGCGCGACGGAGCAGCGCCTCCTCGACCTTCTTCGAGCCCACGCCGACCGCGGATGCGCCATCCTTCTCGTCAGCCACAGCCCGGATGTCGTTGCCAGCGCAGACCGGGTCGTCTCCCTTTACGACGGACGGGTCGAACAATGACGAATGCCGAGATCAAGCGCCAGGAGGAGCCGGCCGCGGGGGTCGAAATCCTCGTTGAGTGCTCCGACGTCGCGCACACGTATGGATCGGGTGCGACTGCGGTCGTCGCCGTCAGCCAGGTCGACTGTTTCGTACGCAGCGACGCGCGCGTGGCGCTCATGGGCCCATCGGGGTCGGGCAAGTCCACGTTGCTGCACATGATGGCGGGTCTCGAAACAGCGACGAGCGGCCAGGTGTCCTGGCCGGTGTTCGGCTCAAACCCCGCTGGAACGCCAGGCCAGGTCGGCGTGGTGTTCCAGGGTCCCAGCCTGATCCCCTCGCTCGACGCGCTGGGCAACGTCGCTTTCGCCCTCATCCTCGAAGGCGTCGCGGACAGCGAAGCCGAGCGCCGAGCGCTCGAGGCCCTGGACGACCTCGAGTTGGGTTGGATGGCCACCAAGCTTCCCGATGAACTATCCGGCGGGCAGGCGCAGCGA
>JAODMW010000168.1 GCA_025464815.1 Microbacteriaceae bacterium | reverse complement strand
GATGCCCGTCCCGATCACCGAACCGGAGGCTACCTGCGTGGTCGAGAGGGCGAAGCCCAAGTGGGTCGAGGCGAGGATGGTGGCGGTGGTCGCCGCCTCCGCCGCGAAACCCTGCCCGGGTTCGATCTCGGTGAGACCCTTGCCGAGGGTGCGGATGATGCGCCACCCGCCGGTGTACGTTCCCAGCGCGATCGCGAGGGCGCACACGATGATGACCCAGAGCTCCGGACCGGTGCCGGTGCCCTGGTAGCCGGCCGCGATGAGGGTGAGCGTGATGACACCCATCGTCTTCTGCGCGTCGTTCGTACCGTGGGCGAGCGACACCAGGGACGACGTGAACATCTGGCCGTAGCGGAAGCCTCCGCGCTGCTTCTTCTTAGTCACCGAATAGGCGATGCGCGTCGCGATGAAGGCGACGAGTCCCGCCGTGATGGGTGCGAGAAGCGCGGGGAACACGACCTTGGAGAGCAGCACCGACAGGTCGATCGAGCCGAAGCCGGCCCCGACGATGGCCGCGCCGATGAGGCCGCCGAACAGCGCGTGGCTCGAACTCGACGGCAGGCCGAGAAGCCAGGTGACGAGGTTCCAGAGGATCGCGCCGATGAGGCCGGCGAAGATCATCACCGGGGTGATCTGAATGCCGTTCTGGCCCTCGCGGATCAGCCCGCCCGAGATCGTCTTCGCCACCTCGGTCGAGAGAAATGCGCCGACCAGGTTGAGAACGGCGGCAATGGCGACGGCCACCTTGGGCTTGAGGGCACCGGTTGCGATGGGGGTTGCCATCGCATTGGCGGTGTCATGAAAGCCATTGGTGAAGTCGAAGAGGAGGGCCAGTGCGATGACCAGCGCGACCATGAGCGAGATGTCCACTGCGGATGAGTCTTACAGGAAGGTGAACGGGAGGCAAGCTGCGGATTGACTCGCAGTGCAAGGGGGGTACGACCGCTGCGCGGCGTAGAGTTTTTGTACCATGGCATTCATCTCGGTCGTGATCCCCGCATTCAACGATGCGGAGATGTTACGCAGCTGTTTGGCCGCTCTCGCAACTCAGACTCGCGAGGCCGACGAGGTGATCGTCGTGGACAACGGCAGCACCGATGACACCGCCCAGGTCGCCATCGACGGCGGCGCGCGGTTGGTGCTCGAGCCTCGCCGTGGCATCTTTTCGGCCACTGCCGCGGGCTTCGATGCCGTGACCGGCGACATCGTCGCCCGGCTCGACGCCGACTCACGACCGGCGCCCGACTGGCTGGAATGTGTCGAGAGGCTGCTGCACGACCAGGACGGTCTCACCGCGGTGACCGGTCCCGGTGAGTTCTACGGCGCGAACGCCGTCGTGCGCTGGCTCGGGCGTGTGATCTATATCGGCGGATTCTTCTGGTTTATCGGAATCGTGCTCGGGCATCCGCCGCTCTTCGGCTCCAATTTCGCGATGCCCATCGAGATGTGGCGCAGGGTGAGAGGCACCGTCAACAGCGACGTGCGCACGGTGCACGACGACCTCGATCTCAGCTATCACCTGCAGCCGGACATGGATGTCGTCTACGACGAGAGCCTGCACGTCGAGATCTCGGCGCGACCCTTTGCATCCTTCGCCTCCATCGGACGCCGGCTCGCCTGGGCGTACACGACGCTGTCCCTCGACTTCCGCGAGATCTCGCCCGGCGAGCGGCGTCGCCAGCGCCGCGAGTGGGCGAAGGCCCAGCTCGACGCGACGACGGACGGACTCGTGGTCTAGTGCGGCCTACGCCGCCCGGGAGTAGAGCTCGATCAGATCGCGATTGAGCTGATGCGGTGAGGTCTCGCATGGGCTGTGCCCTGTGCGGTAGACGGCGACCTTGGCGCCGATCTCGGCCGCGAAGGTGCTGTGCAAGCGCAGCGGCCACAGGTCGTGTTCGCCGACCGCTACGAGTTTCGGGATGCCGGAGGCTGCGAGTTGGGGACGGCAATCGGGCGCCCGCTTCATGAGCCGGATGATGTCTTCGACGGCCGCGACCCTCGTGATCTCGAGACGATGGTCGACGAAGGCGAGTCGCCCGGGGGGCACCCTGGTGAAGTTGCGGTGCAGGCCCCAGATCATGAGGGCCGCCCCGATCCGTCCGGTGGCGAGGCCGCTGAACCAGCCGATCCGGCTCACGCCGCGGAATCCCTGTCCGGGCTGCGGCGGGCAGCTGAGCAGCGTGAGGCTCGCGAACAGTTCGGGGCGACGCACCAATACCAGTTGCGCGACGGTCCCCGCGAAGGAGTAACCGAGCACGTGGACGGGGCCCGGTGCCTGTTCGAGGATCGCCACCATGTCATCCGCGAAGAGCTCGTAGTCGTAGTGCCCGCGCGGTTCCGACAGCCGTTCCGGCCCGGCCGCAGTCGATTCGTACTGGCCGGCGATGTCGTAGCTCTGCACGTAGTAGCCCGCCGCGGCGAGGCCGGGCATCATGAGTGTGAAGTCTTCCTTTGACCCGGTCACACCGGGCACGAGGAGCACGTGCGGATTCTCCGGGTCGCCGAGTGAGATCATCGCGAGCGCCCCGCTCGGTGCGTCGAAGAGGGAAGCGTCGGATCCGTCCGGATGCACCGTCCAGTCCCGATCGACGAGTGCGGCGTCCAGTCGTGCTGCTTCGTCGATGATCGCGGAACCGAATTCGTCGAGGTGCGCGCGGGCCCGATTTCTGCCCCGTGCTTCGCGCATCGCCACGAAGACAATCTAGCCTTCGGCGAGCGCCGCCCGTGAATTCCGCGTAACCCGAGAGACGAATTCCTGCAGTGCCCGGTAGACCTCCTGCGACTCGGGGAAGCTCGCGTTCTGCTGCCAGGTGTGCTCGGTGTTGGGTTGCGAACGCCCGTAGATGACCGTGTCGACGGGCACCCGGTGTTTGTGGAGCCGCTCGAGGAAGTTGAGGTTGGCGCGGTAGAAATAGTCACGCTCGGAGGTGCTGAGGAATACCGGGGGATGTCCGGCCTCCACCCACTCGATGGGCGAAAGGTAGCGCGATGCGAGGCGCAGCGACAGCCCACGCCCGTTCTGCGGGAGGAGGATCCTGATGAAGTTACGACTCAGGATGAACCCGCGCTCGAAGATCACCGAGAAGTCGACCGCGCTGCAGTGCTGCACGAGGCCGCGGATACTCGACCGCGCCAGCGCCGGACTCAGCGCATAGTGGGCGGCAAGCTCCGGATGCGTGACCGCGGCGGTGTAGATCGCCGCGATCTGGCCACCGGCGGAATCCCCGCCGAGCACGATGCGGCTCGCATCGCCGCCATAGGACGCGATATTGTCGCGCACCCACTCGAGGGCCGCGTCGGCGTCCGCGATCATGTGCGACATCCGGAATCCCGTCGCCTTGCGGTAGTTCACATTGACGACGACCATGCCGACGGCGGCCTGGCTCGCACAGTACTTGGTCAGCGCCGCCTTGTCGCCGGAGGTCCAGCCACCCCCGTGGAAGTAGACATAGACAGGGAGCGGCTCGGCAGCCGCGCGTGGCGCGATGACATCGAGCCGGTGATCGCGGATGCCGTCGCCGACGAAATCGACGTCGGTCGTGTAACTGACGGTAGTGATCGGATCCGCGTTGAACCGCAGCACTTCACGGGGCTCGAGACCGGCCATGAGACCCCGCCAGACCCACACCGGTACCCGCCGAAGCACCCCACGCACACCGTTTCCGGCGACGCGTGGAGTCCGCGCCCGTGCCTGTGAGAGGTCATGCATTCGGCAACCGTAGCCCGGCTCCCCTCGTTCGCGCTGTGAGCCTCCCCTGCGCTCGCCCCGACTGGGGAATGCGATGATGGCTGTTTCCCACTAATCTGAGCCTTCACAGCGAGGATTGCGGGAGGCGGGCGTGTTCGAAGGCGACGTCACCGTGCCCGCTGGATGGTATCCGGACCCCATGGGACTGCCACAGCTTCGCTGGTGGAACAACCACGCCTGGACCGAACTCACGACGGAAGCCCGCCCACCCCTCGTGATGCAGCAATCGACGCGACTCGCCTATGCCGACGAGGAGTTGCCCACCCGGCGCCAGCAGCGCGAACAGCGAGAGCGTGACGAGCAGTATGTGCGCCTCGCCACGGACGAACACGACGCCGACAGCGCGCAGTCCCCACTGTCAGCCGAGCTCAAGGAACTCGATCCTCCCTCGCCGCTGACGGTGGACGTCGAAGAACCGGCACCGTTCGCCGGGGACGCGGCGACAACGACCGAACCGGCGACGATTGTGGAGGCTCTCCTGGTCGACCCGATCGAGACCGCGGAGGTCGACGAGATGGCCGCCGACCAGGGTGAAGAGGTCGCCTCGGTCTATGCTCCGCGATCCGCCGCTACCGCCGTATCCGCTTCGTCCGGTCCGCCGAAGGCGAAACCTCGACCGGATGCAGTGCCTGCCATCCGACGCACCCTTGGTCGCCTTCCGCTCTACACGGCAGCCGTCTGGATCATCGCGCTCGTTCCGCTCCTTCTGCTCGTGGCGAGCCTCCTCCTGCTGCTCGGATTCGGGGCGTCCCTGGGAATCACGATCACCGCAGAGGTGTGGGGCAGCTCCTATCTGCTCGTCGTGATCCTCGCGATCGTGGACGGTGCCCTGCTCAAGCGGGCGGGCTACGAGCATCGGGCCAGCTGGGCCTGGGCACTGCTGACCGCACCCGTCTACCTCATCGCACGATCCGCGAGCATCAGCAGGATCGGGCGGCTCGGCCTGGCTCCTCTCCTGGTCTGGGCCGTGCTCGGACTCCTGCAGATCGGCTCGGTCCTCGTCGTGCCGGGGCTGCTCATTTCCGCGATTCCGACCGTATTCAGCATGGAAGCCCAGCAGTCTGTCGCTTCTGACGCCTCGATCATCGGCGCGCAACTCGACGTCACCTGCCCGCCTATCCCCCCTGTGATCATCGGCCAGCAGTTCGGATGCGCGGCGAAAAGCAGCTCCGGGGACTCCTATGAGGTCACGGTGAGCCTGCAGCGGGTCAACGGTTGGATCGATTGGCGCGTGGACGACTGGGGTCTCTACACGCTCCAGCGCTAGTGCCGACCGACGGCTCCCGTGGTCTCACCACGGCACCTAGAGTTGAATCGTGAGCTCAGACGATTCCCTCGATGTCCCGGCCAGCAGGCCGCTGACCCCGGCGGAACGAGCTCGCCTCACCCGTCGGCCGAGCGACCGGGCCGTCACCACCACCCTGGCGTTGACCGGCCTCATCGCCGCCTTCATGCAGACCCTCGTCACGCCGATCATCCCCGAACTGCCCAGGTTCCTGAATGCGACGAGTGCCGATGCCACCTGGGTCCTCACCGCGACTCTCCTCGCCGCCGCGATCTCGACACCCATCAGCGGACGCCTCGGTGACATGTACGGCAAGCGGCGTATCGTGCTCGCGCTGCTCATCCTCATGGCGGCCGGCTCGATCATCTGCGCGCTGTCCAACACGCTCATCCCGATGGTCGTCGGGCGGGTCTTCCAGGGTGTCGGGCTCGGCGTTATCTCGCTCGGCATCAGCATCCTCCGCGACGTTCTGCACCCGAAGAGCCTCGGTGGGGCGGTCGCACTGGTCAGCGCGACCCTCGGTGTCGGTGGAGCTGTCGGGCTCCCAGTTGCGGCCGTCATCGCGCAGAACTTCGATTACCACTACCTGTTCTGGCTCGCGGTTCTCCTGACGATCCTGGCGATCGTGTTGGTCGCGACGATCATCCCGGTGAGCACGCTGCGCGCCGGTGGCCGCTTCGACATACTTGGTGCCGCCGGATTCGGGCTCGGCCTCGTCGGCATCCTGCTCGCCGTCTCGAAGGGCAGCGAATGGGGCTGGGCCAGTCCGCTCACTCTCGGGCTGTTCATCGGCGGCATCGTGGTTCTGGTGATCTGGGGTTTCATCGAACTCCGCACGAGGGAGGCGCTCGTCGATCTTCGGGTCGCGGCGCGCCGGCCCGTGCTGCTCACGAACCTCGCCTCCATCTCCGTGGGCTTCGCCTTCTTCATCACGACGGCCTCTCTTCCCGTATTGCTCGAGGCGCCGACGACGACGGGCGTCGGCCTGGGGCAGACACTGATCATTTCAAGCCTCTGCCTCATGCCCCTCGGACTCGTGATGTTCTTCATGTCCCCCGTGGCGGCACGGCTGTCGAACGCGCGCGGACCGCGCACCAGCCTGATCCTCGGCGGCGTCATCATCACGATCGCCTTCGCTCTCGCGGTCGTGCTGCACAGCCAGATCTGGCATGTCATCCTGGTCTCGACGATCGTCGGTTTCGGCGTCGGTTTCGCCTACGCCGCCATGCCGACTCTCATCATGCGCGCAGTACCGCCAACCGAGACGGCTGCTGCCAACGGCCTGAACTCAGTCATGCGCACGCTCGGCTCCACGGTCGCGGCAACCCTCGTCGGGGTGATTCTCGCTTCGAACTTCGTGCTCTCCGGCGGCATTCCGATTCCCACAACCCAGGCGTTCCAGGCCGTCTTCGCCATGGGTTCTGCTGTCGCCCTGGCCGGCGTGATTCTCGCCTTCTTCATTCCGCGCCGCAGCAAGGTCTACGGCAACACCGCCAG
>JAODMW010000136.1 GCA_025464815.1 Microbacteriaceae bacterium | reverse complement strand
CTCGGCTTCGGCCTGAAATGGAACATGGGATGGATGCACGACAGCCTGTCGTACATCGAGGAGAACCCCATGTACCGCTCGTATCACCACAACGAGATCACCTTCAGCCTGGTCTACGCCTTCACCGAGAACTTCCTGCTGCCGATCAGTCACGATGAGGTCGTGCACGGCAAGGGATCGCTGCTGCACAAGATGCCGGGCGACCAGTGGCAGAAGCTCGCGAACCTGCGTGCCTTCCTCGCTTTCATGTGGGCGCATCCTGGCAAGCAGCTGCTGTTCATGGGGCAGGAGTTCGGCCAGCCTTCCGAATGGTCGGAGCAGCGCGGCCTCGACTGGTGGATACTCGACCAGCCGATGCACCGCGGCCTGCTCACGCTCGTCGGCCAACTCAACAGGGTCTACCGCGACCAGCCGTCCCTGTGGGTGCGCGACAACGACGCCGGCGGCTTCGAGTGGCTCGATGCGGGCGATGCAGAACACAACGTCGTTTCGTTCCTGCGCTGGGACAACCACGGCAACCCGATCGCGGTGCTCATGAACTTCTCCGGCAACCCCGTCGGTCCTTACCGCATCGGGCTGCCCTTCGCGGGCACCTGGGACGAGATCCTGAATACGGATGCCGCGGACTACGGCGGTTCGGGCGTCGGCAACTTCGGCGCCGTGACCGCGACGGAGGAGTCCTGGGCCGGCCGGCCGGCATCCGCCGAGCTCACGCTGCCGCCGCTGGCAGGACTCTGGCTCAAGCTGCGGCGGTAGTCCCCCGCCGCCAGTACGACAAGGTCAGTACAGCAGCAGGCCAGTACAGCAGGTCAGTACAGCAGGTCAGTAGAGCAGCGTCGTCAGCCTGCGGCGAGCCGCCATGACGCGGGGGTCGTCGGTGCCGGCGATCTCGAAGTAGTCGAGGAGGCGCGTGCGCACGCGATCCTTCGATGCCTGGTCGAGAGTCGGGAAGAGGTCGAGCAGCCTGCCGAAGGCGTCGTCGAGGTGGCCGCCGGACACGTCGAGGTCGGCGACGGCGAGCTGGGCATCCACGTCGCTCGGGGCAGCGGCGGCGGCGGCACGGATGTCAGCCGCGGGCGTCGAACCGATACGCGCGAGCAGCGATACCTGGGCCAGGCCCGCGACGGCCAGCGTGTCGCGCGGATCCTGCGCGATGGCCGTCCTGTACTCGGCGATGGCTGTGTCATAGTCCCCGGCCGCGATCGCGTCGTATGCCTCCTGGTGATGCGGCGGCAGCGGTGCCTCGACAGGCTCCGCGGGAGCGGCTTCGGCCTCTGGCGGGGTGACCGTCCCCGTCACGTTGTTCTGCGCGGCCAGCTTGAGCACCTGTTCGAGCACCTGTCTCACCTCGGCCTCCGGCAGGTCTCCCTCGTAGAGCGCGACCGGACGGCCAGCGATGACCGCGGCGACGGTCGGGGCGGCGGCGACCTGGAAGGCCTGCTGCAGCTGGGGGTTGGTCGTGGCATCCACGGTCGCCAGCACGAACTTCCCCGCGTACTCCGTGATGAGGCGCACGAGAGTGGGCGAGGGGGAACCGGCGTAGAGCTCGACGATCACCGGAACGGTCTGCGACAGGTCGAGGATGCCCGTGAACGAGGCATCCGTCCCCTCGACGACCAGCGACGGAACCGATGCCGCCCCCGCGGGCGCACCTCCGGCCGGAGCGGGAGGACGTACCAGCGACGAGAGGTCGACGGCGCCCCTCAGGTTCGCTGCAGACGGCGGGAGATTGGTCACGGGAGCTCCTTCGCGGATATCAGTCCCGTGGCGAAGCCGAGCAGGACCACCTTGTCTTTGCTGCTGATCGGCGGCACGTAGAAGAGCAGTTGGTCGCCGTAGACGGCGGTCGTGCCCTTCGTGGAGCCGGTGATGCCGGAGAGCGATTTGACGGCGCCCTCCGGGTTGACGGCGGCACCGGCCTCGACCGGTTTCACAGTCACGGTCTCGTTGAGATACACGGCGACGATCGCGCCGGAGTCGTTGCTGCCGAGGGCGATGCTCTCGTCCGGCCCAACGCTGTTCGCAAAGGTCATGGCCGCCGTCGCGGGAAGAGCGGCCTGCAGCTTCTTTCTCGCATCCAGGCCGATCAGGGCGATGAGGGCATCCTTCGACGTGTCGAACTGCTTCGCGTATGGACTGTCGGGACCCTTCTCCAGGATGTCGCCATAGGCGAGCGCCAGCGCAGAGGGCGCCATCACCAGCAGCTTG
The DNA here is from genome assembly GCA_025464815.1 of Microbacteriaceae bacterium. GTDB lineage: Bacteria > Actinomycetota > Actinomycetes > Actinomycetales > Microbacteriaceae > Lacisediminihabitans. The sequence continues at coordinate 13,564 of JAODMW010000136.1, read as the reverse complement.
TTGTCGGGCGGCAGGCGAGTCGCGCCGACATTCGCCGGAGCCATCTGCGGAAGGACGGTATTGGCCTCGAGCGCCGTGGCATAAGCGACCTTGTAGTCATCACGCGGCTTCGCCTGCACCAGGGTGAGGGCGACGGGGGGCACGGTCTTGTCGGAGGGGTTCGACACCACCGTGAAGACCGTGCGCGGCCACTTGTCGGTGGACTGCGGAAGCGTCACGTCGATCTTTTCCGACGGGATGGGCTTCTCCGGCTGGTAGGTGCTGTCGACCTTGCGGATCGCATAGTTGGCCGTGCGCAGGTCGAGGGCGGCGCCCGTGAAACGGGTCTTCGCGAGTTCCGGATCGATGGAGGCATCCGCTTTGGCCGCGACCGCGGAGATACGGGAAATGATGTGCTTGAGCTGGGGAACCGTGACGGCTGGCGGCTGCACGTCGGCGCCCGCCGGCGCCTTGGCCGCCGTGGCGGTCGGGGTCGACGTCGGGGTGGAGGCGCCGGTGATGAAGTCGGGCCACAGGTCCGCCGAACAACCGCTCAGGGCCAGCGCGCCGATCAACACCATGGGCGCGACAGCCATCATCCGCCGCCTGTTCGAGCGACGTCCGGCGGGCGCGCTCACGGCTCGCGGCTTCGGAGCCTTGTAGCTGCGCTGGCGTGGCACCTTCGGCATCTTCGGGCTCTTGCGGCGAGGACCCCGCGCGCGCCGCATGTGGATGAACGCCCAGAGGTAGAGGGCGATGCCGATGAGCAGGAAGAGGAAGCCGCCCACGATCAGCGGGCCGGACCATGGCGTGCGGTTGTCGAGCGGCCAGCGGATCGACACGTCGCTCGGTGCCGGCTTCTTGCCGTCGGAGACGATGACGATCGAGATGTCGTCGGGCACGTTGACGGTGAAATTGAGGGCGCCCGCGCGTGAGTATTCACCGAGCCAGAGATCGGAGCCCTGTGGATTGGGCACCTCGGTCTGGGTTCCCTTCACGAGCTTGTTGGTCAGCCTGATCTTCTGGGCGTTGTAGCCGATCTTGTTGTAGCTGGCATCGCCCACCCAGGCGAGCACGTCCTCCGTGCGGCCGTAGGCCGCGAAGACCTTGTCCGATCCGCTGATGTCGACGTTTTGGCGACCGTCGAGCGACTTGAGCGTCTTGCTGTCGATCACAGTCACCGTGGCATCGGTCGTGAGCACGGCCGAGGCGGTGACGCTGTTGGGCTCGGCAAGCACGGTGCGCTGGGCGATGCCATACGCGATCAGCCCGAAAGCGATGACAAAGCTCACAATGGCGGCGATGAATCGCACGTTGGTTACTCCTCTCGTGTTGCCGTGCACGACCGGCGGTCGGCAATCCCTGTGTCACGGCGCTGTTTTCATACAGCAGGTGACGGGCTCGCCCGGTGGCAGAGATCAGGGGTTCGCGGGCGGTGAGCCCCGAGTGGCAACAGCAAAGACATCCCAGACTACCGCAATGACCCTGTGAGTCGCCTCCTCGGGTTGCCTGACGTGCGTGTCCGCGCGGCCAGCACGATGGATCCGCACCCATCTCGATGCCCACCGCAGGCTAAACTCGGATGGTTCGGATCCGCTGGGGCGGGCACCGGCCGATGACTCGCAAGGAGAAACCGTGGCCACTGACGACGAGAGTTTCAGCACCGCTATGCGCGGCTACAACCGCGAAGAGGTCGACAGCGCGATCCAGGATCTCCGTCGCGAGCTCATCAAGGCCAACCACGACAAAGCGGATGCCGCCAAAGAGGTGAAGCGCCTCAGCGCCACCGTCGAAGACCTGCAGGCCGAGATCGAAGAGACCGGCAGCCCCACATACAGCGGACTCGGCACCAAGCTGGAAAACACGCTGCGCGTGGCGGAAGAGCAGTCCACCCGGTTGATCAGCCAGGCCGATATCGATGCGGAGAAGCTGCGTAGCGGAGTGCAGGCCGAAATCAACCGGCTGCGCGTCGAGTCGATGGAGAGTGCGGAGCGCGTCATCGTCGACGCTCACACCAAGGCCGAGGGCATCCTCGACGTCGCCAACGGCGAAGCCGTCGAACTGCTCGAACGCACGAAGGAGCAGGCTGAAATAGTCGCGCAGGATGCGCTGCGCGAAGCCGCCGCCATCCGCGGTGCGGTCGCCACCGAGGCTGCGGAGGCGCGTACGACAGCCAAGCGCGAGGCCGCGGCCGTTCGCGCCGAGGCCGAGCGCGAGGCGGCGGAACTCAGAGTGGTCGCGAGTCGCGAAACGAATGAAGCCCGCGACGCGGCGGCCGCGCTGGCACGAGAGACCGAACTCGGCCGAGCGGAGTTCACCAGCGAGAATGAGAAGCAGTGGGGCGACCTCGCCCGCGAGACCGAGCAGCAGCGCACCGACCTCGCCCGCGATATCGAAGAGGCTCGCACGGAACTCGCCCTGAGCACCGAAACCCAGCGCGGCGCGCTCGCCCGCGAGGTCGAAGAGACCCGTTCACGACTCGCGCACGAAACGGCCGAAGCGCGCACCGCCCTCGAGGAAGAGGCGGCGACGACCCGGGCGACGCTCGAGCAGGAGACGGCCGCGGAGCGCGCGGCCCTCGAGCAGGAGATCACCGCAGCCCGCACCCAGCTGGAGCAGGACACGGCCTCTGCGCGCTCTCTTCTGGAGCAGGAGACGAAGTCGGCCAATGCGAAGCTCGCACTCGACATGAAGCGCGCCCGCACCGAACTCGCGCAGGAGACCACAGAAGCGAGGTCGATCCTCGACGCCGAGATCACGTCCGCCCGGTCGAGCCTGGCCCACGACATCGAACAGCAGCGCACCAATCTCGGTCGCGAGATCGAACAGCGGAAGGCAGAGGTGGCCCGAGAGTCGGAGCAGACGCTCTCCCAGCTCGCCCATGACGTTGCCGAGACACGCACCCGCATCGCCCTCGACACCGAGCAGGCCCGCACCGACCTGGACGTGGAGCTCAAGGCGCGGCGCGACGAGGCGGAGAAGGAGTTCCTGGCCAAGCACCAGGAGGCCGTCGCCCAGACGCAGCGATACCTGGACGAGGCGCAGGCACAGCTGGCCGAGGTCACGCACAACGCGAGCGAGAAGCGCACCGAGGCGGAGACCGTCGAAGCGGACGCCCGCGCCGAGGCCAAGGCCCTGCGCGAGAAAAGCCGGGCCGAGGCCGCTGAAATCCTCAAGAATGCGGAATCGAGAGCCAAGGCGATGGTCAAGGACGCCGAGAAGCGCACCGCACAGCTCGTGTCGGACGCGGAGGATCGCCTGTCCCAAATTAGGATCGAACGCGAGGCTGTGGCCGGTTACTTCGAAAGCCTTCGGACTGTACTGTCACAGGCGGAGAAGGTCACGACAGACAAATAGCACCGACATCCGGGAGTCGCAGTGAAGATCCAGAACGCTTTCCGGCTCGGACTTCTCGGAGGGCTCGGGGTGCTCGTGGCCGTCGCCATCGGCGGCGCGATCACCACCCTGTCGACGATCATCACCTACGTCGGCGCGGCGCTCTTCATCGCCCTCGGACTCGACCCGGCGGTCTCCTGGCTGGAGAAGCACAAGTTTCCGCGCTGGGCGGCGATCGTCACTGTCCTCGTCGGCATCCTCGCGGTCTTCGCCGGCCTGGTCTTCGCGGTGGTGCCGGTGATCGCCGACCAGGTCAACAACCTCATCACGAATCTGCCGGACTTCATCACGACGGTCAGCACGTCGACCTGGATCTCCGATACGCAGAAGAACCTCCCGGCGTGGGTCGATCTCAACCAGATCATCACCAATGCCGGCACCTGGCTCAAAGACAACATCGCCACCATCGGCGGCAGCCTGTTCACGGTCGGTCTCGGGATCGCGAGCGGCGTCACGGGCCTCGTGATCATCCTCATTCTCACGCTGTACTTCGTCGCATCGCTCTCGAGCATGAAACGCGGCCTCTACCGCCTCGTTCCCGCCTCCAAGCGGCCACGGTTCTCCGATCTCGCAGAACAGATCAGCGCCTCCGTCGGACGCTACGTCATGGGGCAGGCGACTATCGCGCTGGCGAACGGGGTCTGCAGCTTCATCTTCCTGTCGATCATGCAGATCTTCGGTGCCAAGTATCCGGCGCTGTTCGCCTTCATCGCCTTCCTCTTCGCGCTGGTTCCCCTCGTCGGAACGCTCTCCGGCAGCCTCATCATCACCCTGAGCACGCTGCTGCTCTGCGGACCGGGCGTCGCGCTCTGGGTCGCCATCTACTATCTCGCCTACATGCAGATCGAGGCATACATCATCAACCCACGGGTCATGACGCGTGCGGTCAAGGTGCCGGGGGCGATCGTCGTGATCGCGGCCCTGGCCGGCGGCGCGTTGCTCGGTATCCTCGGTGCCCTCATCGCGATCCCGGTCGCCGCGGCGATCCTGCTCATCATCGACCAGGTCGTCGTGCCGCGGCAGAACGAGCTCTAGACGAATGGGCCGTGCCTGACCGGCCGGCGAGCGTTCGATTGGATTACGCTGTGGAAGATGTCAAGCGCTCCGGCGAAGAAGGTGGCGCAGGAAGCCACGGCGAGCAAGCCTCTGAGAGGGCTCGCGAGAACGGGTTTCGCCGTCAACGGGCTGATGCACGTCGTGATCGGGCTGGTCGCCATCCGAATCGCCACCGGTTCGGGCGGCGAAGCGGACCAGTCGGGGGCATTCGCACAGATCGCGGCCGCTCCGGGCGGCCCCTTCATCCTGTGGGTGATCGTGATCGGCATGGTGGCGCTCGGCGTCTGGTTGATCCTCGCGGCGTTCTTGATCCCGGGTGCCGATCCCAAACGCAAGTGGGCTCACCGTGGTGCGGAGTTCGCTAAGGGGGTTGTGTACCTGGCTCTCGGCGCCACCGCTTTCTCATTCGCGCGCGGCGGATCGACGAATTCGGTCACTACATCGAAGACCTTCAGCGCCACTCTTCTTTCTGCACCCGGCGGAGCGATCCTGCTCGTCGTCCTCGGGCTCGCAGTCATCGCTATCGGTGGATATTTCATCGTCAAAGGTGCAACCCGAAAGTTCAGGCAGGACATCCGGGTGTCGTCCGGTGCTGCGGGAAAGGCGACCGTAGTCCTGGGGATCGTCGGTTACATCGCCAAGGGCGTCGCACTGTGCGTGGTCGGCATCCTCGTCGTCGTCGCGGCCCTGCTGGCGAATCCGTCCAAGTCGACCGGGCTGGACGGTGCCCTCCGGACGTTCGCGGCCCTTCCTTTCGGTTCCTGGATCGTCGGCGCCATCGGGGTCGGACTCGTCGCCTACGGCCTCTACTCGTTTGCCCGGGCCCGGCTGGCTCGTCTCTAGCACGCGGCTACCGCCGCACCGGGGTCAGCCGGCGGCGGCGCCCAGCTCGGTGGTTTCTTCGAACCGTGGAGCGGGGATCGGTTCTGGCACCTGGCCCGTGGTGGAACCCGTTGACCTCATGCCCTCCTGGCGCTGCTCGAGCTGCGCCACAACGAGCGCGGCGAGGTCCTGGAGGTTCTCGATCTCGGCTTCCGAGGCCGTGCCCGGCAAGAAATCGAGAACCGAGAGCGTGCCGATCGTCTGGCCGTCCCGCCGCTTGAGGGGGACGCCGACGTAGAACCGCAGGCCGAGCGGGCCGGTGAAGAACGTGCTGGAGCTCGTGCGCGGGTCGGTTCTGCCATCTTCGACGATGACGGGTTCGTCCTGCGGGATCGATGCCTTCGACAGATCGACCGCGCGCGCGATCCGCTCGACGTCGGGTCCATAGTGGGACTTGAACCACGTTCGGTCATGATCCACGACGCTGACGATCGAGATTGGCGCAGAGAACAGCCGCGCGGCCATCGCCGTCACGTGGTGCAGGACCTCGTCGGGAAGAGTGTCCAGAATTTCGGGGCGGGGGGTATCCGGCTTGGTCGGAAAACCGTCGAAGAATGGCTCGTCTTCCGTGTCCTTGTGCCGGCCGTTTTCCGCGATGACGGTCTGCTTCATGGCCGAAACCAGCTCGTGGCGAGACGGCCGGCCCGAAGGGTCACGGGCTGTCATCGCCGACAACAGCTGTACCCAGTAGTCGGGCAGGAACTCCGGAATGACCGGATCGCGTGACAGTCGGGCAACCGCCGACTCGACGAGGCCACCGGGAAATTCCACCTGGCGAGTGAAGCATTCGAGAAGCACCAGACCCAGGGAATAGACGTCACTAGCGGGGCCGATCTCGCCTCCGCTCGCCTGCTCCGGACTCAGATATGCCGCTGTACCGGTGGTCGTGCCCTCTGCTGTCAGTCGCTCGGCGTCATCCGACAGCGCGATGCCGAAATCGGTGAGTTTCGCGCGCGCCCGTGGCGCCCCGTCGCCATAATCCACCAGCAGGATGTTGGACGGTTTGACGTCCCGATGGATGACGTTCTGGCCATGGATGTAGTCGAGCGCCTCGGCCATGTCGAAGCCGACTTCCGCAATATGTCGGGGGGCGATCGGTGCATCCCTGATGCGGGCACGAAGGTCGGTGCCGTTCACGAGTGCCATGACGATGTAGCGACTGGAGCTACCGCTCTCGTCCCTGTCGACGCCCGCGTCGAACAAGCTGACCAGGCTATGGTGTTCCAGCGCCGCGAGCACGGCGAGTTCTCCTTCCACCCGTCCGGGCTCGTCGCCGCCCGCGTGAAACACCTTGACGGCGACGGGACGCCCGAGCACCTCGTCTCGGGCACGGTACACCGTCGCCATCCCTCCACGACCCACGACGGCCTCGAGGACGTAGCGATCCCCCAGCCTTCTGCCTGTCGCGTCACCTGTTGTCGGCATGGCCATCAAACCCACTCTCATCGCCAACTTTATTCGTCAGCGATGAATTTCGTGTTTTTCTCGGTATGGGATTGACAGCAACGAATTTCCTGGTTTCGATCCGCAGCCCTACGAGTCGAAGTCCTCCGGCAACGGCAGCGCAGAAGGATTGAGCCGCAGCACGATCTCGCTCAGCACCCGCCGGGTCTGGTTCTCCCCCACCCAGAGGTGCTTGCCGCCCTCGACCGCCACGAACTCGGTCTCCGGCACGATCGCAAAGCGCTGTGCCGCCTCTGGCGGACGAAGGTAGTCGTCGAGTTCGGGGACTATGGCGACCAGTCGCTTACCGCTGCCGGCCCAGGCAGCCAGTTCGGCATCCGTCGCACGGTGGAGTGGAGGAGACAACAGGATCGCGCCATCGATCGGATGCTGAAGGCCGTATTTGAGGACGACCTCGGTGCCGAAAGACCACCCGAGCAGCCACGGATGCGGCAGTCCACGCTCGGCTACGAGGGCCATCGCAGCGGCCAGGTCGTGCTGTTCGTCCACTCCCTGTCCGAAGGCGCCCTCCGAGGTACCACGTGGCGAGGAGACGCCGCGGAAGTTGAAGCGCAGCACCGCGATGTCGGCAAGGGCGGGCAGGCGAGCGGCTGCCTTGCGGATGATGTGCGAGTCCATGAACCCGCCACCGGTGGGCAGCGGATGCAGCGCGACGATGGTCGCCACAGGATCCCCCGTCAGCGGAAGGGAGAGCTCGCCGACGAGAGTCAGCCCATCGCTCGTGTGCAACTCGATGTTCTCGCGTCGAGCCGGAAGCTCCACACCGCCCCTGATTTCCATCCGCTCCTACTTGATCTTCCAGCAGTGCGAGTGCCAGTGCCGTCGCGCCGCGATGTCGTCAGCTTCGCCCAGGAGCCCGTCGGCACGCCAGGCCACGATGTGCGGGGTTCCTGGTGTGATCTCGAGGCTGCACCCCGGGCAGGTGTAGAACTTGGCTGCGGACGTTGCCGAGACAGCCTGCACGTTCCACTGCCCGTCGCGCTTGGTTTCGGTGCGCAGGGTGCCGTAGAGCACCCGCGAGATGTCCAACTCGTCGCCATCATCGTCCGGGCCGCCACCCGATCTGCCTCCGCGCGGGCGATTCGATCTGGGCATCTGTTAACTCTAAGTCCCGCTGGGGTTTTCGATCTGCTCGAGACGCGTCTCCTCGAGGTCGAGCATCGTCTCAGTGAGAACTCAATACCATCCGGATGACTGGCTGTGCCCCCGGGCGCCGCAGGGCGTCAGGTAGCGACCCTGAATGTAGTTGAGGCCCCAGGTGATCTGCGTGCGCGGGTTTGTCTGCCAGTCGGCGCCTGCGGACGCCATCTTGGATCCGGGGAGCGCCTGTGGGATGCCATAGGCTCCGCTCGGGTTGGCCGCGTACACATTCCAGTGCGATTCACGGTTGAAGAGCGAGACGAGACAGGCGAACTGGTCGTCTCCCCATCCGCGAGCCTTCACGAGTTCGTAGCCGATGGCCTGCGCAGTGCCGGGATCGGGGACTCCGAACGCGGGTGTGGTGAAGATCCTGGGGGCGACTGCCTTCTTGGTTACTTTGTAGCTGTCACGGACCACAGCGCTGGCATACTCCCCCGTGACCCTGAGGTTCTGGATCTGACCCGTGACCACGGTGGGCGTCGCAGCCTTCGCCGTGACGGTCTGATACGGGGTGAATACCAGCACGAACAGGGAGGCCATCGCCGCTGTGAAGGCGAGGAAAGGAAGCACGCGGCGATTGCGAGTGCGGTGCCCGGCGGTCCCGACCCCGGCTCCGCTGATCGCGGCCTGGGGCGACAAATACCTCGCGCGCCTGCCCATAGGTATAGAACTTTAGCCCACTAGGGCGCGAAAAGCTTGCTCGATGCTCAGCGGACGGCCAGCATGACGTTCACGACGGCGTCGAGAAGCAGGTCGACCTGGGCCTCGCGATAGCCGCCCTTCTGGGGACGAAAAGCAATCGTACGCACCTCATCGATGCTCATGGGCTGGCCGTCCTGGAAGTATTTGACCAGGCGATCGGCGAATGCGTCGACGTCTTTGCGGTGGTATCCGTTGCTGAGTACGCTGACCCGATCGAAGCGGTGGCCGATCGGCCGGGCGATGCGATCGAGGATCTCCTGGGCGATCGCGCGAGCCTCGGAGTACCAGGCCTCGTCGCCCCTCTCCTGGATGACGCGTTCGCGCTCACGGGTGGCGAAGGCATCCTCGAGCCGCTCGAGCGCCGCATCGACGTGAACGGAGGAGTATCCACCCTTCTGCATCGCGAAGGACATCTGGCGGATGCTCGTGGAGCTCACGACGGTCGGCTCGTGGGGCTCGGCGGAATACGCGCGGCGCGCATCCTCGAGGAAGTCCTCGACCTGCTCGATGCTGTAGCCACGACGCGAATTGCGGGTGCGGGGGAAGGTTGTGCTCACGGCTCTATTGTGCCCTACTCACCCGGAGGCTGTCCGAGCTCGATCTAAGTGAAGATCAGGAAGAGCACGTAGGCGGCGGCGGCGCTCGGCAGGATGGAGTCGAGCCGGTCGAGGAACCCGCCATGACCGGGCAGCCAGGTGCTGATGTCCTTGATGCCGAGGTCGCGCTTGATGAGCGACTCGGTGAGGTCGCCGATGGTCGCCGTGAAGACGATGACGGCGCCGAAGATGAGCCCGAACCACCACGGCTCGTGGATCATGAAGATCGAGAGCAGCACTCCGGCGACGATCGCCACGATGACGGATCCCGCGAAGCCCTCCCAGGTCTTCTTCGGGCTGATCCGCGGCGCCATCGGATGTTTTCCGAAGGTGAGCCCGGAGGCGTAGGCCCCGATATCCACCATTACGACTGTCACGAGGGACGCCAGCGCCCACCATTCGCCGCCGTTCTGCGCCGCGAGGAGCACGGCGAAACCACCGAGAAAGGGCACGTAGACCTGGATGAAGGCCCCGGCCGCGACATCCGCCCAGAGGTCGCGTGCCGTCGAACGATGACTCGGCCGGGCGAGCTCTGCGATGCGCCAGAGAGTGACGAAGAGGATGCCGGCGATGGTCACGAGCCATCTGTCCTGGTCGCCGAGGAAGAAAGCGGCCGGCACCGTGGCCACTCCGGCGATCACCGTCGGCCAGCGCGGCACGTCACGTCCGGCGAATCGTAGGGCGCTGGCGAGCTCGAACGCCGTGAAGCCGATGAGGGCCCCCGCGAAGATCATGAAGATCGCCTTGACGAAAATGAGGCTGAAGACCAGGGCGAGGCCGAGGCCGACACCGATCAGGATCGCGAGCGGAAGGTTCCGGCCGGTGCGCGCCTCGATCTTGACGTTCGTCGCGTCGATCTGCGCCCGGGTCGCGGCGACCTGCGCCCTGAAGTCCTCTTCGAAGGCATGTGCCCGCGCCTCGAACTCCTCGCGCCTGACGCGTTTGAACAGACCGCGTCGTTTGGGTACGACGGGAGGCGGACCCTCGGGTGCGTCAGTCATCTAGACCTCGAGCAGCTCGGCTTCCTTCTTCTTGAGCGCGTCGTCGATCGCATCGATGTGCGTCTTCGTCACGGCCTCGAGCTCTTTCTCGGCGCGGGCGATCTCATCGTCGCCGACCTCTGTGAGGGCGTCGAGATCGTCTTTCGCCTTGCGACGGATGTTGCGGATTGAGATCTTCGCATCCTCGCCCTTGGCGCGCACGATCTTCACGAACTCGCGACGACGCTCCTCGGTGAGTTCCGGCAGCGTCGCGCGGATGATCGTACCGTCGTTGCCGACGTTGGCGCCGAGATTCGGTGCGCTGGCGATGGCCTTCTCGATCTCCTTGAGGGCGACCTTGTCGTATGGCGTGATGACGAGCGTGCGGGCTTCTGGGTTGTTCATGCCCGCGAGCTGGCCGAGCGGGGTCGGCGTACCGTAGTAGTCAACCAGGATCTTCTGGAACAGGGCCGGGTTCGCGCGGCCGGTTCGCACATTGCTGAAATCGTCTTTCGCCGCTTCGACTGATTTGTGCATCTTGTCTTTGGCCTCGGCCAGGACATCGGAAATCACGTGGGTCTCCTTAAGAGATTAGGACTACTTGAGTTTACTGATCTAGTTCGAGACGAGAGTGCCGATGCGTTCGCCGCGGATGGCGGCCGTCACGTTGCCGTGTGGCTCCATTCCGAAGACGACCATCGGCATCCCGTTGTCCATGCACAGGCTGAAGGCGGTCGAGTCGATGACCTTCAGGCCCTGCACGAGGGCTTCCTGGTAGGTGACGTGCTCGAGCTTGAGCGCATCCTGGTTCTTGCGCGGGTCGTCGTTGTACACGCCGTCGACGCCGTTATTGGCAACGAGCACCACATCCGCGTCGATCTCGAGGGCGCGCTGGGCGGCGACCGTATCGGTGGAGAAGTACGGGAGGCCCGCACCCGCGCCGAAGATGACGACGCGGCCCTTCTCGAGATGCCGCTCTGCGCGGCGCGGGATGTAGGGCTCGGCGACCTGGGTCATCGAGATGGCCGACTGCACGCGGGTCGCCGCTCCCGCCTTCTCGAGGAAGTCCTGCAGTGCGAGTGCGTTCATGACGGTTCCGAGCATGCCCATGTAGTCCGCCCGCCCGCGGTCCATGCCGCGCTGACTGAGCTCCGCACCGCGGAAGAAGTTGCCGCCGCCGACGACGATCGCGACCTCGACATCCTGGCTCGCGACGGCGATCTCCTTGGCGAGCGCACTGACCACATCGGGATTGACCCCGAGGGATCCGCCACCGAAGGCTTCACCGGAGAGTTTGAGCAGAACCCGTCTCTTATGCGCGTCTGTCATGCTCTCTCCTTCGATTGTGGCTCGTTACAGGGTACCGGTGGTTCTGGGGCTCGGCTGCGCGGCGGCATGAAAATGGGCCCGAACCGCGGAAGCGATTCGAGCCCATCAGTCGTTGTCGACGGTCAGGCGCCGACCTTGAAACGGGCGAAGCCGTTCACGGTGAGCCCTGCATCCGCCAGCACCTTGGCGACGGACTGCTTGTTGTCGCGTGCGTAGTCCTGTTCGGGGAGCACGACCTGCTTGAAGAAGCCGTTGACGCGACCCTCGATGATCTTCGGAAGAGCGGCCTCTGGCTTGCCCTCGTTGCGGCTGATCTCCTCGACGATGCGGCGCTCGGTCTCGACCTGCTCGGCCGGGACCTCGTCGCGGCTGAGGTACTGCGGGTCGGCGAATGAGATGTGCTGCGCGATGCTGCGCGCTGTCTCCGCGTCGTCACCCGAGTATCCGACCACGACGCCGACCTGCGGAGGCAGGTCCTTGTTGGTCTTGTGCAGGTACACAGCGAACTTGTCCCCGGAGATGACGGCGACTCGGCGCAGCACGATCTTCTCGCCGAGGATTGCGGCCTCGTCGCTGATCAGATCGGCAACCGTGCGTCCGCCGACGGATGCCGCCAGCCCCTCTTCGGGAGTGGTGGCGCCCGCGGCGACGATCGCGTCGAGGACCGTGTTGCCCAGGGTGACGAACCTCTCACCCTTGGCGACGAAGTCGGTCTCGCAGTCGAGCTCGATGAGCGTCGTCGTCGAGCCGTTCTCCTTGGCCGCGACGAGACCCTCGCTCGTGGATCGGTCGGCACGCTTCGCGTTGCCCTTCGCACCCTTGAGGCGCAGGAGCTCCGTGGCCTTGTCGAGGTCGCCGCCCGCCTCGACGAGAGCGTTCTTGGTCTCGACCATGCCGGTACCGAGGCGCTCGCGCAGGGTCTTGAGGTCTTCCAGGCTGAAATCTGCCATCGTGTGGTTCCTTACTTGGTCTCTGCTGCAGCGGCGGGCTTCGCAGTGGGCTTCTTCGCAGCGGGCTTCTTCTCGGCTTCGGTCGCCCCGGCCTCGATCTTGGCCTCGGCCACCTCATCGGACTCGACATGGTGCTCGGGGACTATCGTCGCGTCGGCGGTGGCCTCGTGCTCGGCGACGACGGCATCCGCGTCGTTCTCGGCGACAGGCTCCTCGGCGGCGACGACCTCGGCAACGGCCTCGGTGTCAGCCTCGGTCGACTCGACGAGGCCGTCGACGGCCTCGATCTTCTCGGCCTCGGTCGACGGAGTCTCCGACGCGGCGAGAAGCTCGGCTTCCCACGCGGCGAGAGGCTCGACCTCCTTGCCCTCCTCCGGCTTCTGGTGACGCTGGATGAGGCCTTCGGCAGCGGCATCCGCGATGATGCGGGTCAGCAGGCCGACGGAACGGATGGCGTCGTCGTTACCCGGGATCGGGTACTGGACTTCGTCGGGGTCGCAGTTGGTGTCGAGGATCGCAATGACCGGGATGCCGAGCTTGTGCGCCTCGTCGATGGCGAGGTGCTCCTTCTTGGTGTCGACGATCCAGATCGCGGATGGGGTCTTCGTGAGGTTGCGGATACCACCGAGCGAACGCTGCAGCTTGACCAGCTCGCGGCGCTGGATGAGCAGCTCCTTCTTGGTGTAGCCCCGTGTGGTGTCGTCGAAGTCGATCTCTTCGAGTTCCTTCATGCGGGCCAGACGCTTGGAGACGGTCTGGAAGTTGGTGAGGAGGCCGCCGAGCCAGCGCTGGTTGACGAAGGGCTGGCCGACACGCTGCGCCTGCTCCTGGATCGAACCCTGTGCCTGCTTCTTGGTACCGACGAAGAGGATGGTGCCACCGTGGGCGACCGTCTCCTTGACATAGTCATAGGTCTTGTCGATGTACTGGAGCGACTGCTGCAGGTCGATGATGTGGCTGCCCGAGCGCTCCGTCAGGATGAATCGCTTCATCTTGGGGTTCCAGCGGCGGGTCTGGTGTCCGAAGTGAACGCCGCTGTCGAGCAGCTGGCGGATGGTAACAACGGCCATGGCCGATTCCTCTTCCGCGT
>JAODMW010000132.1 GCA_025464815.1 Microbacteriaceae bacterium | reverse complement strand
TCACGATCGAGACGGATGTGCACCCCGGCTTCATGACGGACTGGCAGCAGCCGCTGATCGTGGCCCTAACCCAGGCCACAGGCACTTCGATCGTGCACGAGACCGTCTACGAGGACCGCTTCGGGTTCACCGAGGCGCTCAACGAGATGGGTGCGCAGATCGTGGTGCACAAGCAGGGCCTTCCCGACTACCCGCGCCGGGTAGCGCGTCGCGACTTCGAGCAGGCGGCCGTCATCACGGGTCCGACCAAGCTGCACGGGGCCAATGTGCGCGTTCCCGACCTCCGTGGCGGATTCAGTTACCTGATCGCCGCGCTCAGTGCCGACGGTGTTTCGACCATCAGCAACGTGGGAATCATCAGCCGCGGCTATGAGCACTTCATCGACAAGCTCGAAGTGCTCGGCGCCGACTTCGTCTTCGAGGGCTAAGCCCCGTTGCCGGAGCCCGCGAAAGTAGAGAGATTCAGGTCGGAGAAGATTCCGATCTTCCGGCTTCTCGCCGGACTCCTGATCCCGCTCATGGAGGTTCTCGCCCGCTACATCATCATCGACGGTGACAAGCTGCCGAAACACGGGGCATTCATCTGTGCGCCCAACCACTACAGCGAGATCGACCCCGTCGTGGTGGGCCGCGTGATGTACAAGCTCGATCGCGCGCCGCGGTACCTCACCAAAGCCTCACTGTTCGCTGTTCCCGTTGTGGGATGGTTCCTGCGCACCTCGGGCCAGATCCCTGTCGAGCGAGCAGGAGCGGTGCGCGGCAGCGATCCGCTGGCCGCAGCGAACAAACTCGTGGAAGAGGGCCTCGCGGTCGTCGTCTATCCGGAGGGCTCGCTCACCCGCGATCCCGACCTGTGGCCGATGCGCGGCAAGACCGGAGCGGTGCGGCTGGCACTCCAGGCCGGGGTTCCGCTCGTCCCGATGGCGCACTGGGGTACCCAGCTCGTGATGCCCCGTTACGGCAAGAAGATCAGCTTCTTTCCCCGCAAGACCATCCGCGTGAAGATCGGTGATCCCGTCGACCTCTCGGCCTTCGCCGGTCGCGGACTCGACCCCAAGACGCTCCACGAAGCGACCGCCGTGCTCATGGCCGCGATTACGGCGCTTCTTGTCGATCTGCGCGGCGAACCGGCGCCGGCCGAGCCGTGGGATCCCTCTAAGCACGACCAGACCGAGATCGGCCGTTTTGAATAATCCGAACCCCATGACCCTCCCGATCCGCATCTCCCTCCCCGGGGTGCGCAGGGTAGCCGTGCTCGGCGCCGGCAGCTGGGGCACGACCTTCGCGAAGGTGCTGGCCGACGGAGGATCGGATGTCGCGCTCTGGGCCCGCCGTCCGGAACTCGCGCGCGAGATCTCGCAGTCGAAGCGCAACAGCGACTATCTGCCCGGAATCAACCTCCCGCGCAACCTGTGGTCGAGTTCGCTCCTCCCCGACGTGCTCGACGGCGCCGAGATCGTGTTCGTCTCGATCCCCAGCCAGTCCCTGAGGGAGAACCTGCGGATCTTTCGCGAACTGATCCCGTCCGATGCCATCGTCGTGAGCCTCATGAAGGGTGTCGAGAAGGACACTCGCTTTCGCATGAGCGAGGTGATGGTGCAGGAACTGGACATCCATCCCGACCGCATCGCCGTGGCATCCGGACCCAACCTCGCGCTCGAGATCGCCAAAGAGCAGCCGACGGCCGCCGTCGTCTCGTCGACGAGCCTCGAAACCGCGACGACCGTCGCCGCGGTGGCGACCAATCCGTACTTCCGGTCGTTCGTGAACACGGATGTCATCGGCACAGAGTTCGGCGGAGTGCTCAAGAACCTCATCGCCGTGGCCATCGGCATCGTCGACGGCGTCGGCTACGGGGAGAACACCAAGGCCTCAATCATCACGCGCGGTCTCGTCGAGATGACCGATTTCGCTGTCGCCTACGGGGGGCTCGCGGCTACGCTGTCCGGTCTCGCGGGTCTCGGTGACCTCATCGCCACCAGTGAGTCGCCGCTGTCGCGCAACAACACGGCCGGCCGTCTACTCGGCCAGGGCTACAGCTTCACGGATGTCGTCAAGCAGATGAACCAGACGGCGGAGGGCCTCGCCTCGGTCGCTCCGATCCTCGAACTCGCCGCCGCCAAAGGGGTCGAGATGCCGATCGTCTCGCAGGTCGCCGAGGTTCTCGCCGGCACCATGAAGCCGAGGGACATCGCCCCGCACCTCACGACCGACAGCGCGACACCGGCGGTCCTCGTCGAGTAACGTGCGGCGAGGCTGGTTACTTGCTGGGGGAGGGCGACGGGGTCGGCGTAGCCGTGGGCGTCACGCCCGAAGCGCTGCCGAGCACATCCTCGCGAGTGAGGCACTCTTTCGTCTGCTTGATGGTACCGATCGCGTTGGCGAGTTCGTCGAGCACGATCGTGCCCTGCCCGTCGGTCAGGTTGGAGTCGACGATGACCTCGGTCGCGGGGTCGCGGCCGAAGGTCGTGAAGACATAACGGGGCTTCTTCGAGTCGTCGATGAGCCAGTCGACACCCTTGACCGTGTAACAGGTCGCAGTGGTCGCACCCGGGGGAGTGACCCCGCAACGCAACAGCACCGACGTCGGGTTGCCCCAAGCGCCCGTTGCCTGCGCGTTCGTCTCACGGATGGGCTGGTTGGCCACTGCGTCCGGGAGCCGCACGATGATCTCGGCGCATCCGGGGTTCGTCGCATCGGCAGCGGGAGCGAGGGCGACGGTGGGGGTGCAGGCGGCAAGGGTGGCCAGAATGAAGGGCACGATTGCGAGGAGTGCGCCGGTGCGCAACTTCGAGTTCATTGCTTTAAGGCTAGCGTTTGATTCATGCCATCCCTGCCAGAGCCGCCGATTCACGACACACTCGGAGCCGTCGGCGAGGGCGCCGTGCTGGCCCGCATCTTTCCCCGGCTGCCCGCGTCGGCATCCGAACTGCTCGGTCCAGGTGACGATGCCGCGGTCGTCGCCGCACCCGACGGACGATTCGTCGTGACGACGGACATGATGGTCCACGGCCCGGACTTTCGTCTCGCCTGGTCGGCACCACACGATCTCGGGTGGAAGGCGGCGGCATCCAATCTTGCGGATGTCGCGGCGATGGGCGCCGTGCCCACCGCGCTGGTCGTGGCCATCGCCGCGCCCGCGGACGCACCGGTCTCCCTGCTCGAGGGGATTGCGGACGGACTGCGGGACGCCTGCGCCGAGCTCGCCCCCGGCTGTGGAGTGGTGGGGGGCGACCTGTCGGTGTCCGGCACTCTCACGATCGCCGTGACGGCCTTCGGCGACCTCGAAGGTCGCGAGCCGGTGCTGCGCTCCGGCGCTCGTATCGGCGATGCCGTCGCCGTCGCGGGTGCACTGGGCGAAGCGGCGGCTGCCCTGCGGCTGCTCTTCGCCGAGGCGGTCGACGCGGAGGGACATCCGGATGCCCGGCTCGCCATATCGCTGCTGGCACGAACCGCACCGCAGCTCGCCCCAACCCCGCCGATCTCCGCGGGCCGTGCAGCGGCCATCGCCGGAGCGACCGCCATGCTCGACCTGAGCGACGGCCTCGCGATCGATTCCGAACGTCTGGCGCTGGCCAGCGGTGTCGGCATCGACTTCGACAGCGCCCTGCTCGGCGACGATCCCGCAACGGCGATGGCCGGGGGAGAGGACCACTCGCTTCTCGCGACGTTCCCTCCCGATGTTGCTCTGCCGCCACCGTTCCGGCGGATCGGGACGTGCACCGCGGCCGGGATCAGCGTCGACGGCGACCCATACGATCCGATCGGCTGGGATCCCTACCGGGATTGGAGCGGTTCGGCAGGCTGAGCCGCCCGGCACCACCAGAGCGTGGTGTCGCCGTAGTCCTTGCGCCTCTCGAGCTCCAGCCCGGCCGGCCAGGCCGGCTCGGGTGAACGGCTGCTGCGCTCGAGACAGAGCCGGGCATCCGGCGCAAGCCTCGGCACGAGCGACCGGAGGTTGTGCAGAAGCTCGATCTCGCCGAGTTCGTATGGCGGGTCCATGAAGACCAGGTCCCAGGTCTCGAGATTCGAGTCGAGGAAGGCCTGCACCGGCTGCCCGGTCACTTCGATGCGCAACCTGCTGGATGGGGGAACCTGTCGCAGCACGATCGCGGCATTCTTGCGGCAGACGGCGGCCGCGTTCGCGCTCCGTTCGACCAGTCGCACGAGGGAAGCGCCGCGGCTGGCCGCCTCGAGGCCGAGGGCGCCGGATCCTGCGTAGAGGTCGAGCACGCGCGCATCCACGATCGAGTCGCGAGCCTCGAGCGCGGAGAAGATCGCCTCGCGCACCCTGTCGCTTGTCGGGCGCGTGCCCACCCCCGGAGTGGAGAGCGTGATGGATCCGGCGAAACCGGCGATTATGCGTGGCACGAGACAACGGTACAGAGCGAACCGCTGTGCCGAAAACGCAGGAGATCGGCAGCGATGCGCGCAAGCGTCGGCAATCGTGCGCCCGTGGCATCCGATCTCCTGCGTTTTCAGCACGCGCGTCGTTCCGTGTGCCCGCACCCATTGTTCGCCGGACGGGTTTACCGTTTACTCATGGCGCCCGATTTTCGTAAGACTCTCCGCGTGATCTCGTTGCGCGGACGGCAGTCGGCGCCCACGATCCCGGTGCCCGAGCAGGGGATGCCGTCCGCCTCGCGATCGAGCATCGTCAACAACGCGATCTACGAAAACGGATGCCGCGTCGAAACTCCTCCCTCACTCGGTGATACCTACGCCGCTCTCGACGCCCGGCCGGACGCCATGGCGTGGATCGGCCTCTACCGCCCGTCCACCGAAGAGCTCACGTCGCTCGCGGAACAGTTCGGACTCCACGAGCTCGCCGTCGAGGACGCGATCCTCGCTCACCAGCGGCCCAAGATCGAGCGTTACGGAGCGACGCTCTTCGTCGTGCTTCGCGCAGCCCGTTACCTCGACGACAAGGAGGAGGTCGAGTTCGGCGAACTCCACGTGTTCATCGGGCACAACTTCGTGATCACCGTGCGGCACAGCGAATCGCCGGACCTCTCGATCGTTCGCTCGAGGCTCGAGGGCACGCCGGACCTGCTCGCCCGCGGTACCGAGGCCGTGCTGTACGCCATCCTCGACGCCGTCGTGGACGGCTACGCGCCGGTCGTCGCGGGTCTCGCCAACGACATCGACGAGATCGAGACGCAGGTCTTCCTCGGCGATCCGAGTGTCTCGCGGCGGATCTACGAACTATCGCGTGAGGTGATCTACTTCCAGCGGGCCGCGCATCCGCTCGTCGGCATGCTCGACCAGATCTCGAACGGTTTCGAGAAGTACCACATCGGGGAGGACCTGCAACAGTATCTGCGCGACGTGGCCGACCACGTCGCCCATGTCGTCGACCGGATCGAGGAGTTCCGCATCCTGCTGCGCGACATCCTCACCGTCAATGCGACGCTCGTGGCCCAGCGGCAGAACGAGGACATGCAGAAAGTGAGCGAAGCCAGCAACCGGCAGGCTGTGGAGACCCGCAAGATCTCGGCCTGGGCGGCCATCCTCTTCGCGCCGTCCATCGTCAGCGGCATCTATGGGATGAATTTCGCGGTGATGCCGGAGTTGAACTGGGCGGTCGGTTATCCGCTCGCGATCCTCCTGATGCTCGTGGTGAGCGGCGGCCTGTACGTGATCTTCAAGAAGCTGCACTGGCTCTAGACTTTTTCGCTCGACATCCGGCAATTGGTCCTTCCGGGAGGGATCGAAGAACGCAATGACGGATCTCGACGGTCGGCCACGGGCATCCGGGGTGCCCGGTAACCTCGAAGGGTGGATTCCCCGCTCGACGTGAAGCTCAGCACCGCGCTGGGCGGCCGCACCGGCGCGGCGATCGAGAAGGGGCTCGGGCTCGCGACCGTCGGCGACCTGCTCAGCCATTATCCGCGTCGCTACGCCCAGCGCGGGGAGCTCACGGCGCTGACGCAACTGCCGATTGACGAGAACGTCACGATCGTGGCCGAGGTTATCGAGTCGCGCGAGCGGTCGATGCGGGCCAAGCGCGGGTCGATCCTCGAGGTGCGCATCACCGACGGCAAGGGCATCCTGATCCTCACCTTCTTCAACCAGGCCTGGCGCTCCAAGGAGCTGCGGCCAGGAGTTCGCGGCATCTTCGCCGGCAAGGTCGGCGACTACCGCGGCACGATGCAGCTCGCGCATCCCGACTACGAGCTGTTCGAGACGGATGCCGCGGCCGACGACGATACAGCCCGCAGGTGGGCGGAGCTGCCGATCCCGATCTACCCGGCGACGGCATCCGTCGCTTCCTGGCAGCTGCAGAAGGCGATCGGGGTGGTGCTGGACACGCTGCCGCCGCTTGCCGATCCGGTGCCGGATGTGGTGCGCACCGACCGCAAGCTGATGGCCTATTCGCGTGCCATCGAGCTGATCCATCGGCCGGAGAAGGATGCGGACTGGGGCGCGGCGCGCAAGGCGCTGCGCTTCCAGGAGGCCTTCGTGCTGCAGGCGGCGCTTCTGCAGCAGCGCCAGTCGCTCCGCAAACAGGAGGCTGTTGCCAGGGTGCCGAAGGCGGGCGGATACCTCGAGCGCTTCGACGCACAGCTGCCGTTCACGCGGACCGACGACCAGGTGACCGTCGGGGCGGAGATCGCCGAGGACATCGCGCAGACGGCACCGATGAATCGGCTCGTACAGGGCGAGGTCGGCTCGGGCAAGACACTCGTCGCGCTGCGGGCGATGCTCGCGGTGGCGGATTCCGGCGGCCAGTCGGCGCTGCTCGCCCCGACGGAGGTGCTTGCGGGCCAGCACCTGCGATCGATCGCCAGGACGCTCGGGCCGGATCTGGCCGCATCGCTCAGGCCGGCGCTCATCACGGGCCAGCTCCCGCTCGCCGACAGAAAGCGGGCCCTCCTCGCCGCCGTCACCGGGCAGGCGCAGATCGTCGTCGGAACCCACGCCCTCATGAGCGATGCCGTCGGTTTCTACGACCTCGGCCTCGTCGTGGTCGATGAGCAGCATCGCTTCGGCGTCGAACAGCGCGAGGCTCTCCGGCGCAAAGGGACGACCCCGCCGCACGTGCTCGTGCTGACGGCGACCCCCATTCCGCGCACGGTGGCGATGACGGTCTTCGGCGACCTCGACGTGTCCACCATCGCGCAGCTGCCCTCCGGCCGCGTGCCGATCGAGACCTTCGTCGTGCCACTGGCCGAGAAGCCCGGCTGGGCCAACCGTGTGTGGGAACGCCTCGCGGAAGAGCTCGCCGCAGGCCGGCAGGGCTTCG
>JAODMW010000120.1 GCA_025464815.1 Microbacteriaceae bacterium | reverse complement strand
AGCCGCGCCGGTTCCGGCGGCGGCCTCGTCGGCATGTCGCAGGGCGGTGGCGGAAACCGCCGTCGCAGCGGCAGCCGCTAAACAGCACTCCGAAGGGCCCTCGCATCCGTGCGGGGGCCTTTTTGCGTCCAACGCCAATTGCGGAGGATGATCGCGGCGCGGCGGAAACGTGCTGTCGAACGGCGAGTCGTCCTCCGCAACTGTTCGGAGGAGGGTGGAGAGCTAGTACAGTCGCCCGACGGAAGCGAGCGCCGACCGCACGAGCGCACCGCGGCCGCCCTCCATTTCGGCCGAGACGACCTGCGATGCGGCCTCGTCCGGCGTCATCCAGGTGAGCTCGAGCGCGTCCTGGCGTGGCTCGCACGTACCGGTGACGGGAACGACATAGGCCAGCGAGACCGCGTGCTGGCGGTCATCCGTGAACTGGGCACCGGGGAAGGGAAAGTATTCGGCGACCGAGAAGGGGATGGGACTCGCCGGCAGCAGCGGAAAGGCCATCGGGCCGAGATCCTTCTCGAGATGGCGGAACAGCGCGTCGCGGAGGCTCTCGCCGAACATGACCCGCCCGGAGACGAGCGTGCGTGTGATCGATCCGGCGGCGTTGGCCCGCAGCAGGATGCCGACCTCGGTGACCTGGCCGACGCCGTCCACCCGTACGGGCACCGCCTCGACATACAGGAGGGGAAGCCTGCGTCGCGCTTCGGCGAGCTCCTCGTCGGACAGCCAGCCTGAGTTGGGGTCGGGAGTGCCTACAGAGCTCATGCTCCATTGTCACTTAAGAGTCGGCGAACCCCGCTAGCGCAACCTCTCGATGAGGTGCATCGCGTCGAACGGAGCATGCACCTCCATGTCGTTGTCGAAGTAGACGTAGACATCGCGACCCCGGCCGTCCGGGCATCCACTGCCGTCGATCCAGCCACGGATGTCGCGCGCCCACGCATCGAGGGCGGCATCCGTATAACCGCTCGAGTAGAGCTCCTCGGCGCCGTGAAGCCGCACGTACATGAAGTCGGACGTGAACTCCCGCACCTCCGGCCACCGCCCCGCGGTGTCGGCGACGACGAGGGCGACGTCGCGGCGATGGAGCAGAGCCGCAGCCTCCTGCGTGACGAAGCTCGGATGACGCACCTCGAGCGCATGGCGGATCGGACGATCCCGATCGACGTCCGTCAGCGCCCGCCCGTCGAGGCGTGCGTCGTGATTCTTCGCCAGTGCAGCGGCCTGTTTCGTCGACCGCGGCAGCAGCGAGAGGAAAGCATCGAGCACCACCGCGTCGAAGCGCGTCCGTTCCGGCAGCTGCCAGAGCACAGGTCCCAGTTTCGATCCGAGAGCGAGCACCCCGGATGCGAAGAAGTTCGCGAGAGCCTGCTCCGTGTTGCGCAGACTGAGCATATGGGTGATGAATCGGCCGCCTTTGACCGAGAACACGAAGGACTGAGGCGTTTCGTCTCGCCAGCGCTCGTAGCTCGACGGTCGCTGCAACGAATAGAAGGAGCCGTTCAGTTCGATGGATCCGAAGCGTCGCGCGGCGTAGCTCAGCTCCTCGCGCTGCACGAGACCGTGCGGATAGAACTCACCTCGCCACGGCGCATATCTCCAGCCGGAGATTCCGACCCGTGCAACACCCGACACCGCCACCCCAGGGAGAGTAGGCGCGAAGACGCCGAGGGGCAACCGTCACCACAGCGTCAGGCGTGGAGCTGTCGACGGTCCCGGTAGGTGCTCGAGCCGAAGGCGAGGATGAGGTAGCCGATGATCGAGAGCAACCAGAGCAGGAAGAATCCGAAAGCCCCGCCCTTGCCGAAGCTCTTGGCGAGGTGCACCGCGACGACGATAGCCCACACGATGTTGACGATCGGGATCAGATAGAGCAGCACCGTCCAGCCGGAGTGGCCGGAGATCTGGATCAGCACGATGATGTTGACGATCGGGATGATGGCAAGCCACCCCGGGCGTCCGGCCTTCGAGAAGATCCGCCAGAGCGCGATCACTGAAATGATGTAGAAAATGATCGAACCGATCGTGCTCGCAGTGGTCTGCGACGCGTCCATCTGGTACGAGTAGTCCATTCCTGTCCCCCGATATTTCGGCCGCACTGGCGCGCCCCCTTGGTTGCATCCTACTGAAACAGCCGGATGTCGGAATGGTCGGCGAAGATAGGAGGATGAGCAGTCCGCTCGAGCGTTTCTCCCCCGCGACCCGTGAGTGGTTCGCGGGTGCGTTCTCGGCGCCCACCCCGGCGCAACTCGGGGCCTGGGACGCGACATCCGCAGGTTCCCACGCGCTCGTCGTGGCGCCGACGGGATCGGGCAAGACTCTCGCCGCCTTTCTCTGGGCCATCGACCGGCTGGCCTCCACAGCCCCACCGGACGATCCGAACCGCCGCACCCGCGTGCTCTACATTTCACCGCTCAAGGCCCTCGCCGTGGACGTCGAACGCAACCTTCGATCACCGCTCGTCGGCGTCACCCAGACGGCGAAACGGCTCGGGATGCAGCCTCCGGAGGTCACGGTCGGAGTGCGCTCGGGCGACACGACCTCCGCCGACCGCCGACTGTTGCAGCGTCAGCCGCCGGACATCCTGATCACGACACCGGAATCGCTCTACCTCATGCTCACCGCCTCCGCGAGGGAGACGCTCAGGGGTGTCGAGACGGTCATCGTCGACGAGGTACACGCCGTCGCCTCGACCAAGCGCGGCGCACACCTCGCACTCTCGCTCGAGCGGCTCGACATGCTGCTCGAGAGGCCGGCGCAGCGGATCGGCCTCTCGGCCACGGTGCGTCCTCGCGAGGAGGTCGCGCGCTTCCTCGGCGGCAGCGCGCCCGTGACGATCGTCGCCCCGGTCTCGACGAAGAAGTTCGACCTCACGGTCGTGGTGCCCGTCGAAGACATGACGGAACTCGGCACCGCTCCCGTGCTCGAGGGCTCCGCAGCGGGCAACACCCCGCAGGGTTCGATATGGCCGCACGTCGAAGAGCAGGTCGTCGATCGCATCCTCGAGCACCGTTCGACAATCGTGTTCGCTAACTCGCGACGGCTGGCCGAACGGCTCACGGCACGGCTCAACGAGATCGCCGCCGACCGCGAAGCGGCCGCCAGCGGGTCGAGTAGCGACGAAGGCGCGTATCGAGACGCCGTCTTGGCGGGTTTCGATACGGGCGCTGAGCGCCCTACTCAACCAGCACGATTCGATACGGGCGCTGAGCGCCCCACTCAACCCGCACGGCTGCCGGCACAGATGATGGCACAGGCGGGGCAGACCTCCGGTGCCGCACCGCTGCTCGCCCGGGCCCACCACGGCTCGGTGAGCAAAGAGCAGCGCGCCATCATCGAAGACGACCTCAAGTCGGGTCGGCTGCGCTGCGTGGTGGCGACGAGCTCCCTCGAACTCGGCATCGACATGGGAGCCGTCGACCTCGTGATCCAGGTCGAGTCCCCGCCGTCCGTGGCGAGCGGACTCCAGCGCGTCGGGCGGGCCGGACACCAGGTCGGCGAGGTGTCGCGCGGCATCATCTTTCCGAAGCATCGGGCCGACCTCATCCATTCGGCCGTTGCGAGCGAGCGGATGTCCGCCGGACTCATCGAGGCGATGTCGATTCCGCAGAACCCACTCGACATTCTCGCCCAGCAGACCGTCGCGGCGGTCGCCCTCGACTCGATCGACGTCGACGAGTGGTTCGACATCGTGCGGCGCAGTGCGCCGTTCGCGACGCTGCCACGCTCGGCTTACGACGCAACGCTCGACCTGCTGAGCGGGCTCTACCCTTCCGACGAGTTCGCCGAGTTACGACCCCGCGTCGTCTGGGATCGGGTGAGCGGAAGGCTCACCGGCCGGCCGGGGGCGCAGCGGCTTGCCGTGACATCCGGCGGCACG
>JAODMW010000119.1 GCA_025464815.1 Microbacteriaceae bacterium | reverse complement strand
TGCCAGTCGGGGTAGAAGTCGTGTGAGCGGGGGTCGAGGAAGATGAATCGGATGTGGTTGGGCGGCCGGTGCCGGTCGGCGAAGATGTCGCAGTAGAGGGCGTAGCCGAGGCGGTTGGCGGCGAGGATGTCAAGTCGACTGTTGTGCACAGTCGCGGGTGTATCGGTCATCGCATCTTCGAGCTTCTTGCGGCATCATGGCGAGCGGGCCGAGTATGGTGTTCGACGCCGCAACGGCCCAATCTGAGAAAGGCCCAACGACCATGGACATGAGACTTGAACTAATCCCGCTACCGGTCGCAGACGTGGAGCGAAGCAAGTCCTTCTATACCGACACGATCGGCTTTCACCTCGACCACGATGTCGCCCCGGGCAACGGCATGCGAATCATCCAGCTCACCCCGCCAGGCTCGGCGTGCTCGATCGTCATCGGAGAGGGAATGGGCACCGGAAGTCCCGCCGACGGAACTGTGAACGGAGTGCACCTGGTGGTCGACGACATCACAGCTGCTCGTGATGCTCTCGTGGCCAGAGGTGCCGTAGTAAGCGACATCCAGGACATGGGAGGTGTCAAGTACGCCTACTTCAGCGACCCTGACGGCAACTCCTGGGCCCTTCAAGAGATCGGTCGAAGCTGATTGCATTGTGAGTGCAGCTCCGGACCTGCCCAACGAACTCCGACCGAAGCTGCCATTCTCTGCTGCTGTGCAGATCGAAACCGCCTTGCCCGCGAGAGGGCTTCGGGATCCGCGACCTCCGGATCGCGCGGTGACCATGTCCGACCAGGCGAGCATGTCCAGCTCGCGGCAGAGCGGCGCCGTCACTCTGCCATGCAGTGGCGGTGGGGCGGGGTGGGCCCACACCCGAAGTGGGCCCACACCGGCCATCCCAGAAAGGGATCCGAAGAGATCATCCCCCGACGATCTCCGTGAGGCCCAGCCTGCGGAAAGCGCGCGGAGATAGCAAGCCCCCAAAACAGGGGTCTGCCTAGTGCCGAGGAAGTTCGGGGCGGGAGGCCCAGGGCGACTTACGGGGGTTGTCGCACTTGGCCTCCCGCAAGCCAGCGCTGTGAATCAGTGCCGGCAAGGACACGACGTGAAAGAATCCGCTATCGCTCGGGGGAAAGCAACGGTGTTCTTATTCGGGTATCCGCGCGTTGAGTCGGGAAGCATCGCGGCGCACTCAAGACGATACTGTATGTCCGCAGTAAGGGGGACCCCCACGATGGCCCCACTACTGGGGCTATCCTTGCGCTGCTGTATGAGCCGTTGCAACGGATGCGTGGCAGAGTCGGACGCGATCGAAATGCCGCGTACTAGACCGGCACCGAATCCAGTGCGCGGGCGGCCTGCAGCGCGGTCGCCCACCAGATGAGGTCAGCCACGACGACGTCGAGGCGATCGTTCATTGCATCGAAGATCTCCTTGGCGCTCCCGGGTTCGGCGCGGATCTGCAGCATCTGCGTTCCCATGATGTGCACTGCGTGACGGGTGGACACCATCTCGAGTTCGGCCGCGACCTGACGCAGCTGCTCGATTGCGCGGCTGGCGCCGACGTTGCCGTAGCCGACGAACGCGATTGGTTTGCGGTGGAACTCCACGAAGTAGTGATCGAGCACGTTCTTGAGCGCGGCCGAGTAGCCGTGGTTGAACTCATTCGTGATCACGAGATAGCCGTCCGCGCGGTCGAGGGCTTCGCCGATGACTCGCTCCGCATCCGTGTAGTACACACGAGGAGCTCGCCCTGGCGGTGTCGGCGAGTCGAAGTAGGGCAGCTGGTGGTCGCGCATGTCGATCACCTCGATCGCGAGATCGTCTCGGGCGCCGAGGCGCTCGAGGATCCAGGAGAGCGGCAGATCCGCGAATCGAGTGCTTCTCGTGCTGGCGACGATGATGGCGAGGGTGGGAACGGAGTCAGTGAGCATGGACTGCACGTTACTACGGAATTTGTAGCACTTCAAATTGCGTAGCAGTCTATAATTGCCGGATGTCCGACTCGCCCCTCTCCCGTTGCAGCACGCAAGCGCTCAAGATCCTCGCGGACTACTGGGTGCTGCGCATCATCGACGAAATTCACGGCGCCGGCGACCTGCGGTTCTCTGCCCTGCAGCGCGCGCTCGGCGGTGCGAGCCCGGCGACCCTCAGTAATCGCTTGCGTTGCCTGGAAGACGAGGGGCTCATCCGCCGCAACGAAGGCACGGAAGGTAAAACCTCCGTCAGCTACTCGTTGAGCGATCGCGGGCAGAAAGTGCTGCCCGTGATCCACGCCATCAACGACTTCGCCGAGACAGCCCAGTAGCGCCCGTCGCCCTTCCGAACGCTCAGCGCGTCGGCTTCAGCGACTTCTCGTCGACGGGAGCGCCTCCGCTGGCGCGCACCGTTCGGTAATAGTCGGCCGCTTCGTCCTGGCGCTCCTTCTCGATGCCGGTGGCGATCGTCGCCCGCACCTGCCCAGGCACGAAGCCGAAGGCGTCCACCAGATCGACCGCGTGCGGGCGGAGGCGGGGAAGCAGACGGTCGTCGATGTAGTCCGTGATCGCCAGCGCCCGCTGCGCAGAGAGCCGGCCGTTGATGAGGTACCAGGCGAGGTTCTTCTCGATGAGCGACAGCCCGAAGAGGTCGCGCAGCCAGGTGAGCACCTTCAAGGTCCCAGCGTCGTCCACACCGGCGAGCGCCTCGGTGAAGGCCTCCCACTGCAACAGCTCGGCGTGCGCACGTGCCGTCTCGATGAGTTCGTTCTGGTTGGCGTTGAAAAGCTCCGCAGCATCCGCTGCCGGCAGCTTGTTCGCGTTGCGAAGGCGACCCGCGAGCGAGGCGACCATCGTCCGCACGCGGTCGGTGAGCAGCTGGCGCTGGGATGCCGTGTCCCGCACGTAACCCACGGAACGGGCCGTCGAACCGAAGTCCGCAACGTTCTGGGCGAACTGGCGGAGGCCGAAGCGGTGCACGGCGGCCTGGCCGACCTGGCTCGCGACGTAACCGGCGAGAGCGCCGGCATCCGCGTTGGCGAACTTGCGTGAGTAGTCGGTGAGCAGGCGCTTGGCGACGAGCTGAAGGAGCACGTTGTTGTCGCCCTCGAAGGTCACGTAGATGTCGAGGTCGGCGCGCAGCTGGGTGAGGCGGTTCTCGG
>JAODMW010000100.1 GCA_025464815.1 Microbacteriaceae bacterium | reverse complement strand
GATGACCTCGCGGATGCCCATCTCACGAGCGACCAGCGGCGCGACTAGTGGGCCGGCGCCGCCGAAGGCGAGCAGGGAGAACGCGCGCGGGTCGTGACCGCGCTCGACAGTGATCTGCCGCACTGCTCCGACCGTCTTGGCCAGCATCACGTCGAAGATGCCCGCGGATGCCGCCTCGATGGTGAGTCCGAGCGGGCCTGCGATTGTCGTGCGCATCGCCTCCCGTGCCGCATCGGCCTGGAGCGGCATCGAGCCGGCAAGGAAGTTGTCCGGGTTGACGTAGCCGAGGCAGACGGAGGCGTCGGTGACGGTCGGCTGGGTGCCGCCACGGCCATATGCGACCGGACCGGGCTGGGCGCCCGCGCTTTTCGGGCCGACCTTGAGCAACCCGCGGTCCAGCCAGGCGATCGAGCCGCCGCCGGCGCCGATGGTGCGGATGTCGTAGGCGGGCATGAGCAGCGGAAAGTGCTCGAGCTCCGCCTGATGTGTGACGACCGCGCTGCCGTCCTCGATCACGCAGGCGTCGAGGGAGGTGCCACCGATGTCGAAGGTGAGCAGGTTGGGGCGCTCCAGCACCTCGGCGAGGTAGCTCCCGCCGACGATCCCGCCGGCCGGACCGGACAGCACGGTGTGGTTCGGGGACTTCTTCGCGGTCGTCGAGGTCATCGATCCGCCCCCCGATCGCATGATCAGGAATCGACCCGCGAATCCCTTGTCAGCGAGGCCACTCTCGAGTTCGTCGACGTAGCGCTCGAAGATCGGGCGGATATATGCCTCGAGCACGGTCGTCGACGTGCGCTCGTACTCGCGATACTCACGCACGATGTCGGTTGAGACCGACACTGTGACGTTCGGATACCACTCACGCAGCAGCTCGGCTGTGCGCTGCTCCTGAGTCGGGTCGAGGTAGGAGTGCAGGTAACAGACGGCGATCGAGATGACTCCCTCGTCCTCGATCAGGTTGCGCGCGATCTCGCGCAGACCGACCTCGTCCAGTTCCTCGATCGTCTCCCCACGATGGTTGAGGCGCCCCCGAACGCCGGCAGTGTGACGGCGTTTCACCAGCCCAGGCGGGCGTTCGTATTGGAAGTCGTACATGTGGTCGTCCGGCACGTTACCGCGCCCGAGCAGGAAGATGTCGCGCAGGCCATAGTTGGTGATGATCCCCGTCGAGCCGCCGCGGCGTTCGAGTACCGCATTGAGGCCGAGCGTCGTGCCGTGGATAAACAGCTCGACCTCGCTGAGATCGGTGCCGAGCGCATCGATTGCCGCGAGCACCCCATCCCACGGGCGGGCGGGCGTGGTCGACGCCTTCTTGAACCGCACGACTCCGGTGCGATTGTCGAACTCCATGGCATCGACGAATGTGCCGCCAATGTCGACGGCGAGACGAAGGGGTGTTGCAGACACGGTGGTCCTCTCAGGCGGCTACGTGGTCGATGGCACGGCCGCCGAGCCGCGGTTGAGCGGCATGCAGTGTGCGGGTGTACGGATGTTGGGGCGGGGCGAATACGTCGGCGACGGTGCCCTGTTCGACGAATTCGCCGGCGATTTCGGTCATCAGCGAGAGGATCCGGGCCTGCACGGTGACGTCGAGCTCGCGACACGACGCCCGAGCCCTTTCTGGCGTGCGGATGGCGAGACGTCCACGGATCCTCCACTATGTCCTCGCAGAACGCGAAGAGCTTCTATCGGTGCCCACTCAGAACTGAGTGCCTAAGAATGTTTTACCCCATTAAACGGATAATATAGTGACAGTTAACGTGATGGCAATATGTTTTCAGAAAAATCGCGGGGTGACCACGGAGATCACAACCGTCAGCTGCTCGGTTTCGTTGTGAAGAGCGTGCGCGGTGTTGGAGCGCAGGTGCAGGCTGTCGCCGACGCCCAGCCTGTGGCTGACGCCGTCAACCTCGTAGAGCAGTCGGCCCTGTATCACGTACGCGAATTCCTCACCGGAATGACCAGCGGCCGCCTCGCGCGTGCCGCCCGGCTCGATATAGACAAGCATCGGCTCGAGAACGAGACCGGGCACTCTCGCGGACAACATTTCGTAGTGACGACCGCCTGACACCACGCGGTTTGCCTGCTTTGCCGCGCGATTTAGGGTGAAAACGACCCCTTCCGGTTCGGGCTGCTCCTCATCCGGCTTCGCAAAGAAATCGACCATCGGGTGGCTGAGTGCCGCGGCGACCGCGCGCAGCGTCGAAAGCGCGATCGAACTCAGGCCGCG
Organism: Microbacteriaceae bacterium; assembly: GCA_025464815.1. Classification (GTDB taxonomy): domain Bacteria; phylum Actinomycetota; class Actinomycetes; order Actinomycetales; family Microbacteriaceae; genus Lacisediminihabitans. Next base: position 803 of record JAODMW010000100.1, on the reverse strand, counting down.
CTCGACCTGGGAAAGAAAACCGATGGAAACGTTGCTGCGCTCAGCCAGGGTTCGCAGAGACATCGCCTGCGCCTCCCGGAACTCGCGGATGCGCGGGCCGATGACGTCGACGTCGTCCGAAAGGTACGGTACGACCCGTCCCTGCTGTAGCTCCATGAGGTCCTTTCGCGGAAATGGCTAGATCACCAGTATGCGGGCGTGTTTAGTCCGGGCAAAGGTCTGTCTACTTCCTGTCGGCAGTCAAATGCTCCAGACCGTTCAGATGATCGAAACGATGTTGGTCTGGGTGGAAGCCACCGAATTGTCCATACTGAGCTGCTGGGCGACGAAGTCGCGGAGCTTCGCGGTCGAGGCGCAGGCGACATAGATGAGAAAGTCGTCTGCCCCACCCAGGAAGAACACGTTGAGGACGTTGGGCAGCGTGATCACCCTGCGGGCGTATGTGTCGATTACCCCGCGTGCCTGCGCCTTCAGTCGAATCGCGACGATCGCCTGAATAGGCAGCCCGAGAGCAGCCCAGTCCGGATGCGCGTGATACGAGCGCAGCACGCCGCGCTCCCGCAGGGATGCAGCACGTTCATTGTGGAAATGCACCCGGATGTCTGGGAGCGGGCGGGATTCGACGCGACGGCGCACACCGCATTTGCACCCGGCGAGAGCGACGAAGAGTCGATCCAGCGCATCCGCGAGATCTTCGCCGACGAGTCGGACGGCCACCGGCTGCTGACCAACAACTCGAAGTGGATCAACTTCACCACCGTGCGCAACGAGCACTGGCGGCATGGCAACGTCGTGCTTCTCGG
>JAODMW010000095.1 GCA_025464815.1 Microbacteriaceae bacterium | reverse complement strand
GATGCCGGGGTGCCGATCGTGCTCTCGCAACCGGCGGACGCGGCATCCGTCGCCATCGCCGCCGTCGCGGAACAGCTCGCGACCCGCGGTCGCGGACTCGCCGGGCGCAAGCTCGGTCTCAGCGTCCACTAGCCCCACCACCGTTGCGGAGGAGTAGCGCGGCGCGGCGCACGGTAAACGGCCTAGGTATCCGCGAGTCCTCCTCCGCAACGGTCGGCGGGATACCTCAGAGCGAGTAGCGCCGGGAACGTGCCTACAATTGCGCATGCCCGGAGCCCCACTTGAGCGATCCTTCATTGACGAACACGATCGCGACATCCACTCGTCCAGTGCCTCGGGCACCCCGGTGTACGCCCCCTTTAGCGGCGAGAAGATCCACGACCTTCCGGTGAGCACGACCCAGGACGTGGCGGATGCCGCAACCAGGGCGATAGCGGCCCAGTCGCACTGGCACGCCGCGGGTTTCCATCACCGCCGTCGGGTGCTGCTCCGTGCGCACGACCTCCTGCTCGAGCGCCGGGAACTGCTCATCGATGCACTCCAAACGGAGACCGGCAAGACCCGCGGGCAGGCCTTCGAGGAGGTTTTCGTCGGGGCGAGCACGACCCGCTACTACGCGGTGAGCGCGAAGAGTGTTCTGCGAACGCGGTCTAGGCGCGCGGGCATCCCGTTCGTCATTCGCGCCAGGGTCGGATATCGGCCGAAGGGCGTCGTCGGTGTCATCACACCGTGGAATTACCCGCTGAGCCTCTCGCTTTTTGACGTGATCCCCGCGCTGGCGGCAGGCAACGGCGTGGTGCAGAAGGCCGACAACCAGGGCGCGCTCAGCATCCTCGCAGCGCGACGCGCCTTCATCGACGCCGGCGTTCCCGCCGACCTCTGGGCGGTCGTCGCCGGCGACGGCAACGAAATCGGGAACGCCGTCGTGGATGCCGCCGACTATGTCTGTTTCACCGGCTCGACGGCGACGGGCAGGAAGGTCGCCGAACGTGCGGCAACGACCCTGACGGCTGCCTCTCTCGAATTGGGCGGCAAGAATCCGATGATCGTGCTCGACGACGTCGACCCGCGCAAGGCCGCACGCAACGCGGTCTATGCCTGCTTCGCCTCGCTCGGACAGCTCTGTGTCTCGATCGAACGCATCTATGTGCAACGCAACGTTGCGCAAGCATTCACGGAGGAGTTCGTTGACCGCACGGCGGCCCTCGTGCAGGGGCCGGCCTTCGACTTCAGCACGGATGTCGGTTCCCTCACGCTCCCGAGCCAGCTCGAGCGAGTGCGGGCGCACGTCGACGATGCCGTGGCGAAGGGTGCCAGGTTGCTGACGGGCGGCAGGCCGAGGCCGGACCTTGGTCCCCTGTTCTTCGAACCGACCGTGCTGGCCGACGTGACCGATGCGATGGACTGCTCCCGCAACGAGACTTTTGGACCGGTCGTCGCCATCACCGTGGTCGACACCGCCGAGGAGGCGATCGCGGCCGCGAACGACTCGCAGTTCGGTCTCAATGCGTCCGTCTTCAGCGGTTCGATTCGCCGGGCTCGGCGGGTCGCCCACCTCATCGACTCCGGAAGCGTCAATATCAACGAGGGCTACCGCGCGACCTTCTCCTCCCTCGACGCACCGATGGGCGGCATGAAACAGTCGGGCATCGGTCGGCGGAATGGTCGCGAGGGAATCCTCCGCTTTGTGGATGCCCGCACCGTCGCAGGCGCCACCGGCCTCCTGACGCTTCCTCGCACGGGAGCGGAGTTCGCGAGGCTCAGCGGTGTCATGATCATGCTGCTGGTCGCCCTCAAGCTGATCAGGCGGCGCTAGGTAGCTTCGGTGTCGAAGGGGGCGTCCTTGCCCTCGTCGAGCAATCGCTGTCTCTTCGCATATGCCGACTCACCGCTCGGTCGCACGAGCGCGACGTCGTCATCCGGTTCGTCATCGATGAGGGCTTCGCGGATGATGCGGCGCGGGTCGTACTGGCGGGGATCGAGCTTCTTCCAGTCGACATCGTCGAACTCAGGGCCCATTTCGTCGCGCAGGCGGTCCTTGGCACCGTTGGCCATGGTACGCACGTTGCGAACGAGTTTCGCGAGCTGCGAGGCGTAGTGCGGTAGGCGTTCCGGCCCGAGCAGGAACACCGCGATCACACCGATCACCAGGAGCTTGTCGAAGGTTAGGCCGAACACCCGTTCAGACTAACTCTTCTGTTCCGCGAATGGGCTGGCGTGGGTGGGCGCAGCGGCGCGTCCGATGACCGGCGAAGTGGTGCGCGCCATACTCTTGAGGAGAAACAAGGAGCAGGGCGTGGCAGGCAAAGAATCGAACTGGAAGTTCGCAGAGGACTTCGTCATCGAGCGCGCTGAGATCGCCGGGGCACGCCAGCACTCGATCGAACTCGGGATCGAGCCGGTGAGTCCCGCAACGGGCGCCCAGCTCGCCGTCATAGCCGCCGCCGCTTCGGCCACCAACATCATCGAGATCGGCACCGGCGTCGGCGTGAGCGGACTCTGGTTCTTCACGGGGGCGCCGCAGGCCACACTCACCTCGATCGATTTCGAGCAGGACTACCAGCAGTCGGCGAAGAAGGCGTTCATCGACTCAGGCGTACCGGCCAACCGCATCCGTCTCATCGCCGGGCGGGCGATCGACGTGCTCCCCCGGATGAACGAACAGTCCTATGACGTGGTTCTCGTGGATGCCGACCCGCAGTCCGTGATCCGTTACGTCGAACACGCCCTCCGCCTGGTCCGCAACGGTGGAACCGTGCTCGTGGCCCATGCGCTCTGGCGTGGACGGGTCGCCGATCCGGCGCAGAGAGATGACACCGTGACCGGCTTCCGTTCGCTGCTCAATGAGATCGCGGCATCCGATGCCGTCATCAGTTCCCTGTCCCCCGTGGGCGACGGACTGCTTCAGATGACGAAGCTCGCCGCCGCCCCCGGGAACTGAGACCTGGAGGATACGGTTCTAGCTGGCCGTCGCGACAACCCCGGCAAGCGCGTCGTGAAGCTCCTTGGCTTCCGCGTCATTGACGGAAACGACCAGGCGGCCCCCACCCTCGAGCGGCACGCGCACAATGATGAGACGTCCCTCCTTAACAGCCTCCATTGGTCCGTCTCCGGTCCTCGGCTTCATGGCTGCCATGAGTGATCCCCTTTCGTGGAATACATCCATTATCTCGTACCTGAGGGTTAACCCGAAAACGGAGCCGTCGGTTTACGGCGGAGTCCAGTCGTAGCCGTTCGACCACCAGCAGATGTAGAGCCAGCCGAACTGTCCGACGATCGACAGCAGGACGATCGCCGTGCGGTAGATCCGTGAAGGAGGCTGCGCGACCGCGCCGAGGAGCGGAAAGAGCGGAATCAGCAGGCGGAAGGTGCTCGACTGCGGAAAGAACACGGCGAGCAGGTAGGCGGCGTAGCTCGCCGACCAGAACCGGAGGTCCACTCCCAGTCGCCGCACCCAGGGGGTGAACAGCGCTGCCGCGAAGAGCACAAGGACAAGCACGAGAAGCACGATGCCGAATCCGCCCAGGTTCCACTGGCCCGCCCAGAACTCCGCGCCCTTGATCCACGGCCAGAACGGGATGAGGGGCTGGTATCCGATGTAGGGCGCCCGCCACGCCAGTTCGGTGTCCATGTAGGCGCTCGGCACACCGGTCACCGCCCAGGCGACCAGCGTCCAGACGAAACCGCAGACCAGGCTGAAGACCGTCACTCCGAGGGCCAGGATGCGCTCCCAGAGTGGGAATGGATCACGCCCTCGCGTGAACCAGCGGTGGATGATGTGCAACCCGAGCGCGAGTGCGAAAGCGAGGCCGCTCGGCCTGGTGAGCGACATCAGCGCCACCACCGGGAAGAGGAGCACGTACCGTCGGTCGATCAGCAGGTAGAGAGCGACCGCCAGGAGGAAGGCGTGCATGGATTCCGCGTACGACACCTGCAGGATCGGGGAGAGCGGCGCGACGCAGTAGAGCACGACCGCGAAAAGTGCTGTGCTCGACGGCAGAACGAGGCGCATGAGCTTGAACAGCATGAGGGCGGTGCCGAGAGAGAAGGCTACGGAGACGAAGACCGACAACGGTTCCCACGGGAGCGTCGTGACGATCATCAGGAAGCGCACCAGCATGGGATAGCCGGGGAGGAACGCCCAGGCATTCTCCGCGACGTGGCCATCGGTGGTCATCGGGAGCACGCTCGGATAGCCGCTCACCGCGACGATGTGGTACCAGGTGCTGTCCCAGAGCTGCGCGAAGGCGAGGTAGCCCGGTGACTTCCCCGTCCAGAAGTTTTGCTCTTGCCAGCTCGCGAAGAGCAGCAGGAGGCTCGTAGTGATGACGCGGGAGACGACCCAGACGACCAACACCCTGACCCACCACGGCGTCAGCCGGTATCGAACCCGGGTGAAGATCAGGAGGCGCTGAGCCACGCCCGGAGTCCCCGCTCGCACTCCGTGATCTGGTCGACGGCGACCCGCTCGTCGTCGGCATGAGCCTTGACCGGGTCCCCCGGGCCGTAGTTGACGGCCGGGATGCCGAGGGCGGAGAAACGCGCCACGTCGGTCCAGCCGTATTTGGGCTTCGCCTCCGCTCCGACCGCGGCGAGGAAGTCCTGGGCGAGCGGAGCATCGAGTCCCGGGCGAGCACCCTCCGCGACATCCACCACCGTCAGATCGACGCGGCTGAACAGGTCGCGCAGGTGCCGCTCGGCTTCGGCAGCGTTGCGGTCGGGGGCGAATCGATAGTTGACGGTCACCACGCACTCGTCGGGAATCACGTTGCCCGCGACTCCGCCCGAGATGCCGACGGCGTTGAGTCCTTCGCGGTACACGAGGCCGTCCACCTCGACCTCGCGCGGTTCATACGCGGCCAGGATGGCCAGGATCGGCGCGGCGTCGTGGATGGCATTGTGGCCCACCCACGCGCGTGCGGAGTGCGCGCGGACGCCGAAAGTGCGCAACTCCGCCCGCATGGTGCCGTTGCAGCCGCCCTCGACGGCCGAGTTGCTCGGCTCCCCCAGGATCGCGAAGTCGGCCGCCAGCAGTTCCGGCGACGCCGACGCAAGCCGCCCGAGGCCGTTGAGGTCGGATGCGACCTCCTCGTTGTCGTACCAGATCCAGGTCACGTCGACGGCCGGGGCGACGAGCTCGACCGCCAGCTTGAGTTGCACGGCCACCCCGGCCTTCATGTCGACGGTGCCGCGACCCCGGAGGTAGTCGAGGCCGTCGATCGTCTCGAAGCGGGTGGGGAGGTTGTTGTTGACCGGCACGGTATCGATGTGGCCGGCGATCACGACGCGGTGTGCGCGCCCGAGATCCGTGCGAGCAACGATCGCGTCGCCGTGGCGGGTGACGCGCAGGTGGGTGAGCCCCTCGAGGCCGGCCTGGATGGCATCCGCGATCCCGCGCTCGTTGCCCGACACCGATTCGATGTCGCAGAGCTGCCGCGTGATGTCGATCGACGATGCTCTGAGGTCGAGAACGGGCAGGGTCGGATCGGCGACGGGCATGCGGTCAGTTTACCGAGCAGCCAATCGCTAATCTTGAGCCATGACGCAACGCTCGGCCTGGGGATACGGACTCGCGACGATAGCCGGAGACGACACGGTGCTCGACACCTGGTTCCCCACCCCGGCACTCGGAAGCCTTCCTACGGGTCGCGACCCATACATCGCACCCGCAGAGCTCGAGGCGCTCATCGGCACCGACGACCGGCGCAACGTGCGCATCGACTTCGTGACCGTCGAGATCGATCTGGATGCCGCGCCCGCGAGCACCCCGGACACCTATCTCCGCCTGCACCTCCTCAGCCACCTGCTCGTGGCCCCCAACACCATCAACCTCGACGGGATCTTCGGCCAGCTGCCCGTCGTCGCCTGGACGAACGCCGGCCCCGTGCATCCGGACGACTTCGCCCGTCTGCGGCCATCGCTGCAGCGCCACGGCATCGCGGCGCACGGCATCGACAGGTTCCCCCGCCTGCTCGACTACGTCTCGCCCGCTCGGGTACGCATCGCCGACTCATCGCGTGTGCGCCTCGGCGCCCACCTCTCGCCCGGAACGACCGTCATGCACGAGGGTTTCGTCAACTACAACGCGGGAACGCTCGGTACCTCCATGGTCGAGGGGCGCATCTCCCAGGGCGTCGTGATCGGCGACGGTTCGGATATCGGCGGCGGCGCATCCATCATGGGCACGCTCTCCGGCGGCGGGACCCAGCGCGTGGAGGTCGGCAAGCGGGCACTGCTCGGGGCGAACTCCGGAATCGGCATCTCGATCGGCGACGACTCGGTCGTCGAAGCGGGGCTCTACGTGACCGCCGGCACGAAGGTCGTCGTACTGGGCGGCACCGAACCACGCACGGTCAAGGCCGTCGAACTCTCCGGCGTGCCAGGTCTGCTCTTTCGGCGGAACTCGCTCACCGGCGCCGTCGAGGTGCTCGCCCGCGCGGGCAACGGCGTGGAGCTCAACGCGGCCCTGCACGCCTGAGGAGCTCGTGGCCGCTGCGACACGACACGCTGCGGAACCACGTGCGGACGTGCCCGAGTGCCAAATGAAGGAACTGTCGCCCCGGAGCCCCGCTGGCGTAAGGCAGCCCGTGCCGTGGTCGCGTTCTACTCCTTCATTTGGCATGAGGTGAGGCGGAATCCACCGTTCTACGGAGCTGCCGAACGGGCCGCGCCCGCAGCTCAGATGCTCTGTCGATGCACATACAACGACACATCTCGCAACTTGGCGGATTCGCCGCAACTCACGAGCTTTACGCCCTCGGGTGGACAAGAAGCTCCCTCCGCAACGCCGTCGCCTCGTGCGCAGCCGTTCGGGTGCGTCAGGGCTGGTACTGCAGCCCGGATGCCGACCCCGACGAAGTCGCGGCGTTCAGGGTCGGCGGTCGGCTGGGCTGCGTCTCCGCGGCGGCTGCGCATGGGTTGTGGGTGAAGCACACCCGCAAGCTCCATGTCGAAGTCGAAGTGAATTCGTGCCGTCACCGAAGCCCGTCCGACCGGCACAGTCGCCTTCGCGAGTCGAACGAACCTGTCGTCCTGCACTGGCACGGATCGGGATCGGGTCGCCCGTCGGCCCGGGTCTCGGTAATCGAGTGCTTGCGGTCAATGGCGTTCTGCCAAAGTCCGGAACTCGTCGTAGCGGCTGCCGACTCAGCTCTTCGATTAGGGCGCATCTCGCTCGCACAGTGGACCGCCCTGATTTCGGAACTGCCTCGACGACTCCGGAGGCTGCTCGCCCAGGTGGATGCCCGATCCGAGTCGATCACGGAATCCCTCACCCGATTTCGGCTGCAGCAGCTCGGAATCGATGCTCGGCCGCAAGTGAAGATCAGTGGTGTCGGTCGAGTTGACCTGCTCATCGGATCTCGACTCGTAGTCGAGGTCGATGGCTGGCAGTATCACAGTGACTCTGACCAGTTCGAGGCTGATCGACGGCGCGATGCTCGGCTCTCGGCCCGCGGTTACCGGGTATTGCGGTTCAGCTACCGGCAGGTGATGGGCAGCTGGTCGGAGGTGAAGGCCGCGATTCTCGGGGCGATTGCCCGCGGCGATCACCTTCCGGCGCGCTGAGAAGGCCAACCGGACTACCTCATAGGCTCCGGCTCCGGCGCTGCGAGTGCCAAATGAAGGAACCGCGTGTGCTAGCCAGATGCCCAGTCCCGGAAAACCGGGACAAGCGGCGCACGAGTTCCTTCATTTGGCACAATGTGCACCGCGCGGGGCGGCAACGCGGCCTAGCGGGTCGGCCAGCCGCGCGCCGGTGAGCCGATGTACAACTGCTGCGGGCGGCCGATCTTGGTCGCCGGGTCTTCGTTCATCTCGCGCCAGTGGGCGATCCAGCCCGGCAGGCGTCCGATCGCGAACAGCACCGTGAACATGCGAGCGGGGAATCCCATCGCCTTGTAGATCACACCGGTGTAGAAGTCCACGTTGGGGTAGAGCTTGCGCTCGATGAAGTAGTCGTCGGCCAGCGCCACAGCCTCGAGCTCCTTCGCGATGTCGAGCAGGTCATCCTGGACGCCCAGTGCCTTGAGCACCTCGTCCGCACTCTCCTTGACGAGCATGGCGCGCGGATCGAAGTTCTTGTAGACGCGGTGCCCGAACCCCATGAGGCGCACGCCTTCCTCCTTGTTCTTCACCCGCTCGACGAACTTCTCGACCGTCTCGCCGGAGGCCTTGATCTCGCCGAGCATCTTGAGCACTGCCTCGTTCGCGCCACCGTGCAGCGGACCATAGAGGGCGTTGATACCGGCAGAGATGGAGGCGAACATGTTGGCCTCGGTCGAGCCGACGAGACGCACGGTCGACGTCGAGGCGTTCTGCTCGTGGTCTTCGTGCAGGATGAGCAGCCGCTCGAGCGCCTTCGACAGCACCGGGTTGACCTCATATGGCTCGGCCATCGTGCCGAAGTTGAGCTTGAGGAAGTTGTCGGTGAAGCTCAACGAATTGTCCGGGTAGAGGAAGGCCTGACCGAGACTCTTCTTGTGGGCGTAGGCCGCGATCACCGGCAGCTTCGCGAGCAGGCGGATCGTCGAGAGCTCGACCTGCTCTGGGTCGTGCACGCTGAGCGAATCTTCGTAGAAGGTCGAGAGCGCAGATACGGCACTCGAGAGCACAGACATCGGATGCGCGTTGTGGGGCAGCGCGTCGAAGAAGCGCCGCAGATCCTCATGCAGCAGGGTGTGCCGCCGAACGCGGTCCTCGAACGCCTCCAACTCGGACGGCGACGGAAGGTTGCCGTAGATGAGCAACCAGGCGACTTCGAGATAGGTCGAGTTCGCGGCGATGTCTTCGATCGCGTAACCGCGATAGCGCAGGATGCCCTTATCGCCGTCGATGTAGGTGATCGCGCTCTTCGTGGCCGAGGTGTTCACGAAACCCGGATCGAGGGTCGTGTATCCCGTCTGCCGGGTGAAGGACGAGATGTCGATACTCGACGCGCCATCCACACTTCTCAGGATCGGGAATCCGGCACTCCCTCCGGGGTAGTGCAGGGTGGCCTTTTCGGCGTCGTCACGTGCAGCGTCGTTCACGTATACAGCCTAATTGGCAGGAAGGTCGACCGCCGCATCCACTAAGGAATGGTCGTTTTACTTGGAGAGTGTATCCAAACGTTGCACGGCGGTCTCGATCGCTGCGTCGGTTGCGGTGATCGCCACCCGCACGTGCTCCGAAGACTCATCGCCGTAGAAGGTGCCAGGCACGACGAGAATGCCGAGGTCGGCCAGGTCGGCGACAGTCCGCCAGGCGTCCGTCCCTCGCGTCACCCAGAGGTACAGCCCGCCCTGGCTGTCGTCGATACGGAAACCCGCCCGCTCGAGCGCCGGCGCCAGCTGTGCCCGTCGCGCCCTGTACAGCTCACGCTGCACCCGCACGTGATCGTCGTCGCCGAGCGCGGTGACCATGGCCGCCTGGATCGGTGCCGGCGGCAGGGTTCCAAGGTGCTTGCGCACGGTGAGCAGCTCCGCGATCAGGTCGCTGCAGCCGGCGACGAAACCGGCCCTATAGCCGGCAAGATTGGACTGTTTGCTCAGCGAGTAGACGCACAGCACGGAGGCGCGTTCACCGTGGATGACGCGGGGATCGAGGATGCTCGGCGTCGCGTCGCGCTCGTACTCCGCTCCCCAGCCGAGCTCCGCATAGCATTCGTCGCTCGCGATGACGGCACCGAGTTCCCGCGCGCGGGCGACCGCGGCCGCGAGCTCCTCGACACCGAGGATGCGACCGTTCGGATTGCCCGGACTGTTGATCCAGACGAGTTTCGTGTTCTCGGGCCACTCGGCCGGGTCGTCGCTCGAGACGACCGATGCACCGGCGAGCGCCGCGCCGATCGCGTAGGTCGGATAGGCGAGCCTCGGCTGAACGACGACATCACCCGGGCCGAGCCCCAGCCAGAGGGCGAGACCCGCGATGAACTCCTTCGAACCGATCGTGGGAAGCACGTTGGCAATGCCGAGGTCGTCGACTCCTCGACGTCTCGCGAACCAGGAGACGATGGCCTCGCGCAGTGCCGGGGTACCGACCGTCAACGGGTAGGCGTGGGCGTCCGTCGCCGCGGCGAGCGAATCACGGATGAGGGCCGGCGTCGGATCGACCGGCGAACCGACCGAGAGATCCACGATGCCGCCGGGATGGGCCTTCGCCCGCTCTGCGAAGGGCTGGAGTGAGTCCCAGGGGTAGTCGGGAAGCTGGAGCGACACTCAGGCGCCAGGGACAGCCTGCGGCGGCAGGGCGTCGATCAAGGGGTGATCCTTGTGGATGACGCCGACCTTGGCAGCGCCGCCCGGGGAGCCCACGTCGTCGAAGAACTCGACGTTGGCCTTGTAGTAGTCGGACCACTGCTCCGGAACGTCATCCTCGTAGTAGATCGCCTCGACGGGACACACCGGCTCGCAGGCGCCGCAGTCGACACACTCGTCGGGGTGGATATAGAGCATCCGGTCACCCTCGTAAATGCAGTCGACGGGACATTCGTCGATGCATGCGCGATCTTTGACATCCACGCACGGGAGGGCAATGACATAAGTCACGGTGAGGGCGTTCCCTTCGATTCGGGCCTGGAACCAATCTTATCCCGGGTGAAAGTGCCCGCTGCCGGCCAGGCCAGCGCCACGAGGGCGATCGCGGCGGTGCCATAGGTCAGCAGGTAGCCGGCTGGATTCGCCGGCACGAGCACAGAACCGCCGCCGCCGGTGAGCGAGAGAACGGCGACGACCACGAGGACGCCGATGGCGGCGAGAATCGCGACGAGGCGACCGGCGAACACGATCCGCAGGCCAACGAGGAGCGCCGCGACGATGAGCAGGGTGGCGATGATGCCGATCGGCAGGTCCACGCCGAACACGGTCACGCTGTACTGGTGATTGACCGTCGCGACACCGCCGACGGTCGCGCCCACCACGAGCGCGAGAATCCAGGTGAGCAGGTGGATGCCCAGGCCCTGGTCTTTCCAGGCGACGGTTTCGGGTTCCGGGGGCCGCATCCGGCTGAAGCGCTCGATCGCCGCGATCGGTTGGCTGGGTCCGCTGGAGAGGGAGAAACGATCCCCCTCGACCGTGATCTGGCTGCGGTGGGCGCGCATGGCATCCTTTTTGCGGTCGAGCACGGCCGAAACGTCGATGGCGACCTGGCCCTCTGCGGCGTCCGGCTCGATGGTGAAAAACGGCACGCCCATGACCTGCGCGGCACGCAGGCTCGCCTCGTGGGCGCGCACGTGGTCGGGGTGGCCATAGCCGCCTCCGGCGTTGTAGCTGACCACGACGTCCGGCTGTATGGCGCCGATGACGGTCGCCACATCGGCCGCGACCTCCCCGAAGGGCGCGGCACAGAGCGAGTCCTCGTTCATGGTCTCCAGCGCTTCAGCACCCGATGCGCCCCAGCGCATCCCGGAGTCACTGTAGCGGCGAACGGGGCGGCCGGTCCAGCGTGCGCCTTCGGAGCCGAGGTAGCGATGGTCGGTCACCCCGAGGATTGCGAGAGCGGATGTCAGCTCCGCCATGCGCAGTTCGACGAGCGGCTCGCCTGAGCCCTCGAGGTGTGTGATCTCGGTGGGAATCACCTCGCCGAGTTCGCCGCGGGTGCAGGTGACGACGGTCACCGCCGCTCCCCTGTCCACGAGCATCGCGATGGTCCCGCCGGTCGTCATGCTCTCGTCGTCGGGGTGGGCGTGCACGAAAAGAACGCGCTCGGCATGGCTGGGGTTTTGCGGCACATTGCACAGGATAGGCCGAAGGCTATAGAGTCGCGTGAGTAAGGTAAGCCTTACCAATCCTCCTCACACTGAAATGAATCCGTGCTCGCAAACTTTCTCATCGGACTGCGCGAAGGCCTCGAGGCTTCGCTGGTCGTCGGTATCCTCATCGCCTACGTCATCAAGATCGGTCGAAGGGACGTTCTCCGGCGCATCTGGCTCGGTGTCGGACTCGCCGCGCTGCTCTCCCTCGCCATCGGCGCCCTCCTCACCTTCGGCGCCTACGGCCTGAGCTTCGAGGCCCAGGAGATAATCGGCGGCTCACTGTCCATCGTCGCGACCGCGTTCGTCACCTGGATGATCTTCTGGATGCTCCGGACCGCCAGGAACCTCAGTGGTCACCTTCGCCAGGATGTCGACAGGCATCTCTCCGGCGCCGGCTGGGGCCTCGTTCTTGTCGCTTTTCTGGCCGTCGGCCGCGAGGGCATCGAGACGGCACTGTTCATCTGGGCGGCAGTGCAGGCAACCGGCTCGACCACGTTCCCGCTGCTCGGGGCCGCCCTCGGAATCCTCGCCGCCCTCCTGCTCGGGTATTTCATCTACCGCGGCATCGTGCGGATCAATCTCACGAAGTTTTTCACCTACACCGGGCTCTTCCTGATCATCGTCGCAGCGGGCGTGCTCGCGTACGGGGTGCACGACCTGCAGGAGGGTGGCGTGCTGCCAGGGCTGAACAGTCTCGCCTTCGATGTGAGCAACGTCATTCCTCCGGACAGTTGGTACGGAACCCTGCTCAGGGGCACCGTCAACTTCACCCCGGCGACCACCTGGCTGCAGGCCGTCGCCTGGCTGCTCTACGTGATTCCCGTCCTCACCATCTTCCTGATCAGCACCAGGCGCCACTCCCGCAACATGAAACGCCAAGCACCCCCCACCACGCAATCACTGGCCGCAGAAGGAGCACGGTGATCTCCCGCACGACCGGATTCACACGAACCGGCCGCGCATCGATCATTGTCGCGAGTGCCGCCGCCGCGCTCATGGCCCTCACCGCGTGTGTCCCCAACGCATCGAACTCGACCGCGGCGGCGGGCAAGGCGACCGCGGTCACGGTGGACAGTACCGCCTCGGATTGCGTCGTCTCGGCAGCGAAGGCGCCCAGCGGCACCGTCGAGTTCGCCATCACAAACTCGACGGACCAGGTCACCGAGTTCTACCTCCTTGGGGATGACGGGCTCCGCATCGTCGGCGAGGTCGAGAACATCGCCCCGGGGGCTCCGCGCACGCTCACGGTGCACCTCAAGGCCGGGGACTACTTCACCATCTGCAAACCGGGCATGACCGGCGTCGGCGTCGGCCGAGCGGCTTTCACCGTGACGGACTCCGGCGCCACAGTGGCACTCGTCGGCGACGAGAAGTCCCAGACGGCCACAGCCGCCGCGAACTATGTCGCCTATGTGAAGGACCAGGTGGCGAAACTCGTTCCCGCGACCTCGACCTTCCTCGACGCCTATCTCGCCGGCGATGACGCGGGCGCGCGCAGCCTGTACGCGAGCACTCGCGCCTACTACGAGCGCATCGAACCGGTGGCAGAGTCCTTCGGCAAGCTCGATCCGGAGATCGATTTCCGCGAGGCTGACGTCGCCGACGGCGACGAGTGGACCGGATGGCACCGCATCGAGAAGGACCTCTGGCCACCGGCAGCAGCCGACAACGGCGGCAAGCCATACGTCGCCCTGACGACCGCGGAGCGCGGGTACTTCGCCGACAAGCTCGAGGCCAATACGAAGGAGCTCTTCGACGCGGTCAACGCCAAGGACTACAGCGTCTCGATCGACGCCATCAGCAACGGCGCCATCGGCCTCCTCGACGAGGTCGCCAACGGCAAGATCACGGGCGAGGAAGAGATCTGGTCGCATACCGACCTCTGGGACTTCCAGGCCAACCTCGAGGGCGCGCGCGCCGCCTACGAGGGCGTCCGTGACATCGTCGCAGCGAAGAACGGCTCACTGGTCACCAAGATTGACGGTCAGTTCACGTCCCTTGAGAAACGGCTCGCGACCTATGGCTCTCTGGATGTGGGCTTCACCTACTACAACGACCTCACGACCGCGCAGGTCAGGCAGCTCGCCGACGGAGTAAATGCGCTCAGCGAACCCCTGAGCAAGCTCACAGCGGCGCTCGTCAAGTAGTCCGTGCCCACCGAGAATCACCCCGCGACCGACGACCCGGCGCCCAGCACCGGGGGGCTCTCCCGACGGGGACTGCTCGGCCTGGCCGGTGCCGGAGTCCTGGGGGCCGGTGTCGGTTTCGGGGTCGATCGCATCATTGCGGCCGCGACGCCGACGGGACAGTCTGGCGCCGCGTTGTCGTACCCGTTCTATGGCGACCACCAGTCCGGAGTGACGACGGCCACTCAGGATCGCCTGCACTTTGCGAGCTACGACGTGTCGGACATCAGTCGCGGTGAACTGGTCGGACTGCTCGAGGACTGGACATATGCCGCCGCACGCATGATGGGAGGCAAGGGGGTCGGCGATGGTGCCACGGGTGGTTCCTACGATGCCCCGCCGGATGACACGGGCGAGGCGCTCGACCTCCCACCCGCCGGCCTCACCATCACCTTCGGCTTCGGCCCATCCCTCTTCGACGATCGCTTCGGTCTCGCCGCGAGGCGCCCGGCTGCCCTCATCGACCTCCCCCACTTCTCCGGCGACCTGCTCGACGAGAGTCTCGTGGGCGGTGACCTGTGCATCCAGGCCTGCAGCGACGACCCGCAGGTCGCCGTGCACGCGATTCGCAACCTCTCGAGGATCGCGTTCGGCCGGGCATCCATTCGCTGGTCGCAATTGGGCTTCGGGCGCACATCGTCGACGACACGCGCGCAGGTCACGGCACGCAACCTCTTCGGATTCAAGGACGGCACCGCGAACATCAAGGCCGAGGACGCGACCGAGATCGAGGAGCATGTCTGGGTTCCGAAAGGGGACTCCGCCCACTGGATGACCGGAGGCTCGTACCTCGTCTCGCGCAA
>JAODMW010000078.1 GCA_025464815.1 Microbacteriaceae bacterium | reverse complement strand
GGGATCCGCCTCTCGCGGCGAGGTCTCGATACGCGCGACCTACCCGATCCGCGGGGCAGCGTCGATGAGGGCCCGCGTGTAGTCCTGCTGCGGTGCACCGAAGACTGTCTCGGTCGCACCGGACTCCAGCACCCGACCATCCCGCATCACGAGGACATCGTCGCTCATATGTCGCACGACGCCGAGGTCGTGCGTGATGAAGAGGTAGCTCAGCCCATGGCTCCGTTGGAGGTCGTCGAGAAGGTCGAGCACCTGTGCCTGCACGGAGACATCGAGACTCGAGACCGGCTCGTCGCAGACCAGGATGTCAGGCCGGGGTGCGATCGCCCGGGCGATCGCCACCCGCTGCTGCTGGCCGCCGGAGAGGAGCCGAGGTCGCCGACGGGCGAGCGCTGGGTCGAGGCCGACCTGGAGGAGCAACTCGGAGACGTCCGCTCGCCGCGACCGACCGCGCGTCAGGGCGTCCGCGAGAATCTGGCCGACCGTCAACCGTGGATCGAAGGAGCTCAGCGCGTCCTGGTAGATCGCTCCGATCCGGGGGCGGCGGGCTCGACGTTCTCGTTCGGTCGCCGTCGTCCAGGGCCGGCCGAGCAGGCTGACGCTGCCGGAATCCGGATGTTCCAGTCCGAGCACGAGGCGCGCGACGGTGGTCTTGCCGGAGCCCGATTCGCCGACCACGCCGAGGGTGCGTCCTCGCCTGAGCGTGAAGCTGACGTCATCCACCGCCAGGCGGGATCCGAACCGTCGCACGAGTCCATCGGCATCGAGCACCGTCTCATCCGGCACGCGGACCACGGCTGTGGCGGGCGCATCCGTGAGACGGCTTCCCCGCGGCCGATCGGTCGGTATCGCGGCGATGAGGCGACGGGTGTATGGGTGCTGCGGAGACTCGAGCACCTGTCCGGTCTGGCCACTTTCGACGATGCGCCCCTTCTCCATCACCACGACGCGAGAGGCCAGCCTGCTCACGACGGCCAGGTCATGGCTGATCAGGAGGATCGCGGTGCCCTCGGCGCGCAGGCGGTCGAGCAGGTCCAGGATTCCCGCCTGCACCGTCGTGTCGAGTGCCGTCGTCGGCTCGTCGGCGATGAGCAGGCGCGGCCGCAGCGCGATGGCTGAGGCGATGACGGCTCGCTGGCGCAGCCCGCCCGACAGCTCATCTGGGCGTTGCGCGGCGCGCAGGCTGGGCTCGGGAACGCCGGACTCGGCCAGCAGCTCGACGACCCGTTCCTGCCGTTGCCGCGGGCCGAGCGAGGTGTGGATTCGTAGCGCGTCCGCGACTTCGCGGCCGACCGGGAGCAGCGGGTCGAGAGCCACGAGGGCCCCCTGCGAGACGAAGCCGATTTCACGCCCACGCAGGCTGCGCAGCCTGCGGGGCGAGGCATCCAGCAGGTTCGTCTCGCTGAAATCGAGAACCGATGCTTCGACGTGTGCGCCGGGGCCGGCGAGGCCGAGCAGCGTGCGCGCCGTCACGCTCTTGCCCGAGCCGGACTCGCCGACGATCGCGAGGCATTCGCCGGGCTCGACCTCGAACGACACGTCGGCGACGACGAGCGACGAACCGAAACGCACCGAGAGGTCGCGGACTTTCAGGAGAGGACTCATGACGACCTGAGCCTCTGTTGCAGACTTCGTCCGAGCAGGGTGGTCACTACCGCGCTGAGCACGATGAACAGGCCGGGGAAGAAGGTCATCCACCAGAACGACGTGATGTAGGTGCGACCGGCGGAGAGCATCGCTCCCCATTCCGCAGCTGGCGGCA
Source organism: Microbacteriaceae bacterium (assembly GCA_025464815.1). Classification (GTDB taxonomy): domain Bacteria; phylum Actinomycetota; class Actinomycetes; order Actinomycetales; family Microbacteriaceae; genus Lacisediminihabitans. Next base: position 6,178 of record JAODMW010000078.1, on the reverse strand, counting down.
CCGCGCCGAGTCCCAGGTAGCTGAGGGAGGACGCCCAGACGATCGACTGCCCGATCCCGAGGGTGACGAGCACGAAGAGCGAGCCGGCGACATTGGGCAGCAGGTGATGGATGACGCGGCTCGTGCGACTGCGCCCGAGCACCGTTGCCGCTTCGAGGTATGGCGCACGCCGCACCACGCGTACCTGGCTGCGGATGATGCGGGCATAGCCGGGCGCCGTGGCGAGCCCGACGGCGATCGTGGACGTCACGACGCCGGGTCCGTAGACCACGATGAAGAGCAGCGCGAAGAGCAGCCCGGGAAAGGCGAAGAGCACCTCGAGGAAGCGGGTGGTGCCGAAGTCCAGCCAGCGTGGTCCGAGGCCCGCGAGAAGGCCGAACAGGAGGGCGAGGCCGACGCCGATCGCGGTAGCGGAGAGGCCGATGAGCAGCGAGGCGCCCGTGCCATGGACGATGCGGGTATAGATATCCCGTCCCGATTCGTCGGTGCCGAAGAGGTGTGCGAGGGATGGTGGGCGGAAACTCTGGAGCGGATGGATCGCGAGCGGATCGCCCGGCGCGAGCACGCCCGGCGCAACGGCCGCGATCACGAGGAGTGCGATCACCAGAATAGAGAAAACCTCCACCATGCGGAATCGTCTCATCGCGCATCCACGCGGAGTCTCGGGTCGACGAGCCGGTCGGCAAGGTCGGTGAGGGTGGTCACGAGCATGTAGGCGAGCGCGACAACGATCACGACCCCGATCACGAGGGGCACATCCCGCTGTTGCACGGCGGAGAGGAGGCTTCGTCCGAGCCCTGGTCGAGCGAAAATCGTCTCGACCACCACGGCGCCGCTGATGAGGGCCCCGAAGGCCCAGCCGGCGAGGCCGATCGCGGGAATCGCCGCGTGCCGGAGCGCATGCAGCCAGAACACGTCGTTCTCGCTCTCCCCGCGCGCGCGGGCCGACAGCACGAACGGCGAGGCCATCGCGTCGAGCATCGATTCCCGCATGACCTGGCCGAGGAAGCCGGAGAGCGGCAGCGCGAGCGTGAGCACCGGCAGCACGAGTCCGACCGGTCCGGGCACGCTCACGGGAGGAAGCCATCCGAGAACCGAGCTGAACAGCAGGATGAGCGAGATCGCGAGCCAGAAGTGCGGTACGGCGGCCGCCACGATCTCCAGCAACGAACCGATGCTCGCTGCGACGCGACCCCCACGGGTGGACCAGGCGGCGAGGGCGAGGGCGATCAGGCTTGCGACGATGAGCGAGACGACCGCGAGCAACAGGGTTCCGCCGAGGTTCTGGGCGATGACGTTGAGCACCGAGTCATGCAGCGCGTATGAGCGCCCGAGATCGCCGACGAGCAGGCGACCGAGATAGTGGAGGTACTGGAAGAAGAGAGGCTGGTCGAGTCCATACTCGGCGCGCACCTGGGCGAGCGCCTCGGCGCTCGTCTGCGAGCCGGGGCCTCCGAGGATCGCTTCCGCGGGATCGCCGGGGATGAGCCGGATGGCGAAGAAGGTCACGGTGGCCACCGCCCACAGCACGAAGACGACGCCGCCGAGCCGCAGCAACAGCCACGGCAGCCAGCGGCGTCGTCTCCTGCTTCGAGGCGGAGCCTCTCCGATCAGTGCTGCAGCCACGTGTCGTAGAGCGTGGGTGTCGACACGGTCGGCATCGCCCGGAGTCCCTTCACCTGAGAACGCAGGAGATAGTGGTTCTGCTGGTCATAGAGCGGCAGGATGTAGTACCCGCCGAGCACTATCTCCTGCGCTTTCTTGTAGAGCAAAGCGCGCTGAGCGGGGTCGGAGACCTCGCCCGCCTGCACGAGCAGCGTGTCGAGGGCCGGGTCCTTCACCTGCGCGTGGTTGGCGAAATAGCCGCTCGGTGCCGGCTTGGTGCCGTCGGAGTCGAACAGGATCCGCAGCACATCCGGGCCGACCTTCGTGTATGGCGCGCTGACCAGGTTGTACTGGTTCTTGCCCAGGACCGTGTACCAGCTCGACAGGTCGAGCGGCTGCAGGTTCACCTTGAAACCCGCCTCCTTGGCGGTGGCCTGCAGCTGCTCGAAGAGCGACTGTTCCGCCGGGATGGACTGGTTGGTGCTGACGGGGAAATCGAGCTCGAGCAGTTTGCCGTCTTTGATGCGGTAACCGTTCGCATCCTTCTGCGTCCATCCCGCATCGTCGAGCAGCTTCGCGGCGGCCTTCTGGTCGTAGCTGAAGAGTTTGGGCTCCGAGACGCCAAGCGCCTCGACGCTGGAGAGCGCGGAGTATGAGCGCTTCGCCGTGCCGAAGAAGAGGCTCTTTATCGCGTCGTTGACGTTGGCCGAACGGATGAAGGCCTCGCGGACGCGCTCGTCGTCGAACGGCGCGATGCTCGAGTTGAGTTCGATCCGGTTCGACGCGCCGGGACGCGGGGCATCGATCTGCAGGATGTTCTTGCTGCTCTTCGCGGCCACGATCGTGTCCGGCTGCACGTTGTCGATCACGTCGACGGTTCCGGCCTGGAGCGCCGCGTAACGTGACGCGGAGTCGGGGAGGAAGCGCCACTCGATCGACGCGAGGTAGGCCTTGCCCTTGTGGGCGGCATCCGCGGGTGGGGAGTTGTAGTCGTCGTTGCGCACGAGCGTGATGGATTGCTGCCGATCCCATTTCTTCACGATGAACGGGCCGGTGCCGACCGGGGACTGGCAGTTCACGTCCTGGCTGCGCTTCAGCGCGGTCGGCGATTCGATGGCGAGCCACGGCTGGGAGAGCGAGTCGAGCAGCGCGCTGTCCGGCGTGCTCAACGTGATGCGGGCGGTGTGCTGATCGACGGCGGTGACCCCGGTGACCTTGGCCAGGGCGAGGTAGCCCGTGGACGAACCGGTCGCCGGGTCTTGCAGATGCGCGATGTTGGCCGCGACGGCGTCGGCGGTGAGCGGCGTCCCGTCGGTGAATTTCACGTCGTTGCGCAGCGTGAAGTCCCAACTGAGCCCGTTCTTCGACTCCGACCACTTGGTGGCCAGCCACGGGATGATGTCGCCGGCTTTGTTCTTCGAGACGAGCGACTCGAGATACTGGGTCGCCACCAGCGCCTGGGGGTAGTTGCCGCCGACGTGCGGATCGAGGCAGGTGGGTTCGGCGTCGCCCGTGGCATAGACGAGATTGCCGCCCGACACGGGGGCGCTGCTCGTGGGTGACGCCGCGCTGCAGCCCGCCACGAGGAGTGCGATCGAGGCGAGGGCGATAAGGGGAGTGATGATGCGTTTCACGGTCAGCTCTCTGTGGTGCCTGCCGCCGAGGCGGCTATTATTGGACTCAGTACAGTATTACAACACGAGGGAGGTATTCATTCCCGCTCGACAGAATTCCGCCGGCCGCCCGAGAACCTCCTCGCGGTCGATGCTCGAAGACGCCGCCGCCGAACTCTTTCTCGAGAACGGTTACGCCGCCACAACCATCGACCAGATCGCGCAGCGTGCCGGGGTCAGCCGCAACACCTTCTTCAACTATTTCAGTGCGAAGAGCGACCTGCTCTGGGTGGAACTGGATGCCGCGATCGATCGCCTCGCCGAGGAACTGCGCAGCACGGCATCGGGCCGACCGGCGCTCGCCGCCGTGCGCGAGGCGGCCCTGCGCGTGGTCGCAGACATCGGCGTGGACCGCGTCCCGCTCGCCCTGACCCAGGACGACGTGATGGGGACGCGTGAGGAGACGCGCAGCTCCGGGCTCGTGCGGCTGGCACGTCGATCCGATGTCATCGCCGGATTCCTGTCACGCCAACTCGGCCGGCCGGCCGATGACCTGCTCGTGCTCTCCGCAGCGAACGCGCTATCCGGCGCGATCTCCGCGGCCTGGACCGTGTGGGCGCACGACGGGATCGGGCGCGGGGCCCTCGTCGACTATGTTTCCGCGGCATTCGCGGTCGTGTCATCCGGCCTCGAGTCGTCGCTGGCCTGACGCTTCCGCTGCGCAGGCACCAGCGACGGCTCGTCGGGCACCGCGAGCGTCAGGATCGCCTCTTCGACATGTTCGTTGAGTTCCAGCTCGTTCTCCATCCGACGGAGGGCGATCGCGACGGTGGTCTCGGTGTCGTCTCCGACGATGTCGACGGCCGCCACCAGGAACACCCGACCCGGCCCGACGAACTCGAGGTGCAGGTAGGTCACACGCTCGATCTCCGGTCGCTCGAGCATGCCGACGAGCACGTCGTTGCGAAGCCCAGAATCCGGCGCTTCACCGACGAGGAATCGCCGGTTGCGGTCGATCAACACGATGGCCACGATGGCCAGCAGAATGCCGACGAGGATCGATCCGAGCGAATCGAATACCGCCAACCCGGTCAGCTGGTGCAACAGGATGCCGAAAAAGGCGATCGCGAGTCCGATGAGCGCGGCGGCGTCCTCCGCGAAGACCGCGCGCAGGGTCGCGTTCGAACTGGTCAGGGCGTAGTAGCCGGTACTCGTGCCGCGCTCCTTCCCGCCGGCACGAGCCTGACGGAACGCCTGCGTGAAGGAAAAGCTCTCGAGCACGAAGGAGACGGCGAGCACGATGTAGGCGATGGCGAAATCGCTCGCGTCCTCCGGCGAGAACAACTCCTGGATGCCGTGCGCGATCGAGACCACGGCACCGGCCGTGAAGATTCCGAAGGCCGCGATCATCGACCAGATGTATGCCTCGCGGCCGTAGCCGAGCGGATGCGGTTCGTCCCGTTCCTTCACCGATCGCCGGTCGGCGACGAGCAGGAAGATCTCGTTGCCGAAGTCCGCCCAGGAGTGTGCGGCCTCGGCGACCATCGACGCGGATCCGGTGATCGCAGAGGCGACGGTCTTCGCCAGGGCCACGAGCAGATTGGCACCCAGCGCGACGACGACCGTGAGCGATCCACCCGCGCTGGCCCTGCCATCGTCCGTGCTCATCGTTTCCAGTGTGGCATGTCGCATAGAATTGCCGACAACGACATCGATCCGGCTATCACCGGGGAGTCTCCGGCAGAACAGCTCGTGTGGGTTGAGTAGGTCGCGCAGCGACCGTATCGAAACCGCTCGGGCCAAGTAGAACCGGACGGCCGGGGCACGTCACGCCTTGTGAGCGGCTCCCGGCGTGCTGGTTACGGCGCAGGGTTGCAAGCGGGGTGGTACCGCGGCGGAGCGCACAGCGCCCGTCGTCCCCGCAGTCGGTGCACGTTTTCCAGTGCACTTCAACTGCTGCAACTGCCCTGGAGAGACATGAACTACCCGCGCAACCCTGGTGATGACGATCAAGCGCCGCTCAGCGCTTCCCCGAATTTTCCGGAGATCGAGCAGCGCATCCTCGACTTCTGGCAGAAGGACGGCACCTTCCAGGCATCCGTCGACCGGCGTGAGGGCGCGCCGGAATGGGTGTTCTACGACGGCCCGCCCTTCGCCAACGGCCTCCCGCACTATGGGCACCTGCTGACCGGATACGCGAAGGACCTCTTCCCCCGCTACCAGACCATGCGCGGCAAGCAGGTGCATCGTCGTTTCGGCTGGGACACGCATGGGCTGCCAGCCGAACTCGAGGCCATGCGCCAGCTCGGTATCACGGAGAAGTCGCAGATCGAAGACATGGGCATCGCGGTCTTCAATGCGAAGGCACGCGAGTCCGTGCTCGAGTACACGCGTGAGTGGCAGGAGTACGTCACGCGGCAGGCACGCTGGGTCGACTTCGAGAATGACTACAAGACGCTCGACGTGACCTTCATGGAGTCCGTCATCTGGGCGTTCAAACAGCTCTACGACAAGAGGCTCGCCTATGAGGGCTTTCGCGTGCTGCCCTACTGCTGGCACGACGAGACGCCGCTCTCCAACCACGAATTGCGGATGGACGACGACGTCTACAAGATGCGCCAGGACCAGTCCGTCACCGTCACATTCCCCCTCGACGGGGCCAAGGCCGAGAGCCTGGGGCTCACCGGAGTCAAGGCGCTCGCCTGGACGACGACACCGTGGACCCTGCCCACCAACCTCGCGCTCGCCGTCGGGCCGGCCATCGAGTACGCGGTCGTTCCGAGTGGGCCGTTCGGGGCATCCGACGGCTCAGCCGAGGGTGTCGCGGAGTTCCTGCTCGCGACCGACACCGTCGCCGCCTACGCGAAAGACCTCGGCTACGCCTCGCCGGCCGATGCTCTCGAAGCCGTTTCGCGTACGATCCTCGGTTCGGAACTCGGGGGCGTCACCTACGACCGGCT
>JAODMW010000063.1 GCA_025464815.1 Microbacteriaceae bacterium | reverse complement strand
GAGTACCCGGTAGGTAGCGCGGCTACCTGTTCCGGGCTAGGAGTGCACCAGCGATGGTGGAGACAAATTCAGATAATTCTGACCAAGCTGCCAAGAACGAAGCGGGAAAGAAGCGCACACGCCTCTTCGGTGCTCGTAAATCGGCCAGGTCGACTGCGTCGATAGAGGGAACGCCGGTGGAGACACCAGCGGCATCGGTTGCAGAGCAGTCGGTCCAGGCCCCGGCCGAGGTCGCGGCGCCCGCGAAGCGCGCGTCGGGCCGCAGGGCGGCCGTCCAGAAGCCGGACACGGATGCCGCGGCATCCGTGTCGACGCAGAATGCCGCTGAGCAGGCATCCGCCGACGCCGCACCCAAGAAGGCACCCTCGCGCAGCCGGAGCAAGAAGCCGGATGAGACGCCAGGGATCGCAGAGACGTCGACCGCACCCCTGCGCCCCACGACGTCGCTGCTGTTCCAGGCCCCGGACATCCCGGTGCTCCCGCAGCGCCAGAACAGCCGCTCCAACACCCAGGACGACGGCGACGAGCCGGCAACCCTGCGTCGTCGCTCCCGCCGTCGTGCGGGGGACGAAGACTCCGACGCTTCCGCCAACAGCGGAGGCAACGGCAACCCGGCCAACACTGTCGTCAAGGTGCGCACCCCGCGTCCGCAGCCCGAGTTGAGCAACGAGCCGACCAAGGTCCGCGGCTCCACTCGTCTCGAGGCGAAGAAGCAGCGCCGTCGTGACGGCCGCGATGCCGGGCGTCGCCGTCCGGTCATCACCGAGGCCGAGTTCCTCGCCCGTCGCGAAAGCGTCGACCGCGTCATGGTCGTGCGCTCCAAGTTCAACCGCATCCAGATCGGCGTTCTCGAAGACGGCGTGCTCGTCGAGCACTATGTCGCGAAGGCCGCGGATGCCAGTCTCATCGGCAACGTCTACCTCGGCCGGGTGCAGAACGTGCTCCCGAGCATGGAAGCCGCCTTCGTCGACATCGGACGCGGCCGCAATGCGGTGCTCTACTCCGGAGAGGTCGACTGGGAGGCAGCCGCAGAGAATTCGAGCGAGGGCAAGAGCCAGGCTCGACGTATCGAGCTCGCGCTCAAGCCGGGTGACAAGGTTCTCGTGCAGGTCACGAAAGACCCCGTCGGACACAAGGGCGCCAGACTGACGAGCCAGGTGAGCCTTCCGGGCCGCTACCTCGTCTACGTGCCCAACGGGTCCATGAACGGCATCTCCCGCAAGCTGCCCGACACCGAGCGTGCGCGTCTCAAGAAGATCCTCAAGGAGGTTCTGCCCGAGAACGTCGGCGTCATCGTGCGCACGGCGGCAGAGGGTGCGACCGAGGAGCAGTTGACGCTCGACGTCAATCGCCTCACCGCGCAGTGGGCGGCGATCAGCGAGACGCTCGAGACCGTCCAGGCCCCCGCCCTGCTGCACAGCGAGCCCGACCTGCTCGTCAAGATCGTGCGCGACGTCTTCAACGAGGACTTCCACAAGCTCGTCATCGAGGGTGAGGATGCCGAAGCCACGATCTCGACCTACCTCAAGCAAGTGGCGCCCGATCTCGTCGACCGGCTGCAGACCTACGAGGGCACCGCCGACTCCTTCGACGAATACCGCATCAGCGAGCAGATCGAGAAGGCCCTGGACCGCAAGGTCTGGCTGCCCTCCGGCGGTTCGCTCGTGATCGACCGCACAGAGGCCATGACGGTCGTCGACGTCAACACCGGCAAATTCGTCGGCTCCGGGGGAAACCTCGAGGAAACCGTCACCAAGAACAACCTCGAAGCCGCGGAGGAGATAGTTCGCCAGCTCCGCCTGCGCGACATCGGCGGCATCATCGTTGTCGACTTCATCGACATGGTGCTCGAGTCGAATCGCGACCGCGTGCTGCGTCGACTCGTCGAATGCCTCAGCCGTGACCGCACCAAGCACCAGGTGGCGGAGGTCACCTCGCTCGGTCTCGTCCAGATGACCCGCAAGAAGCTCGGCCTCGGACTCATCGAATCGTTCAGCGAGCCCTGCGAGGTCTGCGCCGGCCGCGGCATCATCATCCACCACGACCCGGTCACCAAGCACCGCCAATCGGCCCAGCCGGAGACGCGTCGCAGCCGTGGCAAGGGCGGCAACGGAAACAACGGCGATACTGGCCGACCGTCGTCGAGTCCTTCGACGCCGAAGAACGGCATGAACGGAACCCACGCGATCACCGACGACGTGAAGAACGCCCTCGCCCAGATAGCCGCCAGCACGATCGCGCACTCGAGCGAGGCGCCTGCGGCTCCCGAGGTCGTCGAGCCGATCGAAGCCGAGTCCGCTCGCAGCACGATCGAGGAAGCATCCGTCGCGGCTGCGGAGGCTGCCGTTGCGATCCTCGACATCCCCGTGAAGAAGAGCCAGCGGCCTCCACGGCGCATCAGCACCCACGATGCCGAGCAGATTCTCGACTCCGTGCTCGACGCGCTGCCGGAACCGAAGCAGCCGGGGCAGGGGCGAGCGCGCACGTCGCGCCGTGCATCCAGCTCGGGCACTGTGACGACTCCGACCTCGGAGAACGACTAGCGTCCGGCTGGGGAATGCGTCAGAGCGGGCCGAACACTAGCGAGGCGTGACCGGTTTTCGGAGTCGGCCACGTAGTATTCCGCGAGTGGGCATCCGTGTAGCTGAGAGCAGGCGCAGCGGTATACGGACGCCCACCGTCGTCGGCCTGGCCGTCGGCGTCGTGGGGATCTTCGCCGTCTTCGCGGTACGGGCGCTCACGCCCGCACTTGGCAAGTGGTCGCTGCCCAACCAGCTCCAGGACCTCCTGACGCTCAGCATCAGCGTCATCGTCGAGTCGCTCCCGTTCGTGATCCTGGGCATCCTGCTCTCGATCATCGTGCAGGTGTGGATTCCGGATCGCTGGATCATGCGGATCCTGCCCGCGAATCCCATCCTGCGCCGCGGTGTCATCTCATTCCTCGGCATCTTCCTGCCCGTTTGCGAGTGCGGAAACGTGCCGCTCGCCCGGGGACTCATCGTCAAGGGATTCACCGTCTCCGAGTCGATGACGTTCCTGCTGGCGGCCCCGATCCTCAACCCGATCACGATCATCACCACGGGGCAGGCCTTCGGGTTCGACAGCTGGGTCTTCGTGGCCAGGCTCGTCGGCGGCTTCGTCATCGCGAATGTCATCGGATGGCTGTTCTCCAAGCATCCCGACCAGGACAGCCTGCTCACCGATCGGTTCGCCGCCGAATGTCGGATGCCGGATCCACACGAGCATGGCGAGACCCGTTGGAAGAAGAGCATCGAGCTCTTCACCCGCGAGAGCGGTGTCATCATGCCTGCGCTCTTCATCGGATCCCTGGTCGCCGGACTCGTGCAGGTCGCCGTACCGCGCGCTGTGCTCCTCAACCTCGGCAGCAACCCGGTCTGGTCGATCCTCGCGATGATGGTGCTCGCGTTCGTCATTTCGGTGTGCTCGAACGTCGACTCCTTCTTCATCCTGCCTTTCGCCAGCACCTTCATGCCGGGTTCGATCTCGGTCTTCCTCGTATTCGGGCCGATCATCGACATCAAGATGCTGACCCTGATGCGCACGACGTTCACCGCGAAAGTTCTCGTACAGCTCACCGTCGTCGTGGCGCTCCTCAGCGCCCTGATCGGATTGGTGGTGAATTATGTGGCGTAGCGTGCGCAGGTGGCAGGGCATCGTGCTCGTCGTCGCGGCCCTCGTGTCGACGGTGTGGCTCGCTGTCACCAACCAGCTCATCCTCTACATCCATCCGCGTTACATCGTGTTCACGGTGATCATGGCCGTGCTCGGGCTCGTGCTCGTCGTCGCGAGCTTCGTGAGCAAGCCCGACCATGACCACGATGAACCACCGAAGCGATGGAGGGCTGTGCTCTCCATCACCGCCACCGTGGTGACGCTTGCGGTCGCCGTCGGCCTGGTCGTCGTCCCGCCGGCCACGCTCACCACCGCGACGGCCAACCAGCGCGTCATCAACAGCACGGGAGTCGGTGCGGGTACGCAGAACGTCAGCTCGGCGGCATCCGCCCCCGCAGGCACCTTCGCGAAGTTCACGGTGCTCGACTGGTCGTCGCTGCTGCGCCAGACCAGCGACGCGAGCTTCTACCAGAACAAGGCGGCGGATGTCACCGGCTTCATCACCTCGGACAAGAGCGATCCGGACAACGTCTTCTATGTTTCCCGCTTCGTGATCACCTGCTGCGCGGTCGACGCCCAGCCGATCGGCGTTCCGGTATACCTGCCGAACTGGAGGTCGAGTTTCTCGGCTGACGAGTGGGTCCGGGTGAAGGGCGAATTCGATACGAACCCCAGCCGCACGAGCCAGGAGTCGATAGCGCTGGTGCCCTCTGACACGACCAAGGTGGATCAGCCAAGTGACCCATACCTCTACTGAGGCTGAGGAACGGCTGGGCAGGTCGCCGTTCCGCCGCGCGCTCGCCGTCACGATCGCGGTTCTCGTGGTGCTGGTCGCGGCGTTCGCGGGTCTGAACTATCTGCAGGGCCCGAAACTGTCCAGCGCCACGATCGACGCGAGCAGCGCGGTGGCGAAGGCGGGCCAGCAGCTCCGTCTCTTCGCCAACCAGAACATCTCCGCCGTGAAGAAGTCACAGGTGACCATCACCCCGGCGGCGCCTTTCAGCGTGAACTCGAGTGGTGAAATCATCGCCGTGCAGTTCGGCACGAGGCTGAGCTACGACACGCAGTACCGGGTCACCGTGAAGAGCGTGACGAGTCTCTATCAGGACAGGCCCCAGACTTTCCGCTACTCGTTCACGACGGCGAAAGCGCAGTTCTACTACCTCGACAGGGCGGACCCGACCGCGGGAGGGGACCAGCTCGACTCCATCGTGCGAACCGGGCTCTCCGGCGGCAGGGGCACTGTCGTCTACTCCGCGCCGCACATCCAGGAATTCGTCGTGTTCCCCCAGCTCATCGCGGTGGCGACCCTCGGCGACGACAAGACCGGTTCCCTCTCCCTGGTGAGCCTGAGCGGCGGACCGGTCGAGCAGGTCGCCCTGCCCGGATCGGGCACGATCGGCCGCCTGGAGGCATCGCCCGATGCCGGCATGCTCGGCTTCCTCTTCACCGGCGCCGGGCCGAGCGGTTCATACTCGAGCGACCTGATGTTGGTCGACCTCACCGGCACACACGTAGTACAACCCGTGCTTGGCCTCGATTCGCGCCCCCTGGGTGTGGCCGACTGGCAGTTCCTGAGCGGCAGCACGAGCTTCGTCGCTCAGACTTTCGACCAGACGGTGCTGCTCATCGACGCGAAGAAGCCCGGATCGTCGGTGCCGCTCGGACAGTACGCCGAGCTCGGGCGCAGCTCTCCCGACGGCAAGACCCTCATCGTCAGCGACGTCTTCGGCAAGATCGCCTATTCGCTCGCCGACGGCAAGGAGACCCGGTTGCCTGCGCTTCCGATTGCCGGGGCGGGGAGCTTCGGCGGCGATCTCGAGCTGCTCGGGTCGGGAAATGCGCGCGTCCAGCAGGTCGCGGTATTCGATACGAGTGGCGGCAACAGTTATCGGAGCTACCTGGTCTACGAACAGGGCACGACCTCGCGCATCCTCTTCCAGACGGCGAACGGCAAGGGGAGCATCGACGGCTTCAGCGTCTCGCCGAACGGCCAGTACGTCGCCGTTAACGTGGTTCCGGATGTCGCCTCCAGCGTCTCCGACGGCTACTTCGTCAACCCCAAATCGACGTCGATCACGACGGTGTTCATCGACATCGCGACGGGAAATCTCGTGCGTAGCGTCGCGGGCTTCGACGAAAGCTGGTGAGCTGCGCGGCCCGCACCCCCCTAGCCCTCGCGGCGGGGCTATGCGGTCGCGGACGGAGTCATAGCAGCGTCCGCGGCGCGGTTTCCCCGCCGCGAGCCGCCCGGCGGCTCCCGGCTGTCCGCAGACATCCGCAAGCCGCCGACGGGGCTCAGCGCCCGACGGCGCGTCGCTCGCGCTGCGAAACCCGCAGCCCGCTCGCCGCGAGGCGCTCGACGAACTGTCGGATCGTGACCGGTTCGGCACCCGCCGCCACCAGCTCGTCGTACCTGTGAGCGGGTATGTCGTAGTGGTCCAGGTCGAATGCGCGGCGGGGGATATCCTGCCCCTGCGCGAACGCATGCAATTCATCGAGAGAGAAGTCGCTCGCGAGGTGCGACCAGAGCGTGTCATGCGCAGGCCACCTAGGCTGGTCTATCAACACGGTCATGGGCCGATTCTAGACAGGGGAATCCTTAGGCAATGAGCTACATCGCCCATCGCGTCGTTCGGCAGCACGGGTTTCTCGTCGCATTCGTCTGCGCTGCGGTGGTGCTGGCGGTGCTGGTCGTGCAGACCCTCGTCGGTTTCCTGATCTCACAGCTGAGCTATCTGGGCTCCGGTTCGAACTACAGCGTCCCGTGGTGGTCGTACTATGGGCCGCAGTTCGCCACGGTCTCTCTGCCGTTCGCCGCCGGAGTGCTCCTGAGCCTCTGGTTCATCGCGCCGGTTGCGGCTGAGCTGCACGTCGCGCATGTCATCACTCGGAGCGTCCTCGCGGCCGCGGTCGGCGGGGTGCTGGCTGTGCTCGTCACGATCGTCGCGTCGCTCATCGGCCTGCTGAGCGGCGGCCTGATGGCTAATCTCCTGGCGACGAGGTTGAGCGGGGAAACGATGTTGAGCATCCTCGGTTCCGCTGTCGGTGCCGGCGGACAGGAGTTCGTCTCGTCCACGCCCGTAGTGATCCTGGCGGGCATTCTGCTCTGGATCTGGCTCGAGCGGCATCCGTCGAAGCACCCGGTTTCGGGTATCGTCGATCAGGCGTAAGAACGCAGCGCACGGCGTTTGACCGAGGGGTCGATGATCGAGTATTGTTGACCCTTGGTGTGTGCTGGGCCAAGCCCGCAGTGTTTACGCGCCAGGACTTCTCCCGGAATCTCCTCCGGTCACATAGTTAGGGTTACAAGTGGTTTACGCAGTTGTGCGCGCCGGTGGTCGGCAGGAAAAGGTCGAGGTCGGCACCATTGTCGTTCTCGACCGCATCAAGGCCGACAAAGACGGCAATGTCGAGTTGGCCCCCGTGCTGCTCGTTGACGGTGACAAGATCACGCACGACGCAACGTCGCTCGCGAAGGTCAAGGTGACCGGTGAGGTCGTCGGCGACCTGCGCGGCCCGAAGATCGTCATCCAGAAGTTCAAGAACAAGACTGGATACAAGAAGCGCCAGGGCCACCGCCAGGAGCTCACCCGTATCAAGATCACCGGAATCAAGTAGAAGGCCCCTGAGACATGGCACACAAAAAGGGCGCAAGCTCCACCCGTAACGGTCGCGACTCGAACGCACAGCGCCTCGGCGTGAAGCGCTTCGGCGGCCAGGTCGTCAGCGCGGGCGAGATCATCGTCCGCCAGCGCGGCACGCACTTCCATCCGGGCGTGAACGTCGGCCGTGGCGGCGACGACACGCTGTTCGCTCTCTCCGCCGGCGCGGTCGAGTTCGGTGCGAAGGGCGGCCGCAAGGTCGTCAACATCGTGGTGGCAGCGCAGTAGGCTTTTCGCTCGGCCCCGGCCGACACGATTCATGGGTTCGAGCGAGCTTCGGCTCGCTCTCACCTTTTAAGCAGTGGTACAGGAAGGGATGCGTTGTGGCTACCTTCGTTGACCAGGTAACGCTTCATCTCTTCGCCGGCGATGGAGGCGATGGCTGCGTCTCGGTGAAGCGCGAGA
>JAODMW010000019.1 GCA_025464815.1 Microbacteriaceae bacterium | reverse complement strand
GGTCCGCCGAGGAAGATCGTGCCCTGGCCGCGCACGATCACGGTTTCGTCGCTCATCGCCGGTACGTAGGCGCCACCGGCGGTGCACGAGCCCATGACGGAGGCGATCTGTGGGATCTTCACCGCCGACATCCGCGCCTGGTTGTAGAAGATCCGCCCGAAATGGTCGCGGTCGGGGAAGACCTCATCCTGCATCGGCAGGTAGGCGCCGCCGGAGTCGACGAGGTAGATACAGGGCAGCCGGTTCTCCAGGGCGATCTCCTGTGCCCGCAGGTGCTTCTTGACCGTGAGCGGAAAATAGGTACCGCCCTTCACGGTTGCATCATTCGAGATCACGAGAACGGGGCGGCCGTGCACGAGCCCGATGCCGGCGATCACACCCGCTCCCGGAGCCTCGTCGTCGTAGAGGCCGTTGGCGGCAAGGGGTGCGATCTCGAGAAAGGGGCTGCCCTCGTCGAGAAGCTCGTCGATGCGCTCCCGAGGGAGGAGTTTGCCGCGCGAGACGTGGCGTTGCCTGGCCTTCTCCGAGCCGCCGAGAGCCGCCGTGCGAAGGCGGTCCCTGAGTTCGGCGACGAGCGCGCGCTGGGCGGAATCGTTCTCCGCGAAGGATGCGCTGCCCGAGTCGACATGACTCTCCAGTGTTTCCATCGCGCGTCTCCATCGACAGCCCAGTTAATCCAGACTAACTCAATTTAGGTTAATGGCTGCTCACTGAATTGTCTACAGTGGGAGGATGACCGACAGCACATCCGGACTGACGCGTGAGAGCGTGATTGTTCCTCTTTGGGACGTTTGTTCCCCATCGAGCGGGAACAAATGTCCCAAAGCGGAACAATCGTCGTGGCGTTCAGGACATGCCGGATGACCGACAGCACGGAAACGCTGCGCAGCCGCGCGAAGGCCGACCGGCGCAGCGCGCTGCTCGAAGCGGCGGCCCGGCTCTTCTCCGAGCGCGGCTTCGACCGGGTCTCGATCGAGGACCTGGGCGCTGCGGCCGGCGTCAGCGGCCCGGCCGTCTACCGTCACTTCAGAGGAAAGCAGGCCGTGCTTGCCGCCCTCCTCGTCGGCGTGAGCGAGGGCCTGTACGACGGTGGCCAGCGGGTGGTGGACACCCAGACGGATGCCGCAGCCGCCCTCCGCGCGCTCGTCGCGTTCCACGTCGACTTCGCCCTGGCCAACCCCCGCGTCATTCGCGTGCAGGACAGGGACCTCGACAGCCTCGCCGAAACCGACCGTCACGCCGTTCGGGCGCTGCAGCGCGCCTATGTCGAACTGTGGGTCGATGTCTTGAGCCGCATCCATCCCGAAGCCGCTGCCGGCTCGCTGCGCACACGAGCCCATGCCACCTTCGGGCTGATCAATTCGACGCCGCACACCGGCCACTCCAGCGACATGCGCGCGATCCTCGAGAGGATGGCACTGGGGGCCCTCAACAGCTGACGGCGTGAGGCTGATTCGTCGGCGGAGTCCAGGCGCCCGATCGAGATCAGACCATCGCGAGCACGAGTCCCGGCTCGGCGAGGATCCCTCCGACATCCGTCAGGAACCGCGAGCCCTGCTCCCCGTCGACCAGCCGGTGGTCGAAGGAGAGACTCAGCGTCATCACCTCGCGGAGCGCGATTCCTCCGCGGTATTCCCACGGCATCCGCCGGATCGCGCCGGTCGCGAGGATCGCGGCCTCCCCCGGATTGATGATCGGTGTGCCCGCGTCGACCCCGAACACCCCGACGTTCGAGATCGTGAAGGTGCCGCCGGAGAGCTGTGCCGGCGTCGTCGTACCCGCCCGAGCCGTGTCGGCGAGTTGCGTGACTGCGTCGGCGAGTTCGGCGAGCGACAGCGCCTCGGCACCGGGGATGTTCGGCACGAGCAGCCCCCGCGGTGTCGCCACCGCGATGCCGAGGTTCACGTGACCGAACTGGACGATCTGCCTGTTCGGCTCGTCCCACCGCGAGTTGAGCGATGGAGTGCGAGCGATCGCGATGCAGACCGCTTTCGCGACGACCGTCAGCATGGTGAGCCGGTGATCGCGGAACTCCCTGTCCGCCTTCAGCGTCGCGACGAGTTCCGTCGTCGGGGTGACGTCGATGGTCAGGAACTCCGTCACGTGCGGTGCCGTGAACGCGCTCGACACCATCGCCTCGGCCGTGCGCTTGCGCACCCCGGAGATCGGGATACGCGTCTCGCCTCCGCCCTGCGGTAGCGGGACCGCGGATGCTGCGGCCTGCACGTCTTCGCGCGTGATCACGCCGTCTTCCCCACTCCCGCTGAGGGTGTCGAGCTCGACGCCTAGGTCGTGCGCGAGCCGACGAACGGGCGGGGTGGACCGGGGTCGCTCGACCGACGAAACAGGCTCCGCCGATAAAACAGGCTCGACCGGCGAAACAGGCTCAGCAGGCGAAATCCCTGCAGAACTCCGCACCCGCCTCTGCGGCCGGTCCGTACGCTCGACCGGCGCACCGTAGCCGACCAGCACGGGGTTGCGTGCGGCCGGCGGGGCGGCATCCTCCTCCACCTCGAAGGTCGCGATCACGGTGCCGACGGCCATCGTCGCGCCAGGCTCGCCGACGAGCCGCGTGACGACGCCGGCGAACGGCGACGGCAGCTGCACGACGGCCTTGGCGGACTCGACCTCGGCGATGGTCTGGTTGAGACTGACGAGGTCGCCGACGGCGACATGCCAGGCCACGAGCTCTGACTCGGTCAGCCCTTCGCCGAGATCGGGGAGCCGAAACTCTTTGGTGGTCATGTCAGGCCTTCCAACCGGTGAGCGAATTCACGCGACCGAGTACGCGGTCCACCGCATCGAGTAGACGGTCGAGGTCGGGCAGAAAATGCTCCTCGAGCTTCGCCGGCGGGTATGGGACGTCGAAACCGGTGACACGAGCAGGGGCCGCCTCGAGGTGGAAGAAGCAACGATCGGTGATGCTCGCCGCGATCTCGGCACCGAGGCCGCCGAATTGCTGCGCCTCGTGGGTGATCACGAGACGCCCGGTCCGGCGGACGGATGCCTCGACGGTGCCGAAGTCGATCGGCGAGAGGGATCGAAGATCGATCACCTCGATGGAGATGCCGTCGTCCGAGGCCGCGGTAGCGGCATCCAGGGCGGTGGCGACGAGAGGGCCGTAGGCCACGAGCGTCACATCGGTGCCCTCCCTGACCACCCGGGCGGCCTCCATGGAGAGCGTCTGCGCGCCGAATTCCTCGTCGACATCGCCCTTCATCCAGTAGCGCCGCTTCGGCTCGAAGAACAGCACCGGGTCGTCACTGGCGATCGCCTGGCGGATGAGGGTATGCGCGTCCTGCGGGTTCGAACAGCTGACGACGCGCAGGCCCGAGGTGTGGGTGAAATAGGCCTCAGGGGACTCCGAATGGTGCTCGACCGCACCGATGCCACCGCCGTATGGAACCCTGATGGTGATCGGCATAGTGACGGCGCCCGCGGTGCGGTAGTGCATCTTGGCGACCTGCGCCACGATCTGATCGAAGGCCGGATAGATGAATCCGTCGAACTGGATCTCGACCACCGGACGGTATCCGCGGAAGGCGAGTCCCACTGCCGTGCCGAGGATGCCCGCCTCGGCGAGCGGGGTGTCCATCACCCGATCGGGTCCGAACTCCTCCTGCAGCCCGTCGGTCACCCGGAATACCCCACCCAGTTTGCCGATATCCTCGCCGAGCAGCACGACCTTCGGGTCGTCGGCGAGTGCCCGCCTCAGGCCGGTGCCGATCGCACGGGACATGGTCAGTTGCGTGGGCATCATGCGCCGCCCTCGAAACCTGCCAGGTAGGCCGCGTACTGGCTCTTCTGCCGCTCGAGACCCGAGTGCGGCGTGCTGTACACATTGTCGAAGACGGTCAACGGAGCCGGGTCCTGGAGCGAGAGGCAGCCCGCGCGAAAACGCCGGGCGATGTCGTCCGCGGTGGAGGCGACGGATGCCTTCGCCTCGTCGGTCAGCAGCCCGAGTCCCTCCAAATAGGCTTCCATCCGCGCAATCGGATCCTTCGCCGCCCATTTCTCACGCTCGGCCGGATCGGCGTACCTGCTGGGATCGTCGGATGTGGTGTGCGGCCCCATCCGATAGGTCACCGCCTCGATGAAGGTGGGTCCGCCGCCCGTGCGCGCGCGGTCGAGTGCGCAGCGCATGGCCGCCATGACGGCGAGCACGTCGTTGCCGTCGACGCGCAGGCTCGGGATGCCGAAGCCGGGGGCGCGGGCTGCGAGCGGCAGTCCGGATTGCAGCGTCACGGGCTCCGAGATCGCCCACTGGTTGTTCTGGCAGAAGAAGATCACCGGGGCGTGGAAGCTGGCGGCGAACACCATCGCCTCGTTCGTGTCCCCCTGGCTGGTCGCGCCATCACCGAAGTAGGCGACGGCGACCGAATCGACGCCGTCTTTCGCGCATCCGATCGCATATCCGGTCGCATGCAGCGTCTGCGCGCCGATGATGACCGCGGGGGTGGCCATGCCGACGTCGTATGGGTTCCATCCCGAGGAGGCCGTGCCCCGCCAGACCCGCACGAGATCCACGAGCTCGACGCCGCGACAGTAGGCGACCGCGTTCTCGCGATAGCTCGAGAAGACGAAGTCATCGGAGCGGAGGCTTCTGGCCGAGCCGACCTGGGCGGCCTCCTGGCCGAGAAGAGGTGGCCACAGCCCGAGCTCGCCCTGGCGCTGCAGGGCGGTCGCCTCGGTGTCGATACGACGGACCACGACGAGGTCCTCGTAGAGCCCGAGCAACTGCTCCGGGCTGACGTCGGCAATCCAGGGATCGAAGAGGCGGTTGCTCACCCGCTCCCCGTGCGGGGTGAGAAGCTGTACGAGCTCGTCGCCCGTGCCCTTCGGTTCGTCCTCCGCGGCATGATTGGCCAGAGTGTGGTCGACAACAGTTGCGCGCAACATGATCTCCCGATCTGCTCCGCGTCCAACAGGTGAGTCGTCGGCGAGGCGATCAATCACAGCCGTGGTTGGTAAACCACTGGCTGGCCCGGGCATCGTTGCCCAGAGATACCTTGACGCTAGTCATACGGCATGACGAATACAACCCGCCGCGCCTGGCAATCCGTGCCAAGGCGGCCGTAATCATCCGACGCCGAGATAGGCCTCCTTGATGGCGGGATTCGCGAGCAGCTCCCTGCCCGTGCCGCTGTGGGTGATCGATCCGGTCTCGAGCACGAAGGCGCGATGCGCGCGAGCCAGTGCCTGATTGGCATTCTGCTCGACCAGCAGCACCGTGGTGCCCTGCTCATTGATCTCCGTGATGATCGAGAAGATCTGCTTGATGAACTGCGGAGCGAGACCCATCGACGGCTCGTCGAGCAGCAGCAGGCGAGGCTGGGACATCAGGGCGCGGCCGATGGCGAGCATCTGCTGCTCACCGCCGGACATCGTGCCCCCGACCTGGGACCGGCGCTCCGCGAGCCGCGGAAAGAGCGAGAACACACGATCGAAATCGGCCTTCATGCCGCTGCGGTCTTTGCGTCCGAAGGCGCCCATGTCGAGGTTCTCGAGCACCGTCATGCCCGGGAACACACCGCGGCCCTCTGGCGCCTGGGAGATCCCGCGCATCACGCGCAGGTGTGCCTTGAGGCCCGTGATGTCCTCGCCGTCGAAGTGGA
Organism: Microbacteriaceae bacterium; assembly: GCA_025464815.1. Lineage (GTDB taxonomy): Bacteria > Actinomycetota > Actinomycetes > Actinomycetales > Microbacteriaceae > Lacisediminihabitans. The sequence goes on along the minus strand of JAODMW010000019.1, from coordinate 6,372 downwards.
TCGTGCCACTGCTCGGATTGAGGAGACCCGAGATCGTCTTCATGGTCGTCGACTTCCCCGCGCCGTTGGCGCCGATGAGGCTGACGATCTCGCCCTTTTCCACGGAGAACGACATGTCGTGGATCGCCTCGATGCGCCCATAGCGCACGCTGACATTCTTCAGCTCAAGCAGCGTCATCTTCTGGCTCCCCCAGGTAGGCGGCAATGACGCGAGGGTCGTTGCGGATGTCGGCGGGCAGGCCGTCCGCGAGCTTCTTGCCGAACTCGAGCACCACGATCCGATCCGTGAGCCCCATGACGAGCTTCATGTCGTGTTCGATCAGCAGCACGGTGTACCCGTCGCTCCTGATCGCGCGGATGAGGGTCATGAGATCCTCCTTCTCCGCGGGATTGAAGCCTGCCGCCGGCTCGTCGAGGCAGAGCACCTTCGGGTCCGTCGCGAGAGCGCGAGCGATCTCGAGGCGGCGCTGGTTGCCGTAGGAGAGGTGGCGGGAGAGCACGGCCGCGTCATCCGCGATGCCGACGAACTCCAGCAGCGCCATGGCGCGGTCGATCGCCGAACGCTCTTCGCGGCCGTGACGTGGCAGCCGCAGCAGGGCACCGATCACGCTCGTCTTGTGCCGAGCGTCGAGGCCAACCACGACGTTCTCGAGAGCGGTCATCTCGCCGAACAATCGGATGTTCTGAAAAGTCCTGGCGAGGCCGAGACGGGTGATCCGGTGCCTGGTACGCCCGAGCACGGACTCGCCGTCGAGAGTCACCGTGCCGTTCGTCGGCTTGTAGACGCCGGTCATCGCGTTGAAGCAGGTCGTCTTGCCCGCGCCGTTCGGGCCGATGAGCCCGAGAATCTCCCCGCGCTTGATGTCGAAGGAGACGTCGTCGAGGGCGGTGAGGCCGCCGAACTTCACGGTGAGGTTCCTGATCTCCATGATGTTCTCGCCGAGCCCGACCGCGATATCACGCTCTGGTGCCGCGCCCTCGGCCACCTCCTGGTCGATCCCGAGTTCGTCGAGCACGAGGTCTTGTGCCGACGCCGAGTTGGGGGTTTCTGAGGTCATTTCGCGTCTCCCTCCTCTGCCGCAACGGCCGTCGGCGGGCCTGAGTCGCGATTGGCGACCCTCTGGTACGCGGTACGACCGTAGGCCAGCAGACGCTGCCGCGCCGGCAGCAGCCCCCGTGCGCGCCAGAGCATGAGCACGACGAGCGCGAGGCCGAAGATGAGGTACTTGTAGTCGGCGATCGCCGTGAACCTGAGCGGAATGTACGCGACGATCGCACCACCGATGATCGCCCCGACCTTGTTGCCCGCCCCGCCGAGCACCACGGCCGCGAGGAACAGGATGGAGGTCGGCACGTCGAACTTCTGATTGTTCACGAAGCCGATCTGCCCGGAGAAAAGGGCGCCGGAGAGTCCACCGACGGCGGCACCGATGGCGAATGCCCAGACCTTGTACTTGAAGACCGGGACGCCCATGATCTCGGCCGCATCCTCGTCTTCCCGAATGGCGACCCACGCCCGTCCGACGCGGCTGCGCTCGAGGTTGCCGACGAGCAGCAGCACGATGATGATGATCGTCAGCGCCAGCCAGTACCACGGCGTTCCGTTGGAGTTGGAGAAGACGGGCGAGCCATCCGCCGCCGTTCCGGGCGGTCGCCCGACGTTCTGGAATCCGACCTGGCCCTTCATCGCCGGGATGATCGTCGCGAGGATGCGCACGATCTCTCCGAAACCGAGAGTGACGATCGCGAGGTAGTCGCCGCGCAGACGAAGCGTCGGCACGCCGAGAAGCACCCCGAAGAACATCGTGACCGCCATGGCGACCGGCACCGTCCACAGGTACGGGATGTGGAGGAACGGCGAGTCGGGACTCGTGAGCATCGCTGCCACATAGGAGCCGACGGCGAAGAAGGCGACATAGCCGAGGTCGAGCAGGCCCGCGTAACCGACGACGACGTTGAGGCCGACCGCCGCGAGGGCGAAGATAGCCATGTTGAAGCAGGTGATGGGCCAGTCATTGCCCGGTTCGGTGGTCAGGATCGGGATGTCGAGCACCGGTAGTGCATAGGCAAGAGCGACCACGATGAGCAGGAACGCCCATTGCTGGGGGCGTCGGAGGCCGTTCCACCGGTCCCCGAAACGTTGGAAGGGACCTGCCTTCTTTGATGCGGATTCGCGATTCACGGCATCCTGAGCCGCCTGCGCGTCCGGCACGAGGGTTGGTCCGTCTGTCGTGCTCATGCCCTGCTCCTTCCCATGGACTGACCGAGAATGCCCGTCGGCTTGATCAACAGCACCAGCACGAGCACTACGAAGGCGACGACGTCGGTCCACTGGGAGTTGCCGAGCAGGATCTGACCGTAGTTGCCGATGAGGCCGAGCAGCAGGCCGCCGAGGAGGGCGCCCCGCACGTTGCCGATTCCCCCGAGCACTGCGGCCGCGAACGCCTTGATACCGAGCACGAAACCACCGTTGTACTGCACGCCGGATGGGATCTTCATCACGTAGAAGAGGGCGGCGGCGCCGGCCAGCAGTCCCCCGATGATGAAGGTCGTGACGATGATCCGGTCCCTGTTGACGCCCATCAGTGTCGCGGTGTCAGGATCCTGTGCAACGGCACGGATACCGCGCCCGGTGCGTGAGCGGTTGATGAACTGGTCGACGCCGACCATCATGATCACCGCAGCGAGCACGATGATGATCTGCTGGCTGTCGACGATGGTTCCGAATACATCGAAGACCGGCGTCGGGATGAACATGGTGACCGCCGGTTCCGGATTCGGGCCGCGGACCAGGAAGATCGTGTACTGGATCGTGAAGGAAGCGCCGATCGCGGTGATGAGGAAGACAAGGCGCGGAGGGTTGCGCTTGCGTAGCGGACGATAGGCCACCCGCTCAAGGATGTAGGCCATGGCGGCGGCGGCGAGCATCCCGACCACGAGCGCTATCAGCAGGTCCCCGATGATCGCGATAACGGAGAGGTTCGGCGCCGACGGCCCGAAACCGAGGCTGCTGAGGGTGAAAAAGATTCCGTAACACCCCACGATGAAGACTTCGGAGTGGGCGAAGTTGATGAGGTTCAAAACCCCGTAGACGAGGGTGTAGCCGAGGGCGACCAGTCCGTAGATGGCCCCGAAGGTGAGCCCGTCGAAGGTTGCGCTCCAGAAATTCTGGATGAATGCCTGTATGTCGAAGTTGATCCAGCTATCGTCCATCGGCAGCTGGGAAAGGAGCAGGGAGATCAAGTGAGCGTCCTCGTCTGGGAAGGCCTGCGCCTCTCGGGCTCAGGCAGTAGCCAATGGTGGAGGTGAATGCCGTGGGACGAACGCGCCGTCCCACGGCACTCACATGACGATGACTACTCGCCGATGACTCCGATCGGAAGGATCTTTCCGCCTTCCACCTTGTATCCGTAAACCGCGGGAGTCGCGAGTTCACCGGTGGAGTCCCACTTGTAGTGCTTGCTCAGACCGTCGGCGTCGTAGGACTTGACGTAGCTGAGCAGGTCGGCGCGGGTGGACTTGCCCTTGTCGATGCCCGAAAGCAGGACCGTCGCGGCGTCGTAACCCTCGATGGAGTACGTACCGGGCTCGGCGCTGAATGCCGCCTTGTAGGCCTTCTCGAAGTCCGGAATCAGCTCACCAGGGATACACGGGCAGGTGAAGTACGCGTTGTTGGACGCGTCGCCCGCCTGACTGATGAACTGGTCATCCTTCGCGCCATCGGGGCCGATGAAGGTGCCCTTGAAGCCCTTGTTGACGAGCTGCTGGTCGAAGGGTGCGCCCTCGGCGTAGTAGCCCGCATAGTAGACCGCGTCAGCCTTGGAGTTGATGATCTTGGAAACCACTGCCGAGAAGTCCTTCTGGCCGGTGATGACCTTGTCGTTTCCGGCAAGAGCCGAACCCAGACCAGCCTTCGTCGCATCGGCGAGACCGATACCGTAGTCCGAGTCATCCTGAACCAGGTAGACCTTCTTGCTCTTCAGGGTGTTGGTAGCGAACTTCGCCGCTGCCGGGCCCTGCACGCTGTCGTTGCCGAGCGCGCGGAAGAAGGTCGTCCAGCCGTTCTTCGTCAGGCCGGGGTTCGTCGCGGACGGCGTGATGTGCACGAGGCCCTTCTGCTCGAAGATGTTGCCGGTCGCCTTCGACTCACCGGAGAACGGCAGGCCGACGACACCGATGATGGCGTCGGTGTTGACCGCCTGGGTCACCGGACCGGTCGCCTTGGTCGGATCGCCTTCGGTGTCGAACTTGGTGAACTGCACCTGGCAGCCGGGGTTGGCCTTATTGTGCTGGTCGATCGCAAGCTGTACGCCGTTGTAGATATTGATGCCGAGAGCGGCGTTCGCCCCGGTTTCCGCTCCGATGTAACCGATCGTGGTGGTGGCGGCGCACTTTCCCTTGCCATCGCCGGCCGGCAGCACCGCATTTGCGGGAACGGCGACGGAGGTGATCGCAGGAATGTTGATCTTGCTGCTGGACGAGCCGGTGCTGGTGCCAGTCGAGCCTTGGTTCGCACAGCCGGAGACCATGAGGCCGAGGGCTGCGACGACGGCGATGCTGGCCGCAATTCGTTTGGGATAAATCAATTCGATTCTGCCTTCCATGCTGTAACGCGGCGAGGCCGCAGATCTGCGGCCTCGCTCATTGCGAATGGTGTCCCGATACTACGCGCCGTTCACAGCCAAATCGCAAAACTTCACCAGTCGTTACCTAGGTTAAACATGAAGAAACGGAAGAATGGCAAACTAGGCGGTTTTCCGCACCGAATTGACGAGAAACGGTGGAAATCGTCCGCGTGGTGCCGCTCCATCGCTATAAACCGCAACGCGCCACGATATTTTCCGCAATCATGAAGTCACCTCACTACCGACGAAGGAGTCAACGGATGGCGCAGCAGGCAGAAGTTGTCGTCGTCGGCGCCGGACTGGCCGGACTGGTCGCTGCGGCGGAACTGGTGGACGCCGGCAAACGGGTGACGATCCTCGAGCAGGAGCCGGAAGCGAGCTTCGGCGGCCAGGCCTGGTGGTCGTTCGGCGGGCTCTTCCTGATCGACTCCCCCGAGCAGCGACGGATGGGTGTGCGCGACAGCATCGAACTCGCGCGACAGGACTGGTTGGCTTCCGCCGGTTTCGATCGCGACGAGGACGCCTGGCCCCGCAAATGGGCAGAGGCCTACCTGGACTTCGCGGCCGGCGAGAAGCGTTCCTGGCTGCACGAACAGGGCGTGCGGTTCTTTCCGGTCGTGGGCTGGGCCGAGCGCGGCGGCTACACCGCGATGGGCCACGGCAACTCCGTTCCGCGTTTCCACATCACCTGGGGAACCGGCCCGGGGATACTCGCGCCGTTCATCCGTCGCGTGCGTGCCGGAGTCGACGCCGGATTGGTGACCATCGCGTTCCGGCACAGGGTCGACGAAATCGTGGTCGAGAACGGGGCCGCTGTCGGGGCGCGCGGTGTGGTCCTCTCCCCCGATGATGCCGAGCGGGGTGCGCCGAGCAACCGGGAGATCGCCGGCGAGTTCGAGCTGGCGGCCGAAGCCGTGATCGTGACGAGCGGCGGAATCGGGGGCAACCACGACTTGGTGCGCGAACAGTGGCCGGCCCGATTCGGCAAGGCTCCCGAAAAACTGCTCTCCGGCGTCCCGGCACACGTGGACGGACGGATGCTCGGCATCAGCGAACGGGCCGGCGCACGACTGATCAACGGCGATCGCATGTGGCACTACGTGGAGGGCATCGAGAACTATGCGCCGGTGTGGGCGAGACACGGCATCCGGATCCTGCCCGGACCGTCGTCCGTCTGGCTCGATGCGACGGGCAGGCGACTGCCGGTGCCCCTGTTTCCCGGCTTCGACACTCTCGGCACCCTTGAGCACATCCTCTCGACCGGATACGAGCACAGCTGGTTCGTGCTCACTCAGAAGATCATCGAGAAAGAGTTCGCGCTCTCGGGCAGCGAGCAGAATCCCGACCTGACCGGAAAAGACATCGGGCTGCTGCTCCAGCGGGTGAAGAAGGGTGCGCCGGCGCCCGTGGAAGCTTTTAAAGAGCGGGGCGCGGATTTCGTGGTCGCCAAGACCCTCGATCAGCTGATCGCCGGGATGCAGGCGCTCTCCCCCGAGGTCGTCATGGACGCCAGCAGAGTACGACTCGAGATCGAGGCGCGCGACCGTGAACTGGAGAACCCATTCGCGAAGGATGCCCAGATCACTGCCATGCGCCAGGCGCGCAGGTATCGCGGCGACAGGCTCATCCGTGTTGCGAGCCCGCACCGCATCCTCGATCCGAAGGCCGGACCGCTGATCGCCGTGAAGCTGCACATCCTCACCCGCAAGAGCCTCGGCGGTATCGAGACGGATCTCGACGGGCGTGC
>JAODMW010000288.1 GCA_025464815.1 Microbacteriaceae bacterium | reverse complement strand
CGACCGCGCGGAGCATGCCGCGCGAGGTCAGGGCTTCGATGCCGTCGGTGACGGTGCGGGAGCGTGGCTTGATATCGGGCTGCGTGGAGGTCGTTTCCGGCATGTTACGAGTGTAGAACTTCCGCGCGTGTCGAAAATCCGCGTCAGCGGATGGCGATGCCGTATTCGTGATGTCAGTTCACGGTGACGTCACCGTGAACTGACATCACGAAAACGAGGCGACACCGCCCTGGGGCTGGAGGCTTGGCCTGGGCAATCCTCGGGCAGCGCTACTGCTCGTGCACGTCGCCCTCGCGCAGGTCGGCCAGCAGATTGAGCGTGCGGGCCACGTCGATCGGACCGCCGACCCGGAAGTTCGCGAGCGTGGCGCCCTCGCCGCTCTTCAGCCCGACGTCGTCGGCCCCGAGCGCCGCGAAGGCATCCTCGTCCGTCACATCGTCACCGGCATAGAACACCGCGGTCGCTGCGGTGTACTTGCGCAGGTGCTCGACGGCCTCGCCCTTGGTGGTCGAGCGCACTGAGAACTCAAGCACGTTCTTTCCGCTGCGCACGGGGAGGTTGTCGAGCTCGGCAGCGGTTTCGCTGCGCGCCACGAGATGGGCGATACGGCTGTTGTGCTCGGTTGCGAGACGGGTATGGAGGGCGAAGCCGGCCGGCTTCGGCTCCAGCCAGACCTGGTCGAAGGAGTCAGCGACCTCGCCGAGCACCTCGCCGAGCACGCCGACCCTGGTGAACTCCGCCGTGTCGAGCGAAACCTGGTCGTCGGGCGAATCGAGCCGCAGTTCGATGCCGTGCGAACCGACGAGCAGCACGGTATCCGGCAGATCCGCGACCTGGATGAGACTCGCGAGGGCGCGCCCCGAGACGAGGGCGACGCGGGTGTGCGGCATCGCGAGAAGACGGAGCACCGCCGCACGGGCTTCGGGCAGCGCGCGGGCCTGCTCCGGGTCATCCACCTCAGGGGCCAGCGTGCCGTCGAAGTCGAGCGCGACCAGGAGGCGTCGCGTGCGCGCCAGCTCGCGAAGTGCGCCGATGAGCGGTTCGGGCAGGCGAGAGAAGTTCGGAGGGGTGTCGACGTCGACCATCAGAGCGGGTGTCCCTGCGAACCGTGGTGGGCGCGGCTCTCGAGCACCTTGAGGAAGTCCGCCGACCAGCGGGCGACATCGTGCTCCAGGACTCGTTTGCGCAGTGATCGCATCCGCGCCGCGCGATCACGCTTCGGCATGGCGATGGCCTGGAGGATCGTCTCCTTGAGACCGTCGATGTCGTGCGGGTTGATGAGCAGTGCACGCTTCAACTCGTCGGAGGCACCGGCGAATTCGCTCAGCACGAGCACGCCGTCCTCGTCGAAGCGGCAGGCGACGTATTCCTTCGCCACGAGGTTCATCCCATCGCGAAGGGCTGTGACGAGCATGATGTCGGCCGCGAGGTAGAGGGCGACCATCTCCTCCCGCGGGAAGCCGTGATGCTGGTAGCTGATCGGCACGTGGGCGATCGTGCCGTAGTCGCCGTTGATGCGGCCGACCGTGAGTTCGATCTCGTCGCGCAGCGCCATATAGGCCTGCACGCGCTCCCGACTGGGGTTGGCCACCTGCACGAGCGTGACATCCTCCGAACTCAACCTGCCCTCGGCCAGCAGCTCCCCATAGGCCTTCAGCCGGTGACCAATGCCCTTCGTGTAGTCGAGGCGGTCGACGCCGAGCATGATCGTCTTCGGGTTGCCGAGCTCTTCGCGGATCTGCCTGGAGCGTTCCTGGATCGCGGGCGTTCGCGCCAGCTTCTCGAAGCTGGACGCATCGATCGAGATCGGGAACGCGCGCGCCACCACGGTGCGGAAGGATCCCTGTCGCTTGATCTCCCCGAACACACGCACGCCGGGCGACATGTCGATGAGGGGCACCTCGATCTGCGACCCCTTGGTCACGTAGCCCTTGAGGCGACGGACGGCGCGCTGGAAGTTGCTCGCGTCGGCCACCCGTTGGAATCCAATGACGTCGGCGCCGAGCAGTCCTTCGACGATCTGAGTGCGCCACGGCAGTTGCGAGTAGATGCCATATGGCGGAAAAGGAATGTGATTGAAGAAGCCGATGGTGAGATCGGGACGCAGTTCACGCAGCAGCTTCGGAACGAGCTGGAGCTGGTAGTCCTGCACCCACACGACCGCATCGGGTGCGCTCGCTGCGGCGGCGGCATCCGCGAATCGCTGGTTGACCTCGACGTAGTTGTCCCACCACTCGCGGTGGTAACTCGGCGGCGCGATCACGTCGTGATAGAGCGGCCAGAGCGTGTCATTCGAGAAACCCTCGTAGTAGTTCTCGATGTCGTCGACGCTCAGGACGACCGGAATGACGCGGATGCCGTCGCTGTCGAACGGTTCGAACTCGAGGTCGGGCTGCCCGCCCCATCCGATCCACGCGCCCTCGTTCTGCCGCATGACCGGTTCGAGCGCGGTCACGAGGCCGCCGGGGGAACGCGCCCAGCTGGCGGACCCATCCGGGTCGATCACCCGGTCGACAGGCAGGCGGTTGGAGACGACGACGAAGTCGTAAGTGCCGCTGGTCGTGGGGGTCACTGTGCCGCTCATAAGACTGCTTACTCTGTTGTCGTGATGCCGCGCACCCGTCGGTAAGCCATCTCCACGTTACCAGCCGGTCGGGAACTAGCATTGCCCGCATGGTGACTACTCGGCTCTACAAGCATGGCGCCCTAGTGGCCGAAGGATTTCCGGTCGAAAAGATCTCCGACCACATCGTGGAAGAGGGATGCACGGTGTGGGCGGACTTCGTCTCCCCCACGGAAGCGGACCTGGCCGCAATCGAGGAGGAACTGAACCTGCACCCTCTCGCTATCGAGGACGCCGTGCACGATCATCAGCGCCCGAAGCTCGATCGCTACGACAGCCACCTCTTCCTCGCCGCATACGCCGTGATGCTCGACGATGAGAGCGGGAAGCTCAGCAAGACGGAGGTGAAGGCGTTCATCACAGCCCATGCATTGGTAACCGTGCACGGGCCCGAATTCGACATGGACCGCGTCGTCGCCCGCTGGGACAGGGACCCCGACCTTGCCAAGCACGGTGTCGCCTTCCTGCTCTGGGGGTTGCTCGACGAGATCGTCGACGGACATTTCGAGACGGTGCAGCAACTCGACACCGCCATGGAGTCGGTCGAGGACGCCCTCTTCGACGACCGGCCGCGCGACAAGGAGGTCCAGCGTCGCTCGTTCGAATTCCGCAAGTCGCTCGTCGAACTCCGTCGCGTCGTGCTCCCGATGCGCGAGGTCGTCAACACGGTGCTGCGCCGCGACCTCGAGGCGATCGATCCGCAGATGGCGCCGTATTTCCAGGATGTCTACGATCACGTGCTCCGGGCTACCGAGTGGACGGAGTCGCTGCGCGATCTCGTCTCGACGATCCTCGACACCAACCTCAACATCCAGAGCAACCGCATGAATCTCATCATGAAGAAGGTCACCAGCTGGGCCGCGATCATCGCGGTGCCAACCGCGATCACCGGTTTCTTCGGCCAGAACCTGGCCTTCGCCGGATTCGGCACCGTCTGGGGCGCCTGGCTCTCGGTCGGCCTGATCATTGTGGCCTCGGCCGCGCTCTACGTAAGTTTTAAGCGTCGCGACTGGTTATAGACATCTGGTATTCAGCCAAGTGCACATAAACTCATGGCGATGATCCGTGTCGGCATGAGCACATCCTGCGCCTATCCCCTAGCTACCGAGCACACTTTCCGGCTTGCCAGGCTCGCGGGATACGACGGCGTCGAAGTCATGGTGACCAACGACGAGGTCACGCAGGATCCGGATGCCCTGCTCGCACTCGCGAAGCAATACGAGATGCCCATCCTCGCCATCCATGCTCCTGTCCTGCTGCTCACCCATTTCGTCTGGGGCCGGGACCCGCAGGTGAAGCTCGAGAAGTCGGCCGAGCTCGCCCGCGCCGTCGGAGCGACATCCGTCGTCGTGCATCCGCCGTTCCGTTGGCAGTCGACCTACGCCGACAACTTCCTTCGCATCGTTCGCGAGACCGCTGCCGCCTACGGTGTCGAGATCGCGGTCGAGAACATGTTCCCCTGGAAGGTCAAGGGTAAGAGCCTCAAGGCATACTCCCCCGGCTACGACCCCACTCTCATGGACTGCGACGCCATGGCCCTCGACTTCTCCCACGCCTCATTGTCCGGCCGTGACTCGCTCGAGCTGGCAATGGCGATGGGCCAGAAACTCCGTCACGTCCACCTCTGCGACGGATCCGGCTCACAGGACGATGGCCAGATCTTCGATGAGCACCTCATCCCCGGTCGTGGCACGGAGCCGGTCGCCGAAGTGCTCGAGTACCTCGTCGCCCAGAAGTGGACCGGCAGCGTCGTCGCCGAGATCAACACCCGTAAGGCCAGGACCGAGCAGCAACGGCTCGACCTTCTACGTGAGACCCTCGACTTCGCGCGCGACAAGCTCGGTACCGTCTGGGCGACCGAACCGTCGGTCGGTTCAGCCGCGAACTACCCCGGCATCCTCCGCAGGGCCTCGCGCAGGGCCATCGGGTCCATGCGACGCAATTCCTGAGCCGAGCAGGCGCTAGGCGCTCCGCGGAACAGCGCGCAGCTTCCGAATGGACCCCATAGCGGACGTCAGCCCGAGAGCCTGCGCCCGCCTGGTGCGGCGGATGGCCAGCATCGCGACGAGCACGCTGCCGATACCGAACGCGAGCAGGGTGAGCGCCGCAATCACCACCGGCCCTGCGTCACCGCCCGCGATGATGCCCTGCATGCCCTGCACCCCGTAGGTCAGCGGCAGGAACGGACTGATCCACTGGAACGGCAGTGAGAGCAGTTGCACGGGGTAGAGGCCGCCCGTCGACGTGACCTGCACCGCGAGCAGGAACAGCGAGACCACGAGTCCCGCGCGGCCGAGCCCGATCGTGAGCAGGTAATGAAACGCCGTGAACGCGAGCGACATCACCAGCGAGAAGCCGATGGTAGCGGAGAGCGACGACCACGGCACGCCGACCGCGAGGTGCAGCAGCGCGACGAGCAACAGCGCCTGGGCGGCCGTGATCGCGCTCGCCCTCGCGAGGGTCGACGCGACCAGTCGCCCGTTCCCCGCCGTCGAAGCCAATGCGCGGCGGCTGACCGGGCGAAGCACCAGGAACACGGCGAGCGCTCCCACCCAGAGGCCGAGCGGCACGAAAAAGGTCGCGATGACCTGCCCGATGTCGGAGATCCTGTTGTCACGGGTCACAGTGAGGCCGACCGGGCCGGCAGCGATCTTTGCGGACTTCGCGCTCGCGGCGGCGTCGGTCGACGGCAGCTGGCCCGCTCCGGACTTCAGCCCGGCCGCGAGATCGCCGGCTCCCGACGCGAGTTGCGAAGCGCCGGATGCCGCGGAGGATGCCCCCGTCGAAAGCCCACCGATCCCGCTCGCCAACGAGTTCGCCCCCGATCGCAGCGACGCGGAGCCGGCCGCCAGCTGCGATGCGCCGGACGCGCTTTGCGAGACGCCGCCCTGCACACCGGCGGCGACGGCGGAGTTCTGGGCGCTGAGCCCGGCGAGTGCGGCGGATGCGGTGGCCAGTTCGTCGCTGATCGCAGGCACCTCGAGGGGCGTGGCTGTCTGGAGCTGGGCCGAGAGGTCGGCGACCTGCGCCGAAACCGCCGCGATCCCCTGGCTCAAGGGAGTCAGGTTGGCCGCCGCGCCGTCGAGCGTCGAGAGCCCGCCGCTCAGGGTGTCGACACCGCCGGTGTACTTCGCGATCCCTGTGGAGAGCGACGTGGCCCCCGAGGCCGCCGAGGCCGCGCCACCCGCGAGCGTCGTCAATCCGCCGCTCAGGCTGCTCGCCCCGCTTGCGAGGCCGCCCGCGCCATCCGCAGCACTGCTGAGAGAGCTGCCCAGCTGGCCGACGCTCGCGTAGATGCCGGAGATGTATTGCTCCGTGATGGTCTTGCCGAAGGCGTTCACCATGCCGTCGCCGACCGCCTGGGCGACCGCGCCGGTCAGGTAGCTGTGGGCGTCATCCGTGTGGATGGCGAGGTCGGCCTGCTTCGGGTTGGAGGAGCGGAGCGAGAGGATCGACGAGGAGAAATCCTTGGGAACGGTGAGGATCGCATCGACCGTGCCGTTGGCGAGGGCCTTGTCGGCGTCCGCCTTGTTCGTGATCGTCCAGTCGAAACCCTTGCTCCCGCCGGTGAGCTCGGTGACGAGCTGGCGTCCGGCGAACACCGGCGTCTTCGTGCCGTCGGCAGCCGTCTGGTAGACGAGAGTGTCGCTGTTGACGATGGCCGCTGGGATGCGGCCGACGGCGGTATCCGCCTGGGCGAGAGCGCCGACGAAGAGGCCGGCGAAGGCGAGCGGCACGAGCACGACGGCGGCGATCGCGCCGCGGCGAAGCCATTTCCTGTGGATGACGGGGATGCCGGACTGGCTCACTGGAGTACTCCTCTTGCGTCGAGCGAGGTGAAATCGATGGTGGTGACCGGCCGCCCACCCCTGGTCACCGCAGGCGCGGACCTGACGGCGATGGGGGTTCCGATCACGAGCGTCGTGGTGGCGGGTGCGAGACGGCAGACCGCGCTGAGGAAGGCGGACTCGTCATCCGTCCTCGCGAAGGTGTCGAGCTGGTTGAGCACGACGACCGGCGTTCCTTCGGCGAGTGCGATCGTGGCGAGTGCGATCGCCCGTTCGCGCTGGGGCAGCTCGTCGAGCGTCGAATCGGTGCCGACCGGGACGGCGTCGGACGGCGCGACCTCGGCGAGCACGGAGTTGATCCTGTCGATCCAGCGCTGCGCGCGCCGGCGTCCGCGCCAGATCCTGTGCCACGGCTGCGTCAGGCGCAGGCGCTCGTCGAGGAGCTCGCCGAGCGTGACCGAGGTCTCCGCTCGCTCGATCCCGCCGACATCCGCCATCGCGACGAGACGCGCGACCCGGCCGGCCTCCGATGGCAGCGGATGTCCGGCGACCTGCAGGCGGCCGGCAACGGGATCGAGACGCCCGGCGACCGTTGCGGCCACGAGCTTGCGATCACCGGCGTCACCGCTCGCGAGCACGAGCGCGCCGGCGGGAACGTTGATCGTGATCGGTCCGACACTGTGCTCGTCGGACCCGGCATACAGTCCATCGGCACTGATCGCCTCGCCGCGCTTGTCGACCGCCCAGACGACGGCTTCGCGGTGCTTCCTGAGGTGCTCGCCCTCGATGTCCATGTCGGGCAGCAGCTTCTGCAGCCACTTCGGCATCCACCAGGCCGCACGGCCCAGCAGGGTCATGATGGCGGGCACGAGGGTCATCCGCACCAGGAAGGCGTCGAAGGCGATGCCGACGGCGAGGCCGAGAGCGATCGGCTTGATGGTGCCGGAGCCCTCCGTTACGAAGGCGAAGAAGACGAAGAACATGATGAGCGCGGCCGCAGTGACGACACGGGCCCCGTTGGCGAAGCCTTTCGCCACCGACTGCCTGGCGTCACCGGTTCGCACGAATTCCTCCCGCATTCCAGAGACGAGGAACACCTCGTAATCCATTGCGAGCCCGAACAGCACGGCCATGAGGAGGATGGGCATCAAGCTCAGGCTCGGCCCAGGCTTCTGGACGTTCAGGAGGTCGCCGAGCCATCCCCACTGGAATATCGCCACCACGACACCGAACGACGCGACCACGGAGAGCAGGAACCCGAGCGCGGCCTTGAGCGGAACCAGCACCGAGCGGAACACCATCATGAGCAGGATGATCGAGAGCCCGACGACGATCGCTCCGAACGGGATGAGCGCGCCGGTCAGCCGGTTCGAGATGTCGATTCCGACCGCGGTGGCTCCCGTCACGGAGATGGGGGTGTTGTACTGCCTCGTGATGTCCGGCCCGATGTCGCGAATGGACTGCACGAGGGCCTTGGTCTGCGGAGCGTCTGGGGCGCTGGACGGGATGACCTGGATGATCGCGGTATCGAGACCGGCGTCCGGAAGCCCCTGACTCACATAGCTGACGTCGCTCAGCGTCTTGAGCTTGGTGACGATCGCCTGCAGGTCTGGCTGGATGTTGGTGGTCTG
>JAODMW010000275.1 GCA_025464815.1 Microbacteriaceae bacterium | reverse complement strand
TCGAGATAGAGGTCGGTGACCTGCTGCACCATCTTGTGGGCGAAGACGCTCGGGTCGTTCTTCGACTCTTCGACCGAGGCGGGATCATCCGGCCAGCCGGGCGCGAGGGTCGCGTACCCGTTGTCTTCGAATAGGGCGCGCCAGCGGTCCCAGCTGCTCGACAGCAGCCAGAGCCCGTGGACGAAGACGACCGGTCTCGATCCCTTCTCGTTGGCCAGGGCGATTTCGTCGAGTTCGGTTTCGGTCAGTCCGTTCATCATGGCTCCCAGGGTTTCGGACGGCGGCCCCTGTCGGTCTGCCTGATCCGAATCTAGGACTATTACGATCCGAACGGCAACAGTTTTCGACGTCGGTCAGAGGATACAAAAATGCCCCCGGCCGAAGCCGGAGGCATTTCAGTCATATCTATGGGGAGCTAGCGATTGTCCTGCAGCAGGCGGTCGGACTCGTCGTGCCAGTCGCTCGCGACGGCCTCCAGCTTGTCCTGGTACTTCTTGCCGTGGTGCGCGCAGAACAGCAGCTCGCTCGAACCGATGGCCACTCTGATGTAGGCCTGCGCCCCGCAGCTGTCGCAGCGATCGGAAGCGGTGAGCTGGTGGCTGGATTCGAGCTCATCGATTGCAGTCGTTTCGGGTGCGATCTGTGACATGAGATGCTCCTCCAGTTCCGTAGCTAAAAACGTCTTATTCCTATACAAACACGACGGTGTTACAACCGGGCTACAAAAGCCTCGTATTTCGCTGAACGCGTAGCAATCGTGGCTAGGGGTGTCGCATGCGATCCGCGGCGTCCTGTTTCACTAGTCTGGAACACGGCCAGCCAACCATCAATTCCCCAGAGATGGGGGCGTCGGCTGCTCGTAAGAGGAGAGAATGTGGCGAGTTCGGATTACTCGGCCAGGCACCTTTCGGTGCTGGAAGGTCTCGAGGCCGTGCGCAAGCGCCCCGGCATGTACATCGGTTCGACGGACTCCCGCGGGCTCATGCACTGCCTCTGGGAGATCATCGACAATTCTGTCGACGAGGCCCTCGGCGGCAACGGCGACGACATCAGCGTGATCCTGC
This sequence comes from Microbacteriaceae bacterium, assembly GCA_025464815.1. Taxonomy (GTDB): domain Bacteria; phylum Actinomycetota; class Actinomycetes; order Actinomycetales; family Microbacteriaceae; genus Lacisediminihabitans. The sequence continues at coordinate 9,065 of JAODMW010000275.1, read as the reverse complement.
ACAGGGACGGCAGTGTCGAAGTGCGGGACAGGGCTCGCGGTATCCCGGTCGACATCGAGCCGAAGACGGGACTCTCCGGCGTCGAGGTCGTGTTCACCAAACTCCATGCGGGCGGAAAGTTCGGCAGTGGTTCCTATGCCGCATCCGGCGGCCTCCACGGCGTCGGAGCTTCCGTCGTCAATGCGCTCTCGGAGCGGCTCGACGTAGAGGTCGATCGCGACGGCAAGACCTGGGCCATGTCGTTCCATCGGGGAGAGCCGGGTGTCTTCGCCGACAGCGCGGGGGAGCCGCGGCCGGATGCGGCATTCACTCCTTTCGTGTCGAACAGCGAACTGCGCGTGACCGGCAAAGTCGGCAAGAACGTCACCGGAACCCGGGTGCGCTACTGGGCGGACCCGCAGATCTTCAGCAAGGGCACGACCTTCCAGACCGATGAGCTTCTCGCCAGGGCTCGGCAGACCGCCTTCCTGGTGCGCGGGCTCGGTATCGACATCACGGACGAACGTGGCGAAGAGTCGACCCGCGAAACCTTCAAGTTCGACGGCGGCATCGGAGAGTATGTCGACTTCCTCGCGCCGGATGCGGCCCTCACCGACACCTGGCGGATGACCGGCTCCGGCACCTTCACCGAAACCGTGCCCGTGCTGGACGACAAGGGGCACATGGTCCCCACCGAGCTCGAGCGCGAGTGCGAGGTCGACATCGCCCTCCGCTGGGGTACCGGCTACGACACGGTCTTCCGCAGCTATGTCAACATCATCGCGACGCCCAAGGGCGGAACCCATCAGGCCGGCTTCGAGCAGGGGATGCTCAAGTTCCTGCGCGGCCAGGTCGAGCAGAACGCGCGCCGCCTCAAGGTCGGCAACGACAAGCTCGAGAAGGACGACATCCTCGCCGGCCTGACGGCCGTGCTGACGGTCCGAGTGCCCGAGCCGCAGTTCGAGGGCCAGACCAAAGAGATCCTCGGTACACCGGCCGTGCGCAACATCGTCGCGAACGTCGTCGCGAAGACGATGGCGGCGAAATACTCCTCCGCCAAGCGTGACGACAAGACGCAGTCTTCCCTCGTGCTCGACAAGATCGTGGCGGAGATGAAGTCGCGCGTCTCTGCCCGTGCGCACAAGGAGACCCAGCGGCGCAAGAATGCTCTCGAGAACTCGTCGCTGCCCGCGAAGCTGGTCGATTGCCGTTCGAGCGACGTCGCCAACAGCGAGTTGTTCATCGTCGAGGGCGACTCCGCGCTCGGTACGGCGAAACTCGCCCGCGACAGCGAATACCAGGCGCTGCTGCCCATTCGCGGCAAGATTCTCAACGTGCAGAAGGCATCCGTCTCCGACATGCTTTCGAACACCGAGTGCGCCTCGATCATCCAGGTCATCGGAGCGGGTTCCGGCCGCAGCTTCGACCTGCCCACCGCCCGTTACGGCAAGGTCATCATCATGAGCGATGCGGATGTCGACGGCGCCCATATCCGCACCCTGCTGCTGACGCTGTTCTTCCGCTACATGCCCGACATGATCCGCGACGGTCGCGTCTATGCGGCCGTGCCGCCGCTGCACCGCGTGATCGTGATGAACCCGGGCACCAAGCCCAACGAGACGATCTACACCTATTCCGAGCAGGAGCTCAACGGGGTGCTCGCCGCGTTGAAGCGCAGCAACAAGCGTTACCAGGATCCCATTCAGCGGTACAAGGGTCTTGGCGAAATGGATGCCGACCAGCTGGCCGAGACGACGATGGATCGCCGACACCGTACCCTCCGCCGCGTGCAGATCACGGATGCCGTGAATGCCGAGCGCGTCTTCGAACTGCTCATGGGAAACGACGTCGCTCCTCGCAAAGACTTCATCATCGCGGGTTCCGACGGGCTGTCGCGCGAGCGCATCGACGTCTAGACCGATGCGGACCGCCGGTGGGCGTTAATCGATGGCCCGTAGTATTCGCCGGGTGACTGCAGTTTCTTCCGGCCTGCGCGCCGTCGTGACGGGCGGGGAGATCGCCGGAGCGATCAGGCGTGGCCTGCGGATGTGGCGCGGCATTCCGTACGCAGCCCCGCCTCTCGGCGAGCTCCGGTTTCGCTCGCCGCAGCCGGTGGAGCCGTGGCACGGTATCCGTGACGCGAGCGAGTTTGGCCCGGTAGCACCCCAGGATCGCAACGGCCAGTTCCTCGGTCCGCGCGCGAGCGTGCCGATGTCGGAGGACTGCCTCACTCTCAATGTGATCGCGCCCGGGACCACGACAGGCGAGCCGCGGCCGGTGATGGTCTTCATCCACGGCGGCGCATACAGCGTCGGATCCTCGCGCGAGGTCCCGCGGCTTGGCGAGGGGCTCGTGCGCAAGGGCGGCGTCGTGTTCGTCAATCTCAACTACCGTCTTGGGGCGCTGGGGTTCCTCGACTTCTCGGCGCTGTCATCCGCTGAGCGCACTTTCGAGAACAATCTCGGCCTGCGGGATCAGGTGGCCGCGCTCGAGTGGGTGCGCACCAATATCCGCGCTTTCGGGGGCGACCCGGGCAATGTCACCCTCTTCGGGGAATCGGCCGGCGGCAACGCGGTGACCACCCTCATGACGGTTCCGAGTGCTCGGGGCCTCTTCGCGCGCGCAATCGCCCAGAGTTCGCCGCCGAACGCCGTGTACCCCCCAGAGCTGACCGCGGAGTGGGCGCAGGAGTATCTCGAGCTGCTCAGCGAGGAGGTCGACGACTCGAGCACCGACAGCACGAGCAGGGAGGAAGCGGCCGAACTGCTCTTCTCCTCCGACGTCGAGGATCTCGTGAGGGCCACGACGCGGATGCAGCTGCGAACGCCCGACCATGCGCCGGGCACGATCAGCCTCTGCCCCGTGATCGACGGGGACTTCCTGCCCGAACGACCGCTGGATGCCTTCAAACACGGGCGGGCGCATCCGATTCCGCTGATCATCGGAACGAACGATCGCGAGGGTTCGCTGTTCACCGGTCGGCTGGACATCCTCGCGACTACGCCGTCGCGCATCCGGGCCATCTTCGCCAAGACGAAGAAGAAGGCGCGGAAGGCCGTCAAGGCCCAGTATCCCGGGCTGCCGGCCCGACGTGCCGCCGCGGACTTCGGCGGCGACTACGCCTTCTGGTATCCGACGATCAAGGTGGCGGAGCGACATGCGCGCTTCGCCCAGGTGCACTTCTACCGCTTCGATGCTGCGCCGCGACTCGTGCGGCTGACCGGCTTCGATGCCACTCACGGTCTCGAGCTCTTCGCACTCTTCGATCGGATGGACGGACTGTTCGGCCGCGCGATGGGAGCGCTGGGCGGGCGGGCGGCGTTCAAGCGCGCCGGTGCACGTATGCAGCGCAACTGGCTTCGATTCGCGCGCGACGGCACCGTGGACGAATCCTGGCCGCCGTACACCGAACGTCGCCGCAAGACGCTCATCATCGATGCCGTCGACCGCGTCGAAGAAGATCCGCGGGGCGAACGCCGCAGGGCCTGGCAGGACTTCGTCCCGCACGTCTGAGCTGCCGTCCTCCGCAACGGTTGGTGCACGGCTAGACCACCGGTGTCACGCCTGAGCTCTGGTGAGGCGATGGGCGATGATGCGATAGCCGATCCCGATCGCGATGACTGCGACCCCCACGACGATTCCCACCGGCGGAAGCGTCACGACGAGCACGACACAGGCGACCGCTCCCAGGACCTGGAGGACCTTCGGATACCTGCGCTGCTCGCGCGGCTGGCCGTACGCGGCGATGTTGGCGACGAAGTAATAAAGCAGCACGCCGAACGAGGAGAATCCGATCGCTCCGCGGAGATCGACCGTCAGCACGAGCACCGTCACGACGATCGCGATGGCGACCTCCGCCCGATGGGGGACGGCGAACCGCGGATGCACCGCCGCGAGCCAGCGCGGCAGGTCCCCCTCGCGCGCCATCGCGAGGCACGTGCGCCCGATTCCCGCGATGAGGCCGAGGAGCGCACCCAGGGATGCGGCCGCCGCCCCGACGCGGACGACCGGAGTCGCCCATCCCCACCCGCTCGCCGCGACGACGTCGGCCAGTGGCGCTGCGGAGGCCGCGACGCCGTTGGCGCCGAGTGTGCCGAGGATCGTGATCGCCACGATTCCGTATAGCACAACGACGATCGCGAGCGCGGTCGTGATGGCGCGCGGAATGGTCTTCGCGGGAGTGCGCACCTCCTCGCCCATCGTCGCTATCCGCGCGTAGCCGGCGAATGCGAAGAAGAGCAAACCGGCCGACTGCAGGATGCCGTACCAGCCGTGCGCGATCAGCCCGCTCGGCTCCCATCCGATTGCCGGCAGCCCGGTGCCGAACCCCGCCGCAACTGCGATCGCAAGGGCGATGAGCACGACGACCACGATGATCCGCGTGAGCAGTGCGGTACGGGTGATGCCGAAGTAATTGACCGCGGCGAGCCCGACGACGGCCGCAACGGCGACCGGTCGTTCCCATCCGGGCGGGGCGGCATAGGCCGCGAAGGTCATGGCCATGGCGGCGCAGCTGGCGATCTTGCCGATGACGAAGCTCCAGCCGGCGAGGAACCCCCACCAGGGTCCGAGACGCTCCCGGCCGTACACGTAGGTTCCGCCCGACGCCGGATAGACCGCCGCGAGTTGCGCGGACGACGTCGCGTTGCAGAAGGCGACGACTGCCGCGACGAGCAGTCCGATGAGCAGGCCGTTGCCCGCGGCCTGCGCTGCAGGAGTGAACGCCGCGAATACCCCAGCGCCGATCATCGAACCGAGGCCGATGAAGACCGCGTCCGACAGTCCAAGGCGCCTGGCGAGGGCGGGTTGGGTGGTCATTCGTGCATCCTAGAAGACCAAGGCGTCCGGTTGACGCATTCGGGTCCCACGGTGTCGCGTTATAGCCCCGAGCCGATCGATCCGATCACACCATCGAGGGGTGTGCCGGATGCGTCGCGCCTGGCGCCGGCGTCCGGAAGCATCCGCACCGCGCCATCCGTACCGACGGCCGACGCGGGCGACGGGCCTGCCCATGCCATCGCGAGCACGTCCTCGCCCTTGAGAAATGCGTGTGCACGCACTCCGCCCGTCGCACGACCCTTGCCGGGGAACTCCGACAGCTGGGAGACCTTTGCGCGGCCGGGGTCGGTTCCGGCGATCGTCGCAGTGCTGGTCGAGACCGTTGCAACGACGTTCTCGGCCGACGGGTCGATCGATCCGAAGAAGATGACCTCGGCTTTCGCGCCGAGGTTGATGCCGGCCATGCCTCCCGCCGAACGTCCCTGCGGCCGCACGGCGGAGGCGGCGAAGTGCAGCAGCTGGGCGTCCGAGGTGACGAAGAGCAGCTCGTCGCCGTCTCCGCCCTGACGCGCTCCTACCACCTGGTCGCCGGGCTTCAGGCTGATGATCTCGAAGTCCGGCTTGTTCGCGTAGTCGCCCGCCGTGAGCCTCTTGACGACGCCCTGGCGCGTCCCGAGCGCGATCGACTGGTCGGAGGTGAGGGAGACGAGCGCGAGCACATGCTCCCTCTTCGAATCGAGGGCGAGGTAGTCAACGATCTTCACCCCGGCGGCGAGCTGGATCGAGTTCTCTGGCACCACGGGCAGGTCGACGGGGGAGAGCCGCACCAGGCGTCCGAGGTTGGTAACGGCACCGATCTCCGTGCGACTCGTGGTGACCACCGTGGACAGGATGGCGTCGTGCTTGCTGCGCCTGGCCACTCGGGTCGGGGTGTCGGATGGTGCATCCGACAGATCGACGCGGATCGCCCGTCCGGTCGTCGACAGGTAGACCCGGCAGGGCGCGTCCGCGATTTCGAGTACCGGGCCGCCGGATCGCGACGAGGAGAGTGTCGCGATGCTCGGTCGTGCCTCGGTCAGTAGGGTGCGGCGGGGGGTGCCGAAGCGCTCAGCCACCTCCTCGAGCTCGTCGGAGACCAGCTGACGCACGCGTTGCGGCACGCTGAGCAGTTCTTCCAACTGGTCGATCTCGGCCCGCAGCTGGTCGCGCTCGGCCTCGAGCTCGATGCGGGAGAACCTGGTGAGCCGTCGCAGCCGCAATTCGAGGATGTACTCGGCCTGTACCTGGCTGAGGTCGAAGACATCGATGAGGCGCGTGCGTGCCTGCTCGGAATCGTCGCTCGTGCGGATGACCTGGATGACCTCGTCGATGTCGAGGATCGCGATGAGCAGGCCTTCGACGAGATGCAGTCGTTCCTTCTTGCGCGCCAGCCGGAACTGGCTGCGCCTGGTGACCACCGAAATGCGGTGATCGACGTAGACCTGCAGTAGCTCGCGGAGTCCGAGCGTCCTGGGTCCGCCGTCGACGAGCGCGACGTTGTTGATGTTGAAGGAGTCTTCGAGGGGCGTGAAGCGAAAGAGCTGCTCGAGCACGGCATCCGGGCTGAAGCCGGTCTTGATGCCGACGACGAGCCGTGTACCGTGCTTGCGGTCGGTGAGGTCGGTGACATCCGAGATGCCGTTGAGCTTCTTGGAGTTGACGCCGTCCTTGATCTTCTCGATGACCTTTTCGGTGCCGACCATGTACGGAAGCTCGGTGATCACCAGCCCGGTCTTGCGGGCGGTGATGTTCTCGACCGAGACGCGGGCACGCGTACGGAAGCTGCCCCGGCCGGTCTCGTATGCGTCTCGGATGCCCGCGAGACCGATGATCGTTCCTCCGGTCGGCAGGTCCGGTCCTGGGACGAACGACATGAGGTCGTCGAGTGATGCGTCGGGGTTGGCGATCAGATGCCGCGCCGCACCGACAACCTCGATCAGGTTGTGCGGAGCCATGTTCGTCGCCATGCCGACCGCGATACCGCTCGCGCCGTTGACCAGCAGGTTGGGGAAGGCCGAGGGCAGGACTTCGGGTTGAGTGAGCTGATTGTCGTAGTTGGGAACGAAGTCGACGACATCCTCATCGAGATTCTCGGTCATCGCCATGGCGGCTGGGGCGAGGCGAGCCTCGGTGTAGCGCGGTGCGGCGGGGCCGTCATCCAGCGTTCCGAAGTTGCCGTGACCGTCGATGAGGGGAACGCGCAGGATGAAGCTCTGCGCGAGCCGCACCATGGCGTCATAGATCGATGCGTCGCCGTGGGGATGCAGCTTGCCCATGACCTCGCCGGTCACGCGCGCGGACTTCACGTGTCCGCGGTCGGGACGAAGACCCATCTCCGTCATCTGATAGAGGATGCGGCGCTGCACCGGCTTGAGACCGTCGCGGGCATCCGGCAGGGCGCGCGAGTAGATGACGGAGTAGGCGTATTCGAGGAAAGACCCCTCCATCTCGGCGGAGACGTCGACCGTGTCGATGCGTTCGCCGGGGGTTTCCGGGGTCGGGAATTCGGGAGTAGTCATAAGATTGCCCCCATGCTACCGGCCACCAAATCGCACCGGTTTAGCCTTGCCGATGTCGTGCCAAGTTCCTTTCTCTCCCTCGACGGCAAGCCCAACGTCCTCTCCCTGCCTCGCGTGGACAAAGCAGTGGTGCTCCTCGTCGACGGCCTCGGCGCATCCGCGCTCAGGGCGCGGGAGGGACATGCGCGAACGCTCGCCCCGCTCCTGGCCGCGGCCGACACGATCGGCGCACGTTTTCCCACCACCACCGCCGCTGCTCTTGCGACGCTGACGACCGGGGAGACGCCCGGTATCCACGGCCTGGTCGGCTACACGGTGCTCGATGCGGCCAATGATCGGGTCGTCAACCAGCTCAGCGGATGGGACGGCAGGCTCGATCCGGCCAGCTGGCAGCGAGCGCCGACGCTGTTCGAGACGGCGAAGGATGCTGGCCTGCCGTCGTTCGCCATCGGGGCCGAGCGCTACCGGACATCCGGCTTCACGAAGGCGGTACTCCGTGGGGCCGAGTACCGAAGCGGAATCACGATCGCCGACCGGCTCGACGAGGCCAGGCGAGTGCTGGATGACATCGACCGCGGCCTGGTCTACGTCTATGTACCCGAACTCGACCAGGCCGCGCATTCGGCGGGGTGGCAGTCGCCGCTGTGGACCGCCGCCCTCGAGGAACTCGACCTGGCCGTGCGGAGCTTCTCCGCGGAGCTCCGTCGTGGCGAGGGGATGCTCCTGACCTCGGACCACGGGGTGCTGGACGTGCCGGACAGTTCGCACATCCTCTTCGACACCGACCCGGGGCTGGTCGACGGCATCCGTCATGTCGCGGGTGAACCGCGTGCGCTGCAGCTTCACTTCGAACCCGATGCCGGCGAATCCCACCGCGCGACGGTCCTCGAGCGCTGGCGGCTGGCCGAGGGAGGGCGCTCCTGGATCGTCAGTCGCGCGGAGGCCGTCGATTCCGGCTGGTTCGGGCCCGTCGTCGACCCGGTGGTCCTGCCGCGAATCGGCGACCTGCTGATTGCGGCGCGGAAGGGAATCGCCTACTACGACTCCCGATCGCCGTCCCAGCACGGCCGTTCGATGATCGGCCAGCACGGTTCATGGTCACCCGACGAGACGAACATCCCATTGCTAAGGTTCGGGGCATACGCCACGAATTGAGAACTACAGGTCGTCGTCGGACCGTGCGCCGAACACGATTTCATCCCAGCTCGGCATCGAAGCTCTGCCCTTCTTGCTCGACTTGTGCGGGAACACGTTCGGCTGCGGCGCGGTGTCGCCGTGAGCGTCGTCTCCATCGCCCTGGAAGGTGTCGAGGGGGATGTCCACGAGACGGATCGATCCGGTGGACGGATGGGCCGCTTTCGCCTCATCCTCCTCCGGGAAGTTCGCCGACTCGCGTTCGCCGCGCCGGCGGCGCAAGGCCTCGAGCAGGTCGGCGGTCTGGTTGGACTCGACCTCCTCTGCTGCCGGAGCCCTGTTGATCGCGGCATCCGAAACCGCGGTGGGCGCATCATCGAGACGCCCGTATGCAACGGGCTCGAGGTGCGGGACGCCGTCTGAAAGCTCATTGTCGGTAAAAGCGCCGCTGTCGAAGCGTGACTGGTCTGGATGGCGCTCTTCGTCGCCGACGGCACGGAGCCGTGGCACGAGCGCTCCGGCCATCTCGCCCTGCTGGGAGAGAGTGATGGCTTCGCTGTTCAGCGGAGCGAGCGCGGCCTTCTTGGGTTCGAAACGCCAGCGTGCGTCGTGATC
>JAODMW010000271.1 GCA_025464815.1 Microbacteriaceae bacterium | reverse complement strand
GCTGGCTGACCGACATGGACGGCGTGCTCGTGCACGAAAATCATCCGTTGCCCGGGGCTGCCGCACTGCTGCAGCAGTGGCGTGATCAGGGCAAGCCCTACCTCGTGCTCACCAACAACTCGATCTTCACACCGCGCGACCTGAGCGCACGCCTGAAGGCGTCCGGCCTCGACGTGCCCGAGGAGTTTCTCTGGACCTCGGCCCTCGCCACGGCCGACTTCCTCAAATCGCAGATGCCGGGCGGTTCGGCATTCGTCATCGGCGAGGCCGGGATCACCACCGCACTGCATGAGGCGGGTTTCGTCATGACCGAGAACGACCCCGACTACGTGGTGGTGGGCGAGACCCGCAACTACTCCTTCGACGCCATCACGAAGGCCATCCGCCTGATCGGCAACGGCGCGCGCTTCATCGTGACGAATCCGGATGCCACAGGCCCCAGTGCCGACGGACCGATGCCGGCAACGGGTGCCGTCGCCGCCCTCATCACCAAGGCGACGGGCAAGGAACCCTACGTCGTCGGCAAGCCGAACCCGATGATGTTCCGTTCCGCGATGAACAAGATCGGCGCCCACTCCGAGAACACCGGCATGATCGGCGACCGCATGGACACCGACATCGTCGCGGGCATCGAGGCCGGGCTGCACACCATCCTCGTGCTGACCGGCATCAGCGACCAGGCCGAGATCGACCGATACCCGTTTCGTCCCGACGAGATCCTCAACGGGGTTTCCGACCTGCTCGAAACGGAACCGATCGAGTCCGAGGCCTAGCCTGCTGGGTGCGGCGTCGCGAGGCTGCCGGTGATCGGTCCCCCGGAGGAGCGGCTCACGAAGCAGAAATAGTCGTGGTAGCCGTCGGCCCATTCTTTCTCGGTCACCGGATAGGCGGCCTGGAACTGAATGTCGCTGTACGCACCGGCGGTCGCGAGGTCGATCACGCCCGGTGCGGTACACAACAGGTTGATCTGCGCCTGGAGCGCGGGAGCGCCGGGGTAGGCGCCGGGTGCGGGCGTCGCGCCGGGTGCGGGCGTCCCGCCGGCCGCAGGAGGGGCACTCGGGAAGGTTCCGCGGAACACCATCTGGGCCGGATGCGGCGCGGCGCAATCCACCACGGTGAACTTCTCCGCCCACGGCGACGGGAAGGGATCGAGACATTCGCCACCGAGCAGCGCGTTCCACTTGTGTTCGCCGACCGCGACCGGCCCGACGGCGGGCGATGTCGGAGTGACGGACGGAGTCGGACTCGGCGTCTTCGAAATCGCGACCGCCGGAGCTGGGCCGAGCACATCGGGAATTTTCGTGCCGACCAGGAAGAGCACGACGAGCGCGAGAACGGCCACTGCCCCGCTGGCTATCCAGAGCAGGATCTTCTGGTTCCTGGGCAGCGGTGCGCTCTGGGCCCGCGGAGATCTGGGCGACCGGGTGACGTCGGCGTTCTTCACCGTTCTCGAGGGGATCGCGCCGATGAGCGGCTCGTCTTCGTAGTCTTTGAACTGCTTCTCGCCGAACAGCGAATCGATGGTGGATGCCGCCTCCGGCCGCGCGACCTCTGCATCGCCGGCATCCAGCAGCTCGGTGGCCGGCGACTCGACGGGGAGCGCGACGGTCGGAGGGGGCGGATCGGCAGGCGCGGATGGCACGCCTGAGGCGATGAGCGCGCCGAGAGGATCAGCCGCCGTCGGTTCGGCCGGCGCCTGAAGCGAATCGAGCGAATCGAGCGGAACCGGCGCGACCGGGGGAACCGTCGGCTCGGTCGGAGGGTCCGAAGCGGCGGGGGCATCCGCACCCGGCTTGAGCCCCCAGCTGAAACTCGGCGACCCTGGCGCAGACGGTGCCGCCAGCGGATCGCTCAGGATCGGAGGTTCGGGAAACGCGCTCTTCGGCGTCGGCCTCTCCGGCTCGTCGTCGGTACCGAACTGCTTCGCAAGCCAATCGCTCGGATCGATCTCGTCCTTACCGTCGTCCTCGGGGTCGCCCTCTCTCGGCTCGTCCGTGTCGCCGGTCATCTGGCCAGCCCGAGATCGGCGAGACCGATCGCCGCGAAATAGGGGTAACCGGCTGCCTCGATCACTTCGCGGGCACCGGTGTCCCGGTCGACGACCACGGCGACTGCGGCGATCTCCGCACCGACCTTCTTGAGCGCCTCGATGGCGGCGAGCGGCGAACCGCCCGTGGTCGAGGTGTCCTCGAGCACGATGACCCTCTTGCCCTCGAGGTCAGGGCCCTCGACCTGTCGGCCGCGGCCGTGATCTTTCGGCTCCTTGCGCACGACGAAGGCGTCGTAGCTGAGATTACGGGCGGCACCCTGGTGCAGGATCGCGGCCGCGATGGGGTCGGCGCCCATGGTCATCCCGCCGACGGCCACGACATCCGGCACCCCGGCGATGAGATCGAGCATGACCTGGCCGATAAGCGGAGCGACGCGATGGTCGAGGCTGACCTTCCGCAGGTCGACGTAATAGGTCGCCTTTTTGCCGCTGGTCAGGGTGAAGTCTCCGTGAAACACGGCCCCGGCGGAAATATGGTCGATGAGTTGCTGCCGTGCATCCGTCACGCGCCCGATTCTACTGGGGGTGGATGCCGAACCCAACGTCGAGCGGATACCGG
>JAODMW010000270.1 GCA_025464815.1 Microbacteriaceae bacterium | reverse complement strand
GAGCTTCGTCATCTGAAGCAGTCCGTCGCCCACAGGGGACAGGGAACTGATGACGGCATCGGATGCCGCGATCTCGTTGAGTAGCGAACGGAAGCCGGTTACGGTGTCGTCTCGCTGTGCCGGATCGGCGACCCGTCCGCGCCAGAGCGCATGGGCTACGAGCACGGTTCCACCCGTGCGAACCAGGCGGAGGGCGTGTTCCACGTAACGGATCACGGACTGCGGGTCGGCATCCACGAGAACCACGTCATAGGACTGTTCGTTCATCCGGGGAAGCACATCGATCGCCCGTCCGGCGATGAGGCGGACGCGGTTGGCCGGCACGCCTGAGTCGATGAACGCCTTCTTCGCGGACTGTTGGTAGTCCTGCTCGAAATCGATCGAGGTGAGGGTGGCCTGCGGTGCTCCGGTGAAGAACCAGAGTCCGCTCACCCCGACGCCGGTGCCGATCTCGATGATGTTGGTGGCAGAAGCGGCAGCGGCGATGACCGCGAGTTGCGCGCCCGTCGCGGGACTCACCGGCTCGATCCCGAGCTCGATCGAGTGCTGCCGTGCTTCGGCGATCTCAGCCCGCTCGATGACGAAGTCCTCTGCGAACTTCCAGTTCGATTCCTTGCCTGCCACGCCCTGCTCCTTGTTTCCCCTCAAGAGTATGGCGCGCACCACTTCGCCGGTCATCGGACGCGCCGCTGCACCCACCCGCGCCGACCCATTCGCGGAACAGAAGAGTTAGTCTGAACGGGTGTTCGGCCTAACCTTCGACAAGCTCCTGGTGATCGGTGTGATCGCGGTGTTCCTGCTCGGGCCGGAACGCCTTCCGCACTACGCCTCGCAGCTCGCGAAACTGGTGCGCAACCTGCGCACCATGGCCGACGGGGCCAAGGAACGCTTGCGCGACGAAATGGGTCCCGAGTTCGACGACGTCGACTGGAAGAAGCTCGATCCGCGCCAGTACGACCCGCGCCGCATCATCCGTGAGGCCCTCATCGACGACGAACCGGATGAGGCCGTGGCGGTCGTGCGTCCGAGCGGCGAGTCTGCCTATGCGAAGCGGCAGCGACTGCTCGACGAGGGCAAGGAAGCCCCTTTCGACAACGAAGCGACCTGAACGAGGCGACCTAGCGCCGCCTGATCGCCTTGAGGGCGATCAGCAGCACGATCATCAGGCCGCTGAGCTTCGCGAACTCCGCTCCGGTGCGAGGGAGCGTCATGAGGCCCGTAGCGCCTGCGACAGTGCGGGCATCCACGAAACGCAGGATTCCCTCGCGGCCATTCCGCCGGCCGATACCCGACTGTTTCATGCCGCCCATCGGTGCGTCGACGGAGGAGAAGGTCGCGCGGTAACCCTCATTGATGTTGATGCTTCCCGCGTCGATGAGGTGGGCTACCCGGCGGGCACGTCGGATCGAGCCGCCGAAGACGGCTGCGTTGAGGCCGAACTGCGAGTCGTTGGCGGCCGCGATCGCCTCATCGGCAGTATCGACGACCGTGATGGCGACAACCGGTCCGAAGGTCTCAGTGCGGGAGCAGTCCATATCGTCGGTGACGTGGGCGAGCACGGTGGGTTCGAAGAACAGCGGACCGAGGTCCGGCCTCGGCTTGCCGCCCGTCAACACCGTCGCACCCTTGGCCACGGCATCGGCGACGTGGGCCTGCACACGCTCGAGCTGGCTGGGAAGCGTGAGGGAACCGACATCCGTGGTGAAGTCGAAGGCGGGGCCTTGCACGAGGGCGGCCGTGCGGGCCACGAACTCCTTGGTGAAGGCTTCCGCGATGCCACGCTGCACATAGATCCGCTCGATCGAGACGCAGAGCTGGCCGAGCGAGGCATAGCAGGCGTAGACCGCGTTGCGGGCGGCCTTCTGCGGGTCGACGTCGTCGAGCACGATCATCGGATTCTTGCCGCCGAGTTCGAGTGAGGCCGCCGTGAGCGTCGTAGCCGCACGTTCGGCGACCTTCTTGCCCGTCGCCGTCGAGCCGGTGAAACAGACATAGTCGGCGGCATCGACCACGGCATTTCCGATTTCGTTGCCGTCGCCGGCGACAACCGCCCAGAGTTCCGCCGGAACACCGGCGTCGATGAAGGCGCGCCGCCCGGCGAGGATGCTGAGCGCGCCCTGGTTGTCGGCCTTCTGCACGACACCGTTGCCCGCGGCGAGGGCCGGGATCACGTCGAAGAGCGAGAGGCTCAGCGGATAGTTCCACGGGGTGATGACCCCGACGACGCCCTTTGGGCGATAACCGACCCGGGTGCGGACGACGAGCGGGATTCCCGCCCGCCTCGACCGCGGTCGCAGAACGCTTTTCGCGCTCACCGCGTAGTAGCGTGTCGTGCTCGCGCCGATGAAAACCTCTTCGAAGGCCTGCCCGCGGGTCTTCCCGGTCTCCGTCTGGAGCGCGTCGATGAGCAGTTCGCGGCGCTCCAGCAGGAGGTCGTGCGCCCGCAGCAGTACCCGGCGACGGTGATCGAAACCTGCGGCGTACCAGCGCGACTGGGCCGCGCGGGCCCTCGCCGCGGCATCCGTCACGTCCTCTGTCGTGCTCACCGGAAGGTCGTGGATCCTCTCACCCGTGAATGGCGCGAAGACCGCCGTGCTGGACGCGCTGGACGAGTGGATGTCGCGATCGAGTTCGTCGATGAAGGATCGCTCAAGCGGGGCTCCGGGCATGCGCAATTGTAGGCATGATCCCGCGCCGCTCTGCTCCTCCGCAGCGTTGTGTGCGCTCAGCTCACCCTCAGGCCGAGTTTGCGGCCGGCGAGGCCGCGACCGCGGGTCGCGAGCTGTTCGGCGACGGCGGCGATGGCGACGGATGCCGCGTCCGCCGGTTGCGAGAGCACGATCGGCACCCCGGCATCCCCGCCCTCCCGCAGGCCGACGCTGAGCGGGATGGATGCGAGCATGGGAACGGGTTGCTCCTGGTCTGCCGAGAGCCGGGAGGCGACCTCCGCGCCGCCGCCGGTGCCGAAGAGTTCGAGTACCGAGCCATCGGCCTGCACCAGCCCGGCCATGTTCTCGATGACCCCGATCACTTTCTGGCCGGTCTGCCGTGCCACCACGCCGCTGCGCTCCGCGACCTCGGCGGCCGCGGGTTGGGGGGTGGTGACGACGATGACCTCGGCCTGCGGAAGCAGCTGCCCCAGCGAGATCGCCACGTCGCCGGTTCCCGGCGGCAGGTCGAGCAGCAGGACGTCGAGATCGCCGAAGTACACGTCGGTGAGGAACTGCTGGATGGTGCGGTGCAGCATCGGTCCGCGCCAGGAGACGGCCTTGGACGCCGTTTGTCCTGAGCCTGTCGAAGGGACGAACATCCCGATTGAGATCACCTTCACGCCGTAGCCGATCGGGGGGAGGATCATCTCGCCGACCTTCGTCGGCCTGGCGCCGTCGAGCCCCAGGATTCCCGGGATCGAGAAGCCGAAGACATCCGCGTCCACGATGCCGACCGAGAGACCGCGTGCCGCCAGGGCTACCGCGAGGTTGGCGGTGACAGTGGACTTGCCGACGCCGCCCTTTCCGCTCGTGATCGCGTAGATGCGGGTGAGCGAGTCCGGCCCGAACTGCAGTTCGCGCGACCGGCCGCCGCGCAGCTTCTCGGTGAGAGCCGTGCGCTCTTCGCGGGTCATGACCGTGACATCGACGACGACATCGGTGACACCGGCTACGGCTGCCGCGGCCTCGCGGA
Source organism: Microbacteriaceae bacterium (assembly GCA_025464815.1). Lineage (GTDB taxonomy): Bacteria > Actinomycetota > Actinomycetes > Actinomycetales > Microbacteriaceae > Lacisediminihabitans. Next base: position 7,186 of record JAODMW010000270.1, on the reverse strand, counting down.
CGTCGCGCTCGATCGTATCGGCCGCCGGGCATCCGACGATCGTCAGCTTCACGCCGATCGTCGCGGCGCCCGCATCGGTCACCGAGACGGATCCGATCATGTCGAGTTCGTCGATCGGCTTGCGGATCTCCGGGTCGATGACGCGGCCGAGGGCGGAGCGGACCTGGTCGGTGAGGGTCATTGGCATCGTGATGTCTCGATAGTGCCGCTGAGCGACCTACTCGACCCGCGGGATGTCGGGGGACTTGTCTTTGTCCAACTCCTCAAGGAGAGCCCTGAGCTCCGCGCGGATGAAGTCTTTGCTCGCAAGTTCGCGCACCGCGAGCCGCAGCGCCACGACCTCGCGTGCCAGGTATTCGGTGTCGGCGAGGTTGCGTTCCGCACGCTGCCGGTCCTGCTCGAACTGCACCCTGTCGCGGTCGTCCTGCCGGTTCTGCGCGAGCAGGATGAGTGGAGCGGCGTATGAGGCCTGAAGCGACAGGATCAGCGTCAGCAGCGTGTAGTTGAGCCTGCGCGGGTCGAACTGGGCCATTTCGGGCGCCCAGGTGTTGTAGGCGATCCACAGCGCCACGAAGACGGTCATGCCGATGAGGAAGCCAGAGGTTCCCATCGCGCGCGCGAAGGTCTCGGAGAATCGACCTACGCTATCCTTGTTGCCGCCGAGGCGGGGGACGAACGAGGTGCGAAGTCCCTTGGGGGAGTCGAGCCGGGAGTCAGAGCGACGGGCCATTGAGGTGCCTCCTTCCGGCATGTGCGATTACGGGGATGGTGCTGGTGTCGGCCGAAACGGCTGGCGGCTTCGAGGAGCTGGCCGGGTCGTCTTCGTCGTGACTTCGCCAGTCGTCGGGCAACAGGTAGTCGAGAACATCGTCAATGGTCACCACCCCGACCAATCGGTGGTTGTCGTCGACAACCGGCAGTGAAACGAGGTTGTAGCTGGCCAGGTTGCGTGCGACCTCCGCCGCCGACGCCCTGGCTTTGACGGGCTCGAGGCGCTGGTCGAGCAGCGTACCGAGGCGTTCCATGGGTGGGTAGCGCAGCATCCGCTGGAAGTGCACCATTCCCAGAAAGCGGCCGGTCGGCGGTTCGTATGGGGGCAGGGTGACGCAGACGGCGGCACCGAGCGCCGGCGCGAGTTCGTGCCGCCGGATGAGCGCGAGGCCCTCCGCGACGGTCGTGTCGGCCGAAACGATGATCGGTTCGGTGGTCATGAGGCCGCCGGCGGTGTCCGGGGCGTACAGCAGGAGCATGCGGACGTCATCCGCTTCCTCGGGCTGCATGAGGTCGAGCAGTGCCTCGCCACGCTCGTCGGAGAGCTGCGCGATGAGGTCTGCCGCGTCATCCGGCTGCATCTGGTCGAGCACATCGGCCGCGCGGTCGTCGCCGAGGTGGCCGAGGATGTCGACCTGCTCGCTCTCGGGCATTTCTTCGAGCACGTCGGCGAGACGTTCGTCGCTCAGCTCTTCCGCCACCTCGAGCATGCGCTGCCCCGGGAGGTCGAGGAGGGCATTCGCGAGGTCGGCCGGCAGCAGGTCTTCGTAGGTGGCGAGCAGCTGCGTGGCCGACTGGGCCTCTCCGGTGGACTCTTCGCGCACATCCGTCCACTTGACGAAAACCGTCTGGCCCTTCGCGAAGGGGGACGGGCTCGTCTTCGGTCGGCGGACGAAGAGTTCGCTGACGGCCCACTCCCCGGGCCCGCTCTCCTCGATCGCGACGTCTTCGATGGTCGCCGTTCCCGAATTGTCCACGAAGGTGACCTCGCGACCGAGCACCTCGGCGATCACGCGCACCTCGCCGCCACGCTGTTCGAAGCGACGCATGTTGATGAGGCCGGTCGTGATGACCTGGCCGGATCCGAAGCTCGTCACACGGCCGATCGAGAGGAAGACGTGACGCCTTCCGGGAACTTCGACGATGAGGCCGACGACCCGCGGTGGCTGCTTATGGCGGTAGACGACGAGCACGTCGCGAACGCGGCCGACCTTGTCTCCTGCGGGGTCGAAAACGGAGCACCCGGCCAGTCGGGCGACGAAAACTCTCGCGGCGCTCACAGGTCTAACTTAGACCTTGCGCCCGAGTCCAGAGGATAATGGCGGCATGACGAATCAGAGCCCCCTCTCCGGACGTGCCCGCCCCGTTCCGACCCTTCCCAGGGGTGATGTGCTCGGTACCTACGACACCTATTTCGAGGCGCAGGCCGTGGTCGACCGTCTTGCGCGGGGGAATTTCGAAGTCAAGCAGGTAGCGATCGTCGGCAGCGACCTGAAGACGGTCGAGCGGGTCACCGGCAAGCTCACCTACGGCAAGGCTGCGGGCGCCGGAGCGGCCAGCGGTGCCTGGTTGGGGCTCTTCTTCGGACTGGTGCTCTTCATCTTCACCACCACGCCGAACGCCGTGCTCTACGTCGGCGCAGCCATCATCATCGGTGCGGGATTCGGGATGCTGTTCGGCATCGTCACGTACACGATCAATCGCCGCACCCGCGACTTCACTTCGACGCACCAGGTGCTCGCGGGCCGCTACGAGATCATCGTCGAGCCCGCGTCGCTGATCAAGGCGCAGGAGTTGCTCGCGCGTCCGGACGCGCACTAGTCCCGGGCTTCGCCGTTGAGGGTGGGAAATTGCTCCTCATAGCGCGAACGAAGAGCGTTTTGGCGCCCCTCATCCTGTGATGGCGACTGCCGGAGATGTAGGTTCATAGCTGGTCGCGGTGAGCGCGTGACCTGTATTCGCGAGGACTCGTGCCGTTGATCGCGTGGAACTGCCGTGAGAAGTAGAAGGCGTCGGTGTATCCGACGTCCCGCGCGATGTCGCCGATGGAGGCCTGGGTCGTGATCAGCAGTTCGCAGGCGCGTGCGCTGCGCAGCCGCTTCACATACTCGACGACCCCGATGCCGACCGAGGCCTTGAACAGCGCGGAGAAGTGGGAGGTACTCATATCGGCCAGTCGTGCGAGTTCGCTCACCGTGGTCTGCGAGGCGAGGTTCTGCCGCAGGTAGTCCTGCACGATGTGGATGCGGTCCAATGTGGCCGGGCGACCTCGCAGTTTGTCGGAGGCGAGCTGGGACAGCAGGTTCCAGGCCGCACCGCTCGTGAGGTACAGGCTGGCTGTGGTGTCGTCGCGCTCAAGGCTCGTGACGACCTGGTCGACCAGGTTGGCTGCGCTGTACATGTCACGCACCTTCACAATCGGACTCCGCTCGACGCCGACGATGGTGTCCACGAGTTCGTCGACGTCGCTGCCGTCGGCGTGCAGCCACCAGATCGTCCACGGATCGCGATCGTCGGCCCGGTACTGGTGACCGGTATTACGGGGGATCAGCACGGCGTCTCCGGAGGTGACGGCCGTGGTCTGTCCATCCATCGAAAGCCAGCCGGCGCCGCCAGTGCAGAGCATCACGATGGCCTGTTGTGCGCCATCCGGTCTCGATCGCCCGTGAGCCGCCGCATGCGGAAAGTGTCCAGCATCGGTGACGAGCAGTCGAGACGTCACCGGAGCGGTGAGGGCCGTTCTGGTCAGCGGATTCGGAAGAACTCGAAGTCTCTGACCCGGGAAACCATCGGGAATCAACATGATCGTGATTGTATGCCGTCCAGAGAATCGTCCAGCAATCCCGTAGGAATGGTCATTCCGGAGGCGATGAAGGGCTTTCTAGACTGCCCGTATGCTCAACGCCGAGACAGCCCCATTAGCATCCGCGGAAGCACGCGGGGAGGCACGCCGATGACCTTCTACACCCCGGTGCCGGTACCGGCCCATCTACCCTCGAAACTGACCATCAGCCTCTGGGATTTCTCCTGGTACGTGCGCACCGGAAGCGGCGAGCCGTTCGAGGATCTGGACAGAGCTTTCGCCGAGGCCGTCGAGCGCGGTTACAACACGATCCGCATCTGCGCGATGCCCTTCCTGCTCTTCGGCTCCGGTCTCGACACCTCGGCGATCAGTCTCGACCGTCTCGGCGGCGGCTATGCCCAGAGGGTGCGCTGGTACGACGTGACTTCTCCGACGACCTTCGACGGCAGGGATCAACTGGTCGCACTGTTCGAGGCGGCCAAGCGTCACGACGTCTATGTGATCCTCTCGTCGTGGGAGTACCAGCAGTCCTCCTCGTTCAGCACCGACCGGTCATGGTTCGATGCCCTGATGGCCGTGGATCCGGGGGACCGCGCGGAGCGCCTCGCGGACGCGATGGCCGATCTCGTCGACTTCCTGGCCGAACGTGATCTCGACGACCGGATCGCCTTCACCGAGCTTCACAATGAGGTGCAGTGGACACACCTCACCGAGGGACTCTGGAGTGACGGCGTCACGATGGACGACGTGATCGTGGCCCTCGAACCGCGGCTGGAGCGCGGCCTGTTGCGCTTCCACGAGCGGCACCCTGCGCGACCGTGCACCGTCAACTACTCGCGTGTTCCGTTCGGTGCGATGCGCGGCATTCCCAACTCCATCGACGTGCTCGTGACCCACCCCTACATCTACGGCGTGCTCGATGAGGTGACGGAGGCCTTCAACCTGCGCGGTGCCGTCGCAGACTTCGACAAGGCTGCCGCAGATGCCGCCGGACTACTGCTTCCGGACGCGCCGGAGCCGACCGACTGGACGGTGCCACCGGGGTCGGAGTGGAAGCTCGAGGCGACCATCGTCGGCAAGCCGGAGATCTACATGCACGACTGGATCGACATCGAAGCCTTCGATCGCTACCTCTATGAGCGCTACGGCAACCACCACATCGAGATGGTACGCATCCTGAGCACCTGGATCGATGTGGCGGCCGATCATGCCGCCGCGCGCGGCATCCCGTGTGTCTTCGGCGAGGGCTGGGTCGGCTACACGCCACGCGAATCGAACTTCGAGGAGGGTCCGATCGGTGCGGAGTTCTGCCGCCTGGCCGTATCCGAATCCCGCCGTATCGACGCCTGGGGCACGATCGTGTGCTCCAACGCGGCGCCCCACCACACGATGTGGTCGGATGTCGCGCTCCAACAGCAGTGCAACGCACTGTTCGTTTCACCGTAAGGCAATTCGAACCCACACCACCAAGACCGTCACGCACCGGTCGACGTCAAGGAGGACAGCATGACCACAACAGCCCAACTCACCAGAAGAAGCTTGCTGATAGGCGCCGCCGCATTCGGCGGAGCGACGCTTCTCGCCTCCTGTGTCGCGGGCGGTGGTGGAGCAGCCGGCAGCAGCGGGCTCGTGCTGCAGTCCTCGCTCTCCGATCCCGCACCCAAGAAGGCGCTCCAGGCGCTCGTCAAGGGATACAAGACAACGGCTGTCACCCTCAACACCGTCGCGATCGAACAGTTCCGCGCCCAGCTGTCGACCTACCTCAGTTCCTCGAACCCGCCCGACGTACTCACGTGGTATGCCGGTTCCGTGGCGCGGGATTACGCGAGCAAGGGCTACCTGCTCGACCTCTCCGACCTCTGGAAGGGCGACGGAGCCGCGGCGAACTACTCGCCGGCGCTCAAGGATCTCTCCACCGATGACTCTGGCAAGCAGATCTTCCTGCCGACCAACTACTACTGGTGGGGAGTCTTCTACCTGAAGTCGTCATTCAAGGAGTGGGGTGTCAGCGTTCCGACCACCTGGGACGAGTTCATGTCGCTCTGCGAGATGCTGAAGAAGCAGGGCATCAACCCGCTCTCGAACGGTATCGGCTCGACCCCGTGGATGGCATCGGGCTGGTTCGACATCCTGAACCTCCGTTTGAACGGCGCTGACTTCCACAAGGAACTGCTGGCGGGCAAGCACTCCTTCGACAGCGCGGAGGTGAAGAACGTGATGAAGTATTACGCCGACATCTCGCCATACTTCGACCCGAATGCCAGTTCCTATGCCTGGCAGGACGCCGTGACGCCGCTGGTGCAGAAGAAGAACGCGATGTACCTCGTCGGCGCCTTCATCAGCCAGAGCCTCACCGACACCGACCCTGACGACCTCGACTTCTTCTCTGTGCCCGTCATCGACAAGTCGATCCCGGTCGCGGAGGAAGCTCCGACGGACGGCTACTTCGCCAGCGCCAAGTCCAAGAACGTCAAGGACACCAAGAAGTTCCTCTCCTTCCTGGCCGGGGCAGAATCACAGCAGGCCTACATCGAGTCCGCCAAGTCGTCGAACCTGCCGACCTCGCCCGACGTCGACACCTCGAAATTCTCGCCGCTGGTGCAGAAGGGACTCAAGATGCTCTCCGAGACGGAGCAGATCACGCAGTTCTTCAACCGCGACTCCTCCGACGCGCTGCAGACGACAGCGGATACCGCGCTCACCAAGTTCCTCGCGAAGCCGGCTGATGTGGGCGGCATCCTCAAGGAATGGCAGGATGCAGCGACCAAGGTCTTCGATTCGTGAGCGCGTCGCTGGGCACGGCCAGGCGGATTCCGACCGGTAAGCCCGCCCGAAAGGGCGGGGCCCGGGGTCTGGCGCGCGTTCCAGCGATCGTCTGGTTCTTCCTCCTCGTCCCGCTCGCCGTCGAACTCGGCTGGGTGTTCTGGCCGGCGATCAACAGCTTCTGGCTGTCGCTCACGCGCTGGAACGGGGCGGGGGATCCTGAGTACATCGGGTTCAAGAACTTCGTCGACCTGACGACGGATCCGATTTTCCTGCAGGCGCTGCTCAACAACGTGATCTGGGTGGTCGGCTTCGGCGGGCTCTCCGTGGTCATCGGGCTCTCGCTCGCCGTCACACTCAACAAGCCTCGCCGTGGTGTCGGGTTTTATCGCAGCGCGATCTACCTGCCGATGGTGTTCTCGCTCGCGGTGACCGGTCTGTTTTGGCGAGTGCTCTACCAGCCGGATGGCTCGGTCAACACGATCCTCCACGCGATCGGTCTCGGGGCACTCGAGCGTCCGTGGCTCGCCGATCCGTCGACGGCCCTGTACGCAGTGCTGATCGCTGCGGTCTGGCGGCAGTGCGGATACATCATGGTGCTCTACCTGGCGGGCCTGAAGGGGACCGATCCGACTCTCGAGGAGGCGGCTGCGGTCGATGGCGCCACGCGTTGGCAGCGCTTCTGGCGGATCACGATGCCGCAGCTCAAGGGGGTCAACGGCGTCGTCTTCGCGGTGACGGTGATCGACTCGTTGCGCACCTTCGACATCGTCTGGGCGATGACCCGCGGCGGGCCATACAACTCAACCCAGTTGCTCTCCACCTACATGTTCCAGACCAGTTTCACCA
>JAODMW010000249.1 GCA_025464815.1 Microbacteriaceae bacterium | reverse complement strand
AGTGCGCCCCGACGAGGAGTGGGTTGAGTAGCGCCCGAGGGACGAGGACGCGTATCGAAACCAGTGCGCAGCCCCCCAGTTGGTGCCCCTACCCGCGGGGTGGCATACTCGATGAGTTGTCCATACGGCCCCATCGTATAGCGGCCTAGTACGCTGCCCTCTCACGGCGGTAACACCGGTTCGAATCCGGTTGGGGTCACTGTAACTAAAAGTGCTGGTCAGCTAGGGGTTTGTGTATCCCTTGGCTGGCCCCTTCAAACGCCTCGTGGCTACAGTTTGGCTACAAAAATCTTGCTGTCGATGAGCGCACAGCGAACGTCGGCGGAGGAAAGCGCCGCGAAGATCCTGGGCAATTGGCCTGCTGATCAGGGATAACAGTTCGGACGGCTCTCGTGAAGTGGCTGGGTGCTCGAGCCGATGGCGGATCTCCGCCGCAGGTAACGCCCGCCGACGGCAGTAACGCAGGTGGGTATGCTCGCAGGACGGATGGTGGGTTCCCGGCGTGTCATGCCTGCCTTGCCCTGCGAACGGCGTCGTCGAACTCCTGGCTATCTGCTAGCTCACCATCGACCAAGCGGAGCAAGGCCTCGGATGGGTCTGCCGACTCGACCGCGATTTCGAGATCTGGATCGACTGGACCAGGTGCCCTATAGCCGTCAAGGACAAGCCGCATCCAGGTTGCAAAGGCGAGGGCGCACGATCGGTCGGCTCGACCGTCCCGAAGTTCCGCTCGGGCAACTGGTGCAACGCGGTAACGCAACTTCGTCGCTGAGTCGCGTGCGATCTGCGACAAGAGATGCTCGATTCTCGGGTTCCTGAAGCGTTCGAGAATGTCGGCACGGTATTGCCCAAGGTCGAGATCCTCGGGGAGGTGGCGACAGGCGGCATTCCAGAACTCGTCGACTCGGCGGAATCCTTCCTGGTCGCCGATCGCCTCAGCCACAGTGGTGAGCCCGCGCTGCAGCCCAAAATGAGCCAGGATCGTATGCGCACCGTTGAGAAGCCAGAGCTTTCTTCGTTCGTACGGCTCGATGTCGGTGACGAAGCGGGCGCCGGCCGCTTCCCATTGTGGGCGTCCCGCTCGGAACTCTCCGCTCAGGATCCACTCCGAAAATGGTTCTGTCACGACAGGCGAAACGTCACGGGCGCCGATGAGTTCGCTTGCGATCTCGCGGTCGGCGACAGTGGCGGCCGGCGTGATCCTGTCGACCACAGTGCTCACGAAGTCAACCTCGGACTCGATCCAACGCGCGAGGTCTTCCTCGACCCAGCCCGCGAGGGTGGAGACAGCGCGGCGCAGGACCTCGCCGTTGGAGGGGATGTTGTCGCAGCATACGATCGAGACCGGACCCGATCCCCGACGCTGACGAGCGGCCAGACCCAGGACGAGACGACCAAGGACGGTGGTTGGCTGGCTCGCAGGGCCTGGTTCGTCGGCCGCCAGGTTCGTGGCGATCCGATCGATGTCTGAGGTGAGTTCGACGTCGTCGCGATTGAGTCCGCCGTCAGCGTCGAGTCGGTAACCCGCTTCGGTGACCGTCAGCGTCACAAGGGCGGTCTCCGTTCGCGACATGACCTCGACGAGTCGTCCGATGTTCGCTCCGTCCTGGACGTCGACGATCGAGCTGACGATCGAGGCTTGATCCGATTGAGGGCCGCGTTCGATCAGGGTGTAGAGACCGCCTTGCGGACCGAGTTCGAGGGCGATGTCCGGTTGCCGCCCGGTGAACGCGGCGATTCCCCATTCCCGGTCCGTGTCTGCGACTTCCGTGTACCAGGCCTGGTGGGCGCGGTGGAAATTGCCGATTCCCATGTGCACGATTCGAATCGGTCTTGTTCGGTATCGACGATCCGCACGCTCCAGTTCGAGTCGACGGAGCGGTTTGAGCGGTTGAGCTGATTTGTCAGGCATGCGAACATTCACTCTCTGGTTCGCGCCGCGCGGAGTGCGGAGGCCAGGGACGCGGTGAGAGGCGATACCGGCAGCAGAGTCGCCTGGAAGGCATGATAGATGTCGGCCTTTCCCCTCTTGATGGTCGACGATGGTGTGCCCGATACATCCAGCTCGTGATGCCAGCTGCCTGCGTGACGGTCGATGAAGTGATCCTCGGCCCATTGCCACCATTCGTCGTAGCGGAGTTGGTACGCCGGGTCACCGGTGACGTGGTGCATCACGGCCGCCGCGCCGGCTGCCTCGGCGATAACCCAGTGGAGGCGCTCGCTAACGACTGGCTTGCCGTCCCAGTCCACGGTGTAGAGGAATCCTTCGTGCCCGTCGGCATTCCAGCCGTCATTTTGTGCGCTCGAAAACAGGTGGCGGGCGGCTGGCAGTAGCCAGTCTGAGTCAGGTCGGGCGGTGCGCAGGTGGAGCAAGAGGCGGGACCACTCAATGCCGTGGCCGACCGTGGCCCCGAACGGTCGAAACGGGTCGGCGGGGTGCTCCTGGTTGTAGCCCCACAGGGGCACCCAGTTCTCGTCGAAGTGCTCGACGACGCGCCACTGCGCCCGCCGCGCGACGGTATTCGCGAGAAAGTCGGCGATTTCGAGAGCTTGGTCGGCCAGCGCCGCGTCGCCTGTTGCGTCGCTGGCCGCCAGGAGCGCTTCGATGGCGTGCATGTTGCTGTTCCCCCCGCGGTAGGTGTCCAGCGAACGCCACCTGCGGTCCCATTTCTCGCGAAGCAACCCGGAGTCGGGTTCTCGGAACCGCTGCTCGATGACTCGCAGCGCGCGGGTGAGCAGCTCCGCAGCACCGGGGCGTCCTGCGATGGTCGCACTGGCCGCGGCCAGGACGACGAACACATGGGGGTAGGCCACCTTCTCGTTCGCGAGGGGGCGGCCCGCACGGTCCGTTGCGGTGTGCCAGCCATCGTATTGGTCGTCATGCAGGGGACCGGTGAGTGCCGCGATGCCATGGTCGACGTACTCCACGGCCCAGTCGTGACCGATGAGTGCCGCGAGCGAGAACACGTGCGTCATCCGCGCGGTGATGTAGGTATGGACGGTGTTGTCAGCCAGGACTGAGCCGTCCGAGTCCAGCCAGCCGAATCCCCAGTCGGGCAGGCGGGCCTTGCGTGCGAACGCCAGGAGACGATCGCCTTCGACCCTTAAATAGGCTGGGCTGCCAGGTTGGGAGCTCTGCCTCACGACGCTGACCTACTCGCGAAGGTCGAGGGGGAGCCCGGCGAGTGCGGTCTGGTTGGCCGAAGCGAGCACAGCGTTGACCTCGGCTCGCCAGTCCCGAGCCGGCTGCCAGTCCCGTATCGTCACCGACCCGTGAACATGACCCTTCATCGTGCGGCCGACCGCGTGCACACCCGCGTCCTGCAGTCGTGCGACGTACGCCTCGCACTCGTCCCGGCGAGGATCGAACTCCGCGTTGACGACGTATGCGGGTGCGACCCCGCTCAAGTCCGCGGCGAAGAACGGCGATACGTATGGGTGGACGCGCTCTGCCGGCGAGGAGAGGTGCCGATCGTTCCACGCCACGTCCGCCTCGCGAGTCGAATCGTTTGCCGCGGTCGGATTGCGCCAGGCGTGAGACGAGCTCGTGAGGTCGAGACCAGCGATTTCCAGCAACTGCAGGACGATCCGTGGGCCGTTCTTGTCACGGGACATCAGGGCCACCACAGCGGCGAGATTGCCGCCTGCCGAGCCGCCACCCACCGTCACAACATCGCTGTTGAGGCCATAGCGCTCGGCGTCGGCGACGAGACCGCTCAAAGCTGTGTAGCAGTCGTTGACCCCGGCCGGAAATTTGTGCTCGGGAGCCAGTCGGTACTCGACAGACGCGACCACGCAGTGGGCATCGAACGCGCGTCGGGACAAGAGGCCGTCCAGCTCGCCCGAGAGTGCCGAGCCGAGAATGAAGCCGCCGCCGTGGTAGTACACGTGCAACGGCAGCTTCCCCTCCGCCGACGGCCGATAGAGACGCACGGGCACGTCTCCGATGACGACATCGCTGATCTCGACGCCGTCCACCGGACCATCCGACAGATCTTGGTCGGTATCTATTGCCATCGCCCGGATAGTCGCGAGAACCGTCGGGTCGTTCAGATCGAGGCTGGCCCCGCCCATCGCTTTGTAGCCGTCGAGCAGTTCGAGTACTGGGGCTTCGAGTTCCACAACCCGCCTCCTTGGGGGTAGATAGGATGATTCAGACCAGCCGGCCTATTCATGGGATCATAAGTTTCTCCGACGAGAAATGTCAAGTTGCCGAATCTACGGTCGTTTTCGCGCCATACCGTACCCGTCGACCCGAATTTCTGACATGGGACTTGACAAATGCCATCCCACCATATGCAATAGACGAGTCAAATGTCCTATCTTTCGTGATGGGAGCTCAATCTTGAGGAAAGCAGCTCATCAATGTTGATCGAGTCCGTCGACGTGCTCGTCTCGAGTCCAGGTCGCAACTTCGTCACCCTGCGGATCACGACCGACGACGGTCTGACCGGTTTGGGGGATGCGACACTCAACGGCCGTGAGCTCGCGGTCGCCGTATATCTCTCCGAGCACGTCGTCCCCCTACTCGTCGGTCGTGACGCGGCCAACATCGAAGACACCTGGCAGTACCTCTATCGCGGCGCATACTGGCGCCGAGGGCCAGTGACTATGGCGGCGATCGCCGCAGTTGATACCGCGCTCTGGGACATTATGGCCAAAGCCGCGAAGATGCCGCTCTATCAGCTCTTGGGCGGCCGCTCACGCACCGGCCTTCTCACCTATGGGCACGCCTCCGGTGTCGACCTGCCAGAACTGTTCGACTCCATCCGCGAACATCTGGACGAGGGATACCGGGCCATCCGGGTGCAGACCGGAATCCCCGGACTGCCGTCCGTGTACGGCGTCGCGCACAGCAGCAATGCGGCAACCGGTACTGGCAGCGGCACCGACTCTCGCTATGACTACGAGCCAGCCAGGCGTGGTGCGCTTCCGGTGGAGGAAACCTGGGACACCCGCGCCTACCTGCGGCACATCCCCGGCGTGTTCGAGGCGGTTCGCAGCGAGTTCGGCCCTGAGCTGACCCTGCTGCACGACGCCCACCACCGGCTCACGCCCATTCAGGCTGCCAAACTGGGCAAGTCCCTCGAACCATACGACCTGTTCTGGCTCGAGGATGTCACTCCCGCCGAGAATCAGTCTGCCCTTCGACGGGTGCGAGAGCACACCACGACGCCCTTGGCGATCGGGGAGGTGTTCAACACGATCTGGGACTATCGGGAGCTGTTCGAGGAGCAACTCATCGACTACGTTCGCAGCCCTGTGACGCACGCGGGGGGAATCACAGGTTTGCGGCGGATCTTCGACTTCGCCTCCATCTACCAGATCAAGTCCGGCGCCCACGGGCCGACCGACGTGTCGCCGGTCGGCCTCTCGGCCGCGATCCATCTGGGAATCGCGATCCCGAACTTCGGCATTCAGGAGTACATGCAGCACTCGCCGGCGACGCATGAAGTGTTCCGCACGACCTACAAGTTCGAGGGCGGCATGCTCGCACCATCCGACGCACCCGGGCTCGGCATCGAATACGACGACGAGGCTGCGGCAGGGCACCCGTACGAACGGGCCTACCTTCCCGTGAACCGACTACTGGACGGCACAGTTCATGACTGGTAGCCGCGAGTAGCAACCCCCCCCGATTTATCCACGTCAACCCGGCCCCGCAGTCCGCAGGCCTACAGAACCGCACATAGGAGTGTGAAATGTCCGAACAATCCACCGGAACAACCGAGTCATCCCTCTCTTCACGATATGAATCGCGAACACCGCAGGTGCGGCGGTACCTCACTACGTACGCTTTGTTCGCGCTGGGATTCGGGCTATTCGGTGGTGCGACGAACCTGCTGTTGTCGCTCCACGTCCAAAGCCTCGAGTTCGCACGAATCTTCACTGGCCCAAATGCCACAGCCGACATCCAAAAACTGACCGAACTCCAGGCCGCCGTGAACGCCCACACAGCCACCGCGACCGCGAGTCAGCAGCACCTGCTCAACCTGCTCACCGAATTCAATACGTCCAAGGCAAGCGGCTTGTCTGTCGTCTTCTCGATTGCCGTCTTCGTCACCATGATCTTCCTGCCCATCGTCGGTCTGCTTTCCGACAACACCCGCTCGCGGTGGGGTCGCCGCGTTCCATGGATGCTCGGCGGCACGCTCGCGGGCGCCGCGATCCTGTTCCTCCTGCCGCTTTCCCCCAACATTGCGGTCCTTGTTGTCCTGTACTCCCTCGTCACGCTGACGATCAATTCCGCGCAGGCGGTGGCTGGCGCGACCGTTGCTGACCGCGTTCCACAGGACCGAATCGGACTCGCTTCTGCGCTGACCGGTGGTCTCGCCTACCTGGGAGCCGTCGTTGGCGCGCTCGTTGCGGGGACTCTCTTCACGATCATCGGACTCGCCGCATACTTCCCGTACGCGATCATCGTCGTGGTCGTTGCGCTCATCTTTTCCCTTGTTGCTCGCGACAAGTCCACGCGAGACATGATCGCGACTCGACTTCACCTAAAGTCGTTCTTCCTTGCATTCGTGTCGGCTCTGCGCGACAGCGATTTCCGGTTCGCCTGGATCGCGAAAGTGCTCCTGTACACCGGATACGCAATGTCCACCGGATACGCGGTCTACATGCTCGAGAGCTACATCCGGCCGTTCATGAACACGTCGCAGGCGGCCGTCACGGCGCCGCTGATCACCTTTGTCGGGTTCCCCTTCGCCCTGATCGGAATCATCATTGTGGGGAGGTGGTCCGACAAGATCCGTCGTCGCAAGCCGTTCGTCATTGCTGCATCGGCAATCATGGCCGTTTCCTTCCTGATCCCGTTCGTATGGGCCACCCTCCCGGCCATGTTCATCCAGTCGGGCGTGATGAGCATCGGGTTTGGCGCATTCATCGTTGTGGATCAGGCGCTGTTCATCGAAGTGCTCCCGAATCCGGAGTCGGCGGGTCGCGATCTCGGCCTTGCAGGTCTCGGACTCAACTTGGGTCAGGCCCTGGGGCCCGCTTTCGCCGGTGTCATCGTGACGGTTTTCGCCGGTGCGTACGGACCCATCTGGCTGGTCGCGTGCCTGATGGTCCTCGTCGCGACCGCGCTGATCATCCCCATCAAGAGAGTGCGATAGGCGGTCTCGATGTCGACGCAGACGCTCGGACAGGAGGTCGCCCGGCGGCTGATGCACGACCTGAACTCGGGTGTGTTCAAGCAGGGTGACAAGCTTCCCACGCAGATCGAACTCATGACTCGCTACTCCGCAGGTCGAAACACCGTCCGAGAAGCGGTGCAGGGCCTCGTCGCGCTGGGGCTTCTCGAGGTGCAGGCCGGCTTCGGCACGACGGTGTGCAGGATCGATGGGCAAGCCGTGTTGGCGAGGACGGTGTCGGCGACGAAGCTGGATGAGGTCGCGATGGACGATCTTCTCGAGTTCCGTTTGCTGCTCGAAGGTGAGGCCGCTGCCCTGGCGTCCGATCGCGCATCGGCCCTGGATCACGAGGCGATCCGGACCGCTCTTGCCGAATACCAGGACGCGGTCAGGCGGTCGGAGGCGGTCTACTCCCACGATGTCGCGTTCCACCGCGCGATCGCGGAGGCGACTCACAATCGCCTCTACGTCGGGGTCATCGACACGAGCTCGCAACTCTTTCAGAAGGCGATGCAGGCGGCCGACCGGGCTCCCGGCGACATCTTTGAAGCAGCCGCCGAGCACGCGTTGGTTGCCCACCACATTCTGGCGGGGGATGCCGACTCCGCCCGTGCGGCGATGCGCGATCACATTGTGGCCGGAAACAACCGTCGGCTCAGAACGAACCCCCAGCAAGAATTTGCCAGTTGAAGGAGACACACATGCCGCTCGACCCCGTCGTTGTCCAGTACCTGGCCTCGTTGAAGGCGATGGGCGACCACACGCCCAGCGTTGACGATATTCCGGCACTCCGCGTGCAGGTCGACGCCCTGATGGGCAGCTCAGAGGGCGCACTACCTGCGTCCGTCACCGTCGCGGACCGGATCGTCCGCGGAATCCCCGTTCGCCTCTACCGTCCGGCCGGCGACGGACCGTTTGCGCTGCACGTGTATTTTCACGGTGGCGCGTTCATGTTCGGGTCCGCCTTCTCGGGTCACGAAGACGGGATGCTCGCCGAGCGCGCCCGAGCCGCCGATTGTGTCGTCGCCTCGGTCGAGTACCGACTGGCGCCGGAGCACAGGTTCCCCGCCGGGGTCGACGATTGCTACCAGGCACTTCGAGGACTGGTGGAAGCGGCTGACG
>JAODMW010000245.1 GCA_025464815.1 Microbacteriaceae bacterium | reverse complement strand
CAGGTAGCGGTGAACACCGCCGCCGACGGTGAGCTCGCGATGGACCACCCCGATGGTCGCGGCACCGACTGCTTCCGCGGAAGGGAAGAGACCGAGCGGCGCCACCATCGCGACGAGGCTCGCGTCGACCTGGTCGGAGCCGAGCCACTTCGCGAGGTGCGCGTCGGTGAGTCCCTGCTCGAGAATCGTGGTCCTGATCGACTCGGTGGCCGCGAGAGATCTTTGGCGACGAACCGCATCGAGGATCGCGGTGTCGGCGACGGCTCCCAATCCGGCCGCGATACAGCCGAGCGTCGAAACGTGCACGCGGTCGGCGTTCTCCTCCCACCAGTCGAAGCATGGTCGCTGCCAGGAGCTGGTGAGGTAGTCCACGCTCAGTTCGATTGCGCGGGACCAGCGGGCGAGATCGACACCGTGCCGCCTCGAGTGCTCGACCACGGCCCAGAGCCAGGTGCCGTATCCGTCGAGCTGGAAGTCCCACCAGTCATCGTCACCGTCCTCACCGGCGAGCGTGAAGCGCGTCGGGAGCATCCGTGAGTCGGCGACCGGCGAACCCGCCCTCGCCGCCTCGACGATCTCGACGACATGAGCCTCCCTGTCCAACAGGATGCGACTGCACCAGTCGAAGAAACCGCTCGCCGACTCGACCGCGCCCGCCGCCGACATGGCATCGGCGATGAACGCCCCGTCGCGGAACCAGCAGAAACCGCTGTATGCCGAGAAGGTCGGGCTCGCCGGATAGGCGCCGGACGGGTCCTGCAACCGCAGGATGAGCTCGACGCTCGTCTCCGCGAGGTGGGTCAATGCCGCCAGGTCGCGAGTCTGGCCTGTCGCCTCGATCATCCTGAAATCTCCTCGTTGCTGCGCACTCTCGGTGCGCGAATGTCATGGGTGGCCCCGAGGCCGTTCGACCTCGGGGCCTGCGACCGGATCGGATCCGGCCCGTCGTGCATGTGCTGTGCTGTGCTGCGCCTAGCCGGCGAGCAGCGCGTTGATCTTCTTCTCGGCGTTGTCGAGTGCCTGCTGCACGCTCTCGCGTCCAGCCTGCGCTTCGATGAGTTCACCCGTGATGGCGTCCTGCATCGCCGACTGGTTGTCACCGATGGATGGCGCTGCCGCGATCTTCTTCGCCGCGTCGAACACCGCCTGCCGGTTGGTCGGCTTTCCCTTGTCGAGGTAGGTCGCGAGCTTCTTGGCATCCGAGATCGCCGGAAGCTCCCATCCGGAGTCGAGGCGCACGTTGACCATGGTGTCGGAGGCGGACATGAACTCCGCCCACTTCTGCGCCTGCGCCGGATGCTTGCTCGTCGCGGAAACGCCGATGCCGTTCGAGAAGACGGCGTTCGCCGAGGTCTTGTTCCCCGGTTCGACCGCGATGTCCCAGTTGGCTGGCGCGTCCGCGAAGGCGCTGAACACCCAGATGCCGGTGTGCAGCATGGCGAGCTTGCCATCCTTGAACAGGTTCGTGTCGAAGTCGGCAGTTCCCTGACCGTCGGCGATCGTCGGCATGGTCGTGCCGCTCTTGTCGACGAGCCACTTCGCGGCTTCGATTCCGGCCGGCGTGTTGAAGGCCGCCTTCTTGCCGTCCTTGGTCAGGAAGCTCGCGCCGTTCTGCACGAGAACCTTGTAATACTCGTTGTATGTCACCGGCTGGTGGTCACCCCAGACGCCCGCCGCCTTGTCGGTCAGCTTCGCAGCCGCCGCCGTCTCGTCGGCCCAGGTCCAGTCGCTCGTCGGGTACTTCACACCCGCCGCATCGAAGAGGTCCTTGTTGTAATAGAGCACGACATCCGAGAATGAAGTCGGCAGGGCATACTGCTTGCCGTCGGTCGCATAGCTGTCGAGCAGCGCCGTGTTGTAGACACCGGAGTCGACGCCCTTGAGTTCGGCGAGTACGCCGTTGGCCTGGTAGGGCCCGTAGCTCGAAGGTCCGTTGATGTCGAAGACATCGGCCGGCGTGCCCGCCGCGAGGTCGGTTTGCAGAGCGGTGCCGTATGAGTCGTACGGCAGAGTCTTGACATCGACCTTGATGTCGGGGTTCTTCTTCTCGAACGCTGCGACGATCGTCGCGAGGTTCTTCTCGTTTCCTCCGTTGGAAATGAAATTGGAATAGGTGATCGTGACGGGTCCGCCACTGCTGGGGGTGCCTGACGCACAGCCGGTCATGGCGAGTGCCGCGACGCCCGCCAGGCCGATGGCGACCATTAGCTTGCGGTTCATGTGATGCAATCTCCTTCGATGTGATGGTGCGGGTGGTACTGGTTGCTGGTCTCGGGGATCACTTGATCCCGGAGCTGGCGACGCCCTGGATGACGTACTTCTGGGCGAAGATGTAGAGCGCGAGCATGGGCAGCACGCTGATGACCGAACCGGCCATGATGACGTCCCACTGCGAGGTGTACTGGCCCTGCAGGCCGGCGAGGGCGATCGGGAGCGTCTGTAGCTCCGGCGAACGCAACACGACGAGTGGCCACAGGAAGCTGTTCCAGCTGCCCATGAATGCGAAGACCACCAGCGTCGCGATGGCCGGACGGATGTTCGGCAGGATGATCCCGGTGAAGATGCGGAAGTGCCCCGCCCCGTCGAGTGTCGCGGCCTCGTCCAGTTCGCGTGGAACCTGGTTGATCGCCTGCCTGAGCAGGAAGATCCCGAAGGCGGACGCGAAGGTCGGCAGGAGTGCGCCGAGATAGGTGTCGAGCAGGCCGAAGGTCTTGAGTTCCACGAACAACGGCACGATGAGCACCTGGAGCGGGATCATCATGGTGGCCAGGTAGACCCCGAAGACGGCGGTCTGGCCCCGGAACGGCAGGCGACTGAAGGCATAGGCCGCGGTCGAACTCGTCACCAGCTGCACGACCGTCGTGATGGCGGCGAGCACGAAGCTGTTGAGGATCACCTGCGCGAAGGGTCGCTCCACGAAGAGCTGCTGGTAAGCGCCGAGGGAGGGATTCGCGGGGATGAGCGCCGGCGTGTTGGTGAGGCTCGCTCCCGGCGTGAGCGAGGTGATGATCGTCCAGAGGAACGGAAAGAACATCGCGACGGCGCCGAGGATGATCACCGCGTGCAGCACGATCACCCCGGCCAGCCGCAGATTGGCTTCGCGACTGCGCGGAGCCTTCGTGGAGAAGCCACGTGACATCGCCAGAGTTGCATCAGGCATAGGTGACCCACCGCTTCTGGCCCCTGATCTGGATGACGGTCACGGCAAGCACGACGACGAACAGCATCCAGGACAGCGCGGATGCCTCTCCAGCGCGTCCGTAACGGAAGGTGAGGTCGTAGATCTGCTGCACCACGACCTCGCTCGCGCCGTTCGGTCCACCCCCGGTCATCGCATACACCTGGTCGAAGACCTGGAATCCGTTGATCAGGGAGATGACCAGCACGAAGAAGCTGGAGGGCGACAGCAGGGGCAGGGTGACGCTGAACAGCCGACGCCACCAGCCCGCGCCATCCACTTTCGCCGCGTCATACATGTCGCTCGGGATCGCCTGGAGGCCCGCAAGCAGGATCACCATGATGAAGCCGAGATCTTTCCACGCCGACGCGATGATGATGGAAGGCATCGCCCAGTGCGGATCCGTCCACCAGCCCGGCCCGTGGATGCCGAAAAAGGCGAGTGCGCTGTTCACGATTCCGTTGCTGGGGCTCAGCAGCCATCGCCAGACCAGCGCCACGACGATCCAACTCGTGACGACCGGGAGAAAGTAGATCCCGCGCAGGAACGAACGCCCCTTGAGCGCTGTGTTGAGAGCCAGGGCGAGCGCAAGGCCGCCGATGTAGACCAGGGGCAGGTAGCCGACGATGTAATACACGGTATGCAGGAAGACATCGCCGGTGATGGGATCGCCGAGCAACTTGGCGTAGTTGCCGAGCCCGACCCATTTCATGGGCGCGAGCAGGTTCCACTGGTTGAGACTCACCCAGGCGGCCGCTACCATCGGGCCGAGCACGAAAAGCAGCAGCGGGACTGCGCTCGGCAGCAGGAAGGCGAGCACGGTCAGCGCGTAGCGAACCTTGTTGTTTCTCGTGCGGCCGTCGCGCACCGGCTTCGAGTGCACGAACTGCGGAGCCCTGTCGACCAGTGAGGTCTGGGCATTCGAGACGCTCATGGTTCCAGCCCGTTCTGGGGCGCTGCCTGCTCGACGAGGCGCTCGCGGACGAGCCGTCCCTGGTCGCCGGCCACGTCATCCGCGTCGAAGGGGGTCGCGAGCACGAGTGCTGCCGCGCCCTGCGCCCAGCGCTCGTCCTGCCAGGTCTCGACGGCGACCGCCACTCCTCGCCGACTGGGGATGAGGGATGACCGCAGCGCCGGTTCGAAGCCGAACGACCAGTGCTTCCAGGCCGCCGTCCCCTCGCCGAGCACGATGACGATCTCGGGATCGAGGGTGTGGATGATGCCAGCCAGCGTACGACCGAGCAGATGTCCGGCCTCGCTGAAGATCCGCGTGGCCTCCGCGTCATCGGAGTCGGCGGCGGCCCGGAGCGCCGACATCCCGCTCTGCTGTCCGATGACACCGCGATCTCGCGCCAGACGAACCAGCGCGGCCTCGCCGATGAAGGATTCGAGGCAACCGTGGTTGCCACAGGAGCAGAGCGGACCCTCGTCGGTGACCGGGATGTGGCCGATCTCACCGGATCCGCCACCCGAGCCGCGCAGGACCACGCCGTCGACCACGATGCCAGCTCCGACGCCGGTGCCGATGGTGACCACGAGGAAGTTCTCGTGCTGTCGACCGAGGCCATAGAGGCGTTCGGCGATCGCGAGGGCGTTCACATTGTTTTCGACGATGACGGGGAGTGCGAGCTCGCGGCGCAGGGTTGCCCCGAGCGGCACCTGATGCCAGCCCAACTGCGTCGAGTCGACGAGGCCGTTGCCCTGACGGTCGACGCTGCCGGGCACGCCGACGCCGACGCCGAGGAGCGGCGCGGTACCGCCGCCGCCGATGAAGCGGCGCAGCAGCAGCGTCAGGTCGGCGAGGACGGTGGATGCGGATGCGTCGAAGGGTTCGCTCGCCGACCGCACCATCGTGCCGTCGATTCCCACCTCGACGAAGGCGACGTGATCGGCGACCACCTTCACGCCGATCGCGCGACCGGCGGTCGAGACCAGCCCGAGCATCCGGGCCGGGCGCCCGCCCTGCGACGGCGAGTGCTCGAGTTCGAGGAGAAGGCCCTCGGCGATGAGATCCTTCGTGAGCTGCGTCATGAGCGCGGGCGAGAGGTTGAGAGCCCGGGCGAGATCGGCGCGTGATGCCGGGCCATGGGCTCCGAGGTGCGCGAGAATCGCCGACCGATTGACATCGGTGCGAGCTTGCGGGCGAATTGCCAAGGGAACCTCTTTGTTCAGGACTAAATAAAGAATAGAACTATGTGTCGCGCGGCGTCAACCCCTGTGTGCCGAAGCGGGCGCGCCAAACGACACTGCGGCGGTTTGTTGTCCGTGCGCGGGTTACAACAACCGCGCGGACAACAAACGGGCGCGTTGATCGGCCGGGCCGAACCGTCGGCCGGGCCGGGCCGAACCCGACGGCCGGGCCGAACCGCAGCGCGTCACATCACCGCCCGCATCCGGGCGGTGGGACACCGTGCCGGTTAGGCCGACTTCTCCTGGCGAATCGCCTTGTGCGGCACGATGGTCGGCGCGGCGTTTTCGAGAACTGCGGCCTTGGTCACGATGACCCTCGCGATCTCGTCACTCGACGGGACGTCGAACATGATAGGGCCGAGCACCTCTTCCATGATCGAGCGCAGGCCGCGAGCGCCGGTCTGGCGCAGCACCGCGAGGTCGGCGATCGCCTCGAGGGCGTCCTGCTCGAAGTCGAGCACGACCCCGTCGAGCTCGAACATGCGCTGGTACTGGCGCACGAGCGCGTTCTTCGGCTTGGTGAGGATCTCCATGAGCGCGACCTGGTCGAGCGGCGTGACCGTGGTCACGACGGGAAGGCGGCCGATGAATTCGGGGATGAGACCGAATTTGTGCAGGTCTTCCGGCAGCACCTCGCCGAAGAGGTTCACGTCGTCGCCCTTGCTGTGCAGTGGGGCGCCGAAGCCGATGCCCTTCTTGCCCGCGCGCTGGGAGATGATCTCTTCGAGGCCCGCGAAAGCGCCGGCGACGATGAACAGCACGTTGGTGGTGTCGACCTGGATGAACTCCTGGTGCGGATGCTTGCGACCGCCCTGTGGTGGAACGGAGGCGACCGTGCCTTCGAGAATCTTGAGCAGTGCCTGCTGGACGCCCTCACCGGACACATCACGGGTGATCGACGGGTTCTCGGCCTTGCGAGCGATCTTGTCGATCTCGTCGATGTAGATGATGCCCGTCTCCGCGCGCTTGACGTCGTAGTCCGCCGCCTGGATCAGCTTGAGAAGGATGTTCTCGACGTCTTCACCGACGTAACCCGCCTCGGTGAGCGCCGTGGCATCCGCAACCGCGAATGGCACGTTGAGGCGCTTCGCCAGGGTCTGCGCGAGGTAGGTCTTGCCACAACCGGTGGGGCCGATGAGCAGGATGTTGGACTTCGCGATCTCGA
>JAODMW010000239.1 GCA_025464815.1 Microbacteriaceae bacterium | reverse complement strand
GATGCGCTACCGCAAGTTCCTCGCCTGGACCGCTCCGGCCTGCATCATCTGGGCCGTGGCCTACGTCTCCGTCGGTTGGCTCGCGGCCGGATCATATCGCCAGCTTTCGTCGCAGTTGCACTATGCGGGATACTTTTTCGTCGCGATCATCGCGGTCTTCCTCGTGATCGTGTTGCTGGTCAAGAAGCTGATCGAGCGCGGCGAGGCGCGGCACATGGGGCATGCGGATGCCGCAAACGAGGACGAGACCAGGAAACCGTAACGCTCGAGGCTTTTCGCGAAAGCGATGGGGCCCGAAGGCTGCTGCCTTGGGGCCCCATCGGCGGATGATCGCGTGCTACTTGATCAGACCCTTCTGTTTGAGCCATGCCTTGGCGATGCTGTCGGCGGACTTCTTGTCGTTGACGCTCTCGGAGTTGAGGCTCACGAGATCGTCGGCCGTCAGCTTCGCGCTGACCGCGTTGAGAATCTTCGCCGCCTTGTCGTCGACCTTCTTGGATACGATGGGCGCCACGTTGTCCGGGAAGAACAGTCCATCGGGGTCCTGGAGCGCGACCAGGTTGTTCGACTTGATGTTGGGGTCGGCCGTGTAGATGTTGGCGAGCTGGATGTCACCGTCTACCAGCGCCTTGACAGTGAGCGGTCCCGCGCTGTCCTGTACCGCCTTGAAGCCCGCGATGTTGATGCCGTACTTGGCCTTGAGCGCGGACGGTCCATAGGGGCGGGTCTCCAACTCCGCGTTTCCGCCGACCGTGATCGGTTCTGTCACGTTCTTGAGCGAGGCGATGTCGGTGAGGTTGTACTTTTTGGCGAAGGCCTTCGTGACCGTCCAGGAGTTCTGGTCAGAAGCTTGGGCCTTGTCGAGAACACGCAAACCGCTTGGAAGGGACTTGGTCAGATCGGCGTAGACGGCGTCAGCCGTTCCACCGGGAGCCGACTTGTTGAGGGCCTGGTCCAGGCTTCCGATGTACTCGGGGAACACGTCGATCTTGCCGGCCTCGATCTGCGGGAGGTAAACCTCGCGCTGGCCGATCCTGAAATTCTGCTGCACTGTGTAGCCGCCGTTTTCGAGCGCCTGGGTGTAGAGCTGGGCGATGATCTCATTCGAGTAATAGTCCTGCGAACCGACGATGAGAGTCGCGCCGGCCGCGGCGCTCGATCCTCCGGTGGACAGAGGGTTACTCGAAGCACACCCTGAAAGGGCTATTGCCGCCCCAACCACGACTGCGCCCAATGCGACGAGTCGGCCTCTTCCTGCTGTGAACATTGTTGCTTCCTTCTTAGTAAGGGGTAGTTAACCCAGGGCCGCACGCGATCGGGGTGATCGTGCGCGGACGTCATTCGGCCGACCGGCTGATACGCCGGCGGGCACCACAAGGCGCTGGATGATGCTGAATACACCCTCGGAGAGCAGGGCCAGTGCCACAACGAGAATCGAGCCGGCGAGCATCTGCGGATAATCGTTGGTCTGCAGTCCGAGGAAGATGAAGTGCCCGAGGCCACCACCACCCACGTAGTCGGCCAGCGTGGCGGTCGCGATGACCTGGAGCGACGCCGAACGCAACCCGCCGATGAGCAGCGGCAGTCCGAGAGGTATCTCGACGCGGCGCACGATCTGCAGCTCGGTCATTCCGACCGCGCGCGCCGCATCGATCGTGCGGCGGTCGACGGCCTCGAAGCCCGAATACGCCCCGGCCAGAATAGACGGGATCGCCAGTACTACGAGGGCGATGATCGGCGCCTCGAGGCCGATCCCGATGCTGAGGGCGAGAATCGCGATGAAACCGAGCGTCGGCAGGGCGCGGACGCCGCCGGAGAGTCCGACCGCGAAGGTGCGGCCACGCCCCGTGTGTCCGATGAGGAAGCCGATCGGGATCGCGATCACCGCGGCCACGACGAGGATGAAGCCGCTGATGGCGAGGTGCTCGACGAGCCGTGTATCGATGCCGTTGGCGCCGCCATAGTGGGCCGGATCCAGGATCCAGCGGAATCCTTCGAGGAGAAGATTCACACGACCACCGCCCTACGGGCAGCACGCAACGCCCGGCGACGCGGCACCGCAGACGCGCGCGACCACGGCATGACCAACCGGCCGATCAACACGATGAGACCGTCGAGCACCAGGGCGATCGCCACGGTCAGGACGATTCCGGTCCAGATCTCCTCCGGGATGTTTCTTTGGATGCCGTCGGTGAAGAGCAGCCCGAGGCTCTTGATTCCCAGAACCGCGCCGACCGTCGTCAGGCTGACAGTACTCACGGCCACGACTCTGAGCCCCGCGAGGAGCACCGGACCCGCCAGCGGAAGCTCGACGCGCCAGAATCTGCCCGGACCCGAGAACCCGACCGCGGACGCGGACTGGCGGATGTCGGCGTCGACGGAAGCGAGTCCGTCCGCCGTCGTGCGCACCATGAGTGCGATTCCGTACGGGGTGAGTCCGATGACGACATTGATCGGATCCTGGAGCCCGGTACCGATGATCGTCGGCAATGCGACGAAGAGCGGCAACGACGGCACCGCGTAGAGAAGGCCGCACACCGTCAGTAGAACACCGCGGCTCCAGCGGAACCGGTTGGCCACCCATCCGATCGGGATGGAGATGACGAAGCTCAGCACGATCGGCGGAAGGGCGATCGCCAGGTGCGCGATCATGAGTTGCGCGATGAAATCGAGGTTGTTGACGATCCAGGTCACGAGCTCACACCGTCCGCCGATTCCACCAGCACGCCGGCGGCACGACCCTCGCTGTCGACGAGGATCTCGCCGCGAGGGGTTTTCCTGATGCTCAGCGCGCGCTTGCCCTTTTCCGCGCCGATGAAGTGCGCGACGAACTCGTTGGCGGGTGCCGACAGTATCTCGGTCGGCGAACCCACCTGGGCGACCCGGCCGCCCGTCTCGAGAATCACCACCTGGTCGCCGAGCAGAAAAGCCTCGTCGATGTCGTGGGTCACGAACACGACGGTCTTGTCGAGTTCACGCTGCAACCGGATGAGCTCGACCTGCAATTCGGCCCGCACGATCGGGTCCACAGCGCCGAAGGGCTCGTCCATGAGCAGGATGTTCGGATCGGCCGCGAGGCCGCGTGCCACGCCGACCCGCTGTTGCTGCCCACCGGAGAGCTGGCTCGGGTAGCGGTCGGCGAGACCGCGATCGAGCCCTACCGTGTCGAGCAGTGCCAGAGCGTGCTCTCGTGCCTGCTTTTTCGGCACTCCGTTGAGCACCGGAACGGTCGCGACATTGTCGATGACCTTGAAATGCGGAAGCAGCCCGGAGTTCTGCATGACGTAGCCGATGCGCCGGCGGAGAGCGACCGGCTCGAGCTTCGAGGTATCTTCCCCGTCGATCTCGATACGGCCGGCCGTCGGGTCCACCATGCGATTGATCATCCGCAGGAGCGTCGTCTTGCCAGAGCCCGAAGAGCCGACGAAGACCGTGGTCTTGCGGGAGGGGAGTACGAGACTGAAGTCCTCGACGGCGAGGGTTCCGTCGGGAAACCGTTTCGTGACGCTGCGGAACTCGATCATTGGGGCGGCTCATTCCTCGTGGCATCCACGAATCGACACTTGCCGGGTTGTTCAACTAAACACTCTTCACCGCAACCGTCATTCCACGTTGCCCCAAATTACGACCGCTGACCTCAGCCGCTTTCCGAGCACTCGTTATAAAACCGACTCGGCCTAGTGGAACGTACGCCTCTGGGGACGAAGCTGCTAGCCCTTGACGGGTTCCCCATATGCGGCCGCGAGGTAGTCGTGAACGATCGCCTTCGCCTCGGCGATGAAGCGCTCGTCACCGGCGCGTTCGTTGGCGAATGCCCGTGCCAGAAGTGCGTCGGCGATATCGATGGCCACCTCGACGCGGAATGCCAGATCCTCGGCCGGAAGATCGAACCGCTCGACCAGGCCGGCCGCTATCGTTTCTGCGACGACGGCTCCACCGGGATGAGCGGATGCCGCGGGCCTGATGTCGAGCACGTCGCCAAGACGCAGGGACCGATATCCGGTCTCGCTGCGGAAAGTGTCGACGACCATGTCGATCACTGCGGCGATGGCGTCCTGCCAGTTCGCATGCGCCGGGTCGCGAACGGCAGCGTTCGCGCGCTCGACGAAAGTCTGGAGAAACCGCGAGCTCAGGCTCTGCAGAACGACGATGCGATCGGGGAAGTAGCGGTAGACGGTGCCGATCGAGGCACCCGCACGGTCGGCGACCATGGCTGTCGTGAGGCGCTCGTAGCCGATTTCGTCGATGATCGCGGCCGCGGCGTCCAGAAGCCCGGCAAGTCGCGCCGTACTGCGTGCTTGCACGGGTTCATTTCGCAGCAGAGCCGCACCGTCCGGTGTAGTCTCTGCCAGGTTCTGTGCGGCCAATGCAACTCCTTGTTTTTGTCAGCTCGAATCCTATCGTGCCCCCGAGTTGGGGGCGCGGTGATTTACGTCGACGATCGTTATCAAAGCGATTTGTCAGAAATGACGGGTCTGTCCACCCCGGAAATCGAGCCGTGCGGGTGCCCAAAAGCCAGACGTGAAAGACTTGGGGAATGGCCAAGACCCGAAAGACGTCGGTCGGCGCCTCCGGGGCGGAGCCAATCCTGCATTTCGCCGCTCGCGTTGAAGACTCCGTGCACGAGTTCCGCGAAAAACGCGCCCGGAAACGCGGCTATACGCCGACCGTCATCCCCTACACCGGTTACGGCGCCCCCGGCTGGGTCAGGGTGCTCTGCAGGGTGCTGTTGACAAAGCCTGCACCCGATGGTGACGTGCGTTACAAGAAGATCCGTGGTTGGCGCAGCTTCACGAGCGTTCCCGTCAACGACATCGCTGTGACCATAGCCGTGGGAGGCGTCGAGGAACGGGTCGTGGCCGACCGTGGCGGGGTCGTGGACTCGGTCATCCGGGTCGACCTCACCCCGGGCTGGCATAACATCACCATTCGCGCGGATGACGCGGAGACGGTCGATGCTGCCGTCTTGATCATCGATCCGGCCGTGGGTGTCGGCATCATCTCCGATATCGACGACACCGTCATGGTCACGGCCCTTCCCCGTCCATTCCTCGCGGCGTGGAACACCTTCGTGCTCGACGAGCACGCGCGACGACCCGTGCCGGGAATGGCCGTGCTCTACGAGCGGCTCACGCGAGAGCATCCTGGCGCCCCGGTCTTCTATCTGTCGACCGGAGCCTGGAACGTCGCGCCGACTCTCAGCCGATTCCTCTCCCGCAACCTGTATCCACCCGGCCCGCTGCTGCTCACCGACTGGGGACCGACCCACGATCGCTGGTTCCGCAGCGGGCGGGCGCACAAGGTCGAGACCCTGCAGCGGTTGGCACGGGAATTTCCGACCGTGCGCTGGCTGCTCGTCGGTGACGACGGCCAGCACGACGAAGAGATCTATGGCGAATTCGCGGCGAGCAATCCCGGCAGTGTCGAGGCGATCGCCATTCGCCAGCTGTCGAACCGCGAGGCGGTGCTCGCCGGAGGCCGCAGCAGGATGGAGGAGCACGCCAACCGCCTGGCACCCTGGGTCTACGCACCCGACGGTGCAGGCCTTGCCGAGCGGCTCAACGATGTTCATCTCCTTTAGAGGGAGTACAATAGTCATAATTATAGCTTTACAAGATAGAATATTTCTGTAAAGCTAGATATATGGCTTTTATAGAAGAGCAACTATCGAGTGACGAGTGGGAGCAGCGTGTCGGTGAGCAGTTTCGTGCTCTTCGATTGAGGCACGGACTCGACCAGGTGGAGCTCGCCGAGGCCGCCGGCGTGAGTCCCGGCGCCGTCAAGAACCTGGAACAGGGAAAGGGTTCGACCCTCAAAACGCTGGTGAAGGTCGCGCGCGCGCTGGGTCGTGCGGACTGGCTTCTCGAGGTCGCACCCCCGGTCACCGTGAGCCCGATCGAGATCCTGCGATCGGGTCGCCAGCGTCGGCGAAGCAGGGTCTACCGGCCGCGAGCGGGGAACAACGCCTAGATGTACTACCCCGTCGACGCGGTTGAAGTGCTCGCCTGGGGCGAGCGAGTGGGAGCCATCGCCCTCGATCCGGCTCTCGGCTACTACGTGTTCGAGTACTACCCGGAATGGAAAAAAAGAAATATCGAGCTCGCGCCTCTCCATGCGCCGCTCTCCGGGTCGACCTTCGTCTCCCCCTCGCTGCCCGAGGCCACCTATCATCGTCTGCCTCCGTTCATCGCGGACTCGCTGCCCGACGACTTCGGAAACGCGCTCATCGACGCCTATCTCGCGCAGCAGGGCATCCGAAGAACGGATGTCACGGCTCTCGACCGGCTCGCGTACATGGCCTCGCGAGCCATGGGCGC
Source organism: Microbacteriaceae bacterium (assembly GCA_025464815.1). GTDB lineage: Bacteria > Actinomycetota > Actinomycetes > Actinomycetales > Microbacteriaceae > Lacisediminihabitans. The sequence continues at coordinate 4,119 of JAODMW010000239.1, read as the reverse complement.
TCTGGAGTTCCGCCCGAGCCGCGGACCGCGCCACCGCAAATCGAGCGCGGTGGAACTCGCCGATCTCGTGGAAGGAGCGCGCGCCGTGCTCGGCGGTGCCTTCGTCGGGGATCGTGAAACCGAGGCAGCCCTGCAGAGCCTCATCCAGGTCGGCACATCAGCCGGCGGTGCGAGAGCGAAAGCCGTCATCGCCTGGAACCGCGAGACGAACGAGATCCGTTCCGGCCAGCTTCCCGCCGACGCGGGATTCGAATACTGGCTCATCAAGCTCGATGGGCTCGGCGCCGACACCGAACTCGGTTCTGGCGGTCTCTACGGACGGATCGAATACGGTTACCATCTCATGGCCGCCGCCGCGGGCATCGCGATGACCGAGTGCCGGCTGCTCGAAGAGAATGGCCGTGCGCACTTCATGACCCGTCGCTTCGATCGGGTGACCGGTCGCGATTCGCCCGCCTACAAGGTGCACACCCTCACCCTCTGCGGCATCGCGCATCTCGACTTCCGCCAGCGCGGAACGCACGACTACAGCCAGTACTTCCAGGCGATCGACGAGCTCGGCATGGGAGCGGATGCCCGCGAAGAGGCCTTCCGCCGAATGGTGTTCAACGTGCTGGCCCGCAATTGCGACGACCACACCAAGAATTTCTCCTTCGTGCTCGACCCGTCCGGTGGAGCCGGATGGCAGCTCTCCCCCGCCTACGACGTGACCTTCGCCTACAACCCGAACGGCGAGTGGACCTACCAGCACCTCATGTCGGTCAACGGCAGGTTCGCCGGGATCACCCGCGATGATCTGCTCGCCGTCGCGGACCGCTTCCAGGTGCCGCGCGCTCGCGCGGTGATCCGGGAGGTATCCGCAGCCATCGCGAAGTGGCCCGAGTTCGCGGAACGGGCGGGTGTCCCTGCGACCCAGGCGGCCGCGATCAGCGCCGCATATCCGGTGCTGGACTGAGATCGGGACCGATACGTAGGACCGGGACTGCCGCATGCTAGACCTGAGTCATGAACGACCGAACTTCGGATGGCTCCGCCGGGGACGCGGACTACAGCCGGATCGGTGAAGGTTACGCGCGCATCCGCCAGCCTGATCCACGCATCGCGGCGCAGATTCTCGATGCCATCGGCGATGCGCGGACCGTGCTCAACGTCGGCGCGGGAGCGGGATCCTACGAGCCTGTTGATCGCGAGGTCACGGCCGTCGAACCATCGGCGTCCATGCGCGCCCAACGACCGGTCCACCTCTCGCGGGCCATCGATGCGACCGCTGACAACCTGCCATTCGCCGATGGGAGTTTCGACGCGAGCATGGCGAGCGTGACCGTGCACCAGTGGCCGGATCTCGTCCGCGGACTGGGCGAGATGCGCCGCGTCACCCGAGGGCCGGTCGTGATCCTGACCTTCGATCCGGTGCCGCCGCAGCGCTGGTGGCTCATGGATTACGCGCCGGAACTGATCGAAATCGAAGGCCGGCGCATGCCTCCCGTCGAGCAGATCGAATCCGCACTCGGCGGCACGACCGAGGTCCGCACGGTCATGATCCCGCACGACAGCATCGACGGCTTCGGACAGGCCTTCTTCGCGCGCCCTGAGCGGCTGCTCGAACCCGAAGTGCGTCGGGCGATGTCGGCCTGGAGTTTCGTTCCTGAGGATGTCGTCGCCCGTTTCGAGCGCGAACTCCGGTCCGATCTCGAATCGGGAGAGTGGGATGCCCGCTACGGTGAATTCCGAAACCTTGCGGAATTCGACGCGGGCCTGCGAATCGTGATCGGGCGTCCCTAGCGCCAGGAGGCCGGACCCGCCGACCCCGCGCGATAGGTGTCGAGCGGCACCGTGTTCTTGCGCCAGGCCGCGAGGACGGGACCGACGATGCGCCAGCATTCTTCGACCGCATCCGCACGCACAGAAAGCGTCGCGTCGTCGGCCAACAGTCCGTGGAGCACTTCGCCGTATGGCCCGAGCTCTCCCTCCGCGAAATCGACGTCGAGGTTCACGCGGTCGAGGACGAAAGGATTCCCCTCGCCGTTGATGTTGAGGTCGAGTTCGATCGTGTCGGGGCTCAGGCCGATCCGTAGCCGCGCCGGTCCCGGATTCCCCCGGAACCCGTATGGGCGATGCGGCACGTCCTTCATAGTGATGAGGATCTCCTGCCGCTTGGTAGCGAGTGCCTTGCCGGAGCGCAGTCGGAACGGCACACCCGCCCAGCGCCAGTTCTCGATCCCGACGGTCACCTCGGCGAGGGTTTCGGTCCCCAGAGCCGGATCGACGCCCTGCTCCCTGTCATAGGCGGGAAGTTTGCGGCCGTCGATCGTGCCCGCGCCGTACCGCGCACGCCGGCTTGCGGCAGCGGCATCGCCCTTCCAGACATGCGTCGCGCGGAGCACCTGGGCCATCGAACCGCGGAGATCATCGGCGTCGAGGCTCGAAGGCGGCTCCATGGCGACGAGAGCCATGACCAGCAGCAGGTGACTCTGGATCATGTCCACGAGCGCGCCCGCCTTGTCGTAATAGCCGGCCCGCCCTTCGAGGGCGAGCGTCTCGTCGAAGGTCACATCGACCCGCTCGATGTGCTCGGCTCCCCACACCTGTTCGAAGATGCGGTTGGCGAAGCGCAGGCCGAGGAGATTGAGTACGGTCGATTTTCCGAGGAAGTGATCGACCCGGTGGATCTGCTTCTCCGGCACGAGCTTGATCAGCTGGCGGTTGAGCGCCTGCGCGCTGCGCAGGTCGGTGCCGAATGGCTTTTCGAGACCGAGCACCGTGCCCTTCGGCAGTTCGACCTCTCCCAGCGCAGCACAGGCGGCGATCGTCACCCTGGGCGGGAGGGCGAAGTAGAACGCGGGAGTGCCGCTGACGACCTCGAGGATGCGGCGAAGCTCATCCGGTTTCGTCACGTCCGCCTGCAGGTATTCGGCGTCGGCGGCGACCGACGCGGACAGGGCGCCCTTCGCACCGCCCGCGGCGAAGGAACCTTCGACCCGCTGGCGCCAGCCCCGGTCGGTCATCGGATCGAACCCGACGCCGACCAGCTTCAGGTCATAGCCGCGCGAACTGTCCAGAAGCTGACCGAGCCCCGGAAGCAACAGCCGCTGGGTGAGGTCTCCCCCGGCTCCGAAAATGACGAGAGTTCCGATGTGGCCAGCCATGACCACAGGCTACCTCTGCAACACTGAGGGAATGCCCATGCTCATCGAGGACTATGCCCTGATCGGTGACTGTCACACCGGCGCCCTGGTCGGCAGGGACGGGAGCATCGACTGGCTGTGTCTGCCCCGGTTCGACTCGGCGACCACCTTCGGCGCGCTACTCGGCGACGAGGACCACGGCCGCTGGCTGCTGGCGCCCCGGGACGCGGTGATCGAGACCAGCCGCCGCTATCGGGACGAGACCTTCACTCTTGTCACCCGGTGGGTGACGGCGACGGGCGAGGTCGAGGTCACCGACCTCATGCCACACGGCGATCGCCGCGCGGATGTGCTTCGGCGCGTTCGAGGGATCAGCGGCTCCGTGACCATGATTCAGGATGTGCGCATCCGCTTCGACTACTCGGGGGCGCTGCCGTGGGTGAGGCAGGTGCAGGAGAAGAACGGGCCCGCCCTGCTCGCGGTCGCCGGGCCGGACGCCGTGATCATTCGCGGACCCCAGCTACGTCCGAGCGACCATTCGCACGCGTCGGAATTCACCGTCGAGGCCGGCGAAACCGTCGACATGACGCTCACCTGGTTTCCCGCCCACCGCCCGCCGCCGGCACCGATGAGCGTTTCACGCCGGATTGCGGAGACGGACAGGTGGTGGCAGGACTGGGCGGCCTCCGCGACCGCGTCTCCCGTGTACCACGACGAGGTGCACCGTTCGCTTCTCGTTCTGCGCGCGCTGACCCACGAGGACACGGGCGGAATAGTCGCGGCGGCGACGACCAGTCTGCCGGAGGAATTCGGCGGCAATCGCAACTGGGACTACCGCTACGTCTGGCTTCGGGACGCCTCGCTCACGCTGAACGTGCTGCTGCGTCACGGCTTCGCCCAGGAGGCGAACGCCTGGCGCAACTGGCTACTGCGCGCTGTCGCCGGCGATCCGGCAGACATCCAGATCATGTACGGACTCTCCGGCGAACGCAGG
>JAODMW010000232.1 GCA_025464815.1 Microbacteriaceae bacterium | reverse complement strand
CGGTGAAGGCGTAGACCAGGCTGAAGGTGATCTCGTTGTGGTGATACGAGCGGTACATGGGGTTCTCCTCGATGTACGACAGGCTGTCGTGCATCCATCCCATGTTCCATTTCAGGCCGAAGCCGAGTCCTGGGCCGTCGGTCGGCTTCGTGACTCCCGGCCACGCCGTCGATTCCTCGGCGATCATCACAATGCCGGGATTGCGTTTGTAGGCGGTCGCGTTGACCTCCTGCAGGAAGCTGATCGCTTCGAGGTTCTCGCGCCCGCCGTGAATGTTGGGAACCCACTCGCCGTCTTCCCGCGAGTAGTCGAGGTAGAGCATCGAGGCGACTGCATCCACCCGCAGACCGTCGATGTGGAAGTCTTCCAGCCAGTAGAGCGCGTTGGCGACGAGGAAGTTGCGCACCTGGGAGTCGCCGAAGTTGAAGACGAGCGTGCCCCAGTCCGGCTGCTCGCCGCGGCGGGGATCGGAATGCTCATAGAGCGGCCGCCCGTCGAAGTTCGCCAGTGCCCACTCGTCCTTGGGAAAGTGTGCGGGTACCCAGTCCATGATCACGCCGATGCCGGCCTGGTGCAGCTGGTCGATGAGATAGCGAAGATCGTCCGGATGCCCGAACCGGCTGGTCGGCGCGTAATAGCCGGTCACCTGGTAGCCCCACGACCCACCGAAGGGGTGCTCGGCGAGCGGCATGAACTCGACATGGGTGAACCCGGTCTCGTGCAGGTAGTCGATGAGCTGCTCGGCGAGATCCCGGTAGCCGAGCCCTGGACGCCAGGACCCGATGTGCATCTCGTAGACGCTCATCGCCGAGTTGTGCGAATCACGCTCGGAGCGCGCCTTCAGCCAGGCTGCATCGCCCCATTCGAAGAGGGTCTGCCCCACCTTCGACCCGGTCGCCGGCGGAATCTCCGTGTAGCGCGCCATCGGGTCGGCGCGCGTCACCCAGGTGCCGTCCGGGGTGAGCAGTTCGAACTTGTATGTCGTGCCCGGGGTGAGCCCGGGTACGAAGAGCTCCCAGACCCCGTTGTCGTCGAGACGGCGCATGGCATGACCGAGGCCATACCAGCCGTTGAAGTCGCCGAGGACCCGTGCGGCCTTCGCGTGCGGGGCCCAGACCGAGAAACTCGTGCCCTCGACGCCCTCGTGCGGGCGGAAGTGCGATCCGAACACATGCCAGAGCTGCTCGTGCCGCCCCTGTCCCCACAGGTAGAGGTCGACCTCGCCCACCGAGGGGACGAAGCGGTACGGGTCATCCGCTATCCAGTCAGGACCGTTGGCGTAGGTGGTCTCGATCGTGTAGGCCTGCCCCTCGCCGGGGATGAAAGCCTGCCACAGGCCGTCGGCGAGATGCGTGAGCGGCACCCGTGCGCCATCGGCCCGGATAACCGTCACGGACTCGGCGAGCGGCCGCAGGACGCGGATGACGAACCCTCCGTCGACGGCATGCTGACCGAGGGTCGAATGCGGCTGTGGATGCCTGCCCTCCACGAGAGCGGAGACGTGGTCGGGATGCAGCTCCGGGAGCGCTGGCTCGATGGCCACGGGGGTCTTCTTCGACTTCGGCTTGCCCATTTACTTGCCTCTCGGGAGTTCCACACGCAGGATGTGCACCGGCTCGGTGAAGGCATCGAGCCGCACGAAATTCTGTTGCCCCCAGGTGAACTTCTGTTTGGTGATCAGGTCGGTCACCTCGAACGGTGCACCATCGTCGATGCCGAACCGGGTCGGATCCAGGTAGACGGTCGCCTCGCGAACCGAGTGCGGATCGACGTTCGCGACGACGATGATCGCGTCACCGCGGCCCGAGCGCGTGAACGCGCCGTCGACGTATTTGCTGTAGACGAGGATCGAGTCGTCGTCGCTCCAGTGCACATCGAGGTTGCGCAACTGGCGCAGGGCCGGATGCTCCGCCCGGATCTTGTTGAGCTGCGTGATGTAGGGCGCGAGCGAGTGCCCGGCCGCCTCCGCACCCGCAAAGTCGCGCGCCTTGTATTCGTATTTCTCGTTGTCGATGTTCTCTTCCGAACCGGGACGCGCCACGTTCTCGTAGAGTTCGTAGCCCGCGTAGACGCCCCAGGTCGGCGAGGCGGTGGCGGCGATCGCCGCGCGGATCTTGTAGGCGGCCGGTCCGCCGAACTGCAGGTACTCGGTGAGAATGTCCGGGGTGTTCACGAAGAGGTTGGGACGCAGGTACGCGGCATGCTCATGGGAGATCTCGGTGAGGAATTCCTCCAACTCGAGCTTCGTGTTGCGCCAGGTGAAGTAGGTGTACGACTGCTGGAACCCGACCTGGGCGAGGGAGTAGAGCATCGCGGGCCTGGTGAACGCCTCCGCCAGGAACACGACATCCGGGAACTCGGTGTTCACCTGGTGGAGCAGCCACTCCCAGAACTGCAGCGGCTTGGTGTGCGGGTTGTCCACGCGGAAGATGTTCACGCCGAGCCCGATCCAGTACCTGACGATACGCAGCACCTCGTTGCGGAGGCCGAGCGGATCGTTGTCGAAGTTGATCGGGTAGATGTCCTGGTACTTCTTCGGCGGGTTTTCGGCATAGGCGATCGAGCCGTCGGGTAGCGTCGTGAACCACTCCGGATGCTCCGTCACCCACGGGTGATCTGGCGAACACTGCAGCGCGAGATCGAGCGCGACCTCGAGGCCGTTATTCTTCGCGGTGTCGAGAAAGTCGGTGAAGTCGGAGACCGTGCCGAGATCGGGATGGATCGCGTCATGTCCACCCTCCGCGGAGCCGATCGCCCACGGCGAGCCGGGGTCCTTGGGGCCTGGGTTCAGCGTGTTGTTCGGCCCCTTGCGAAAGCTGGTGCCGATCGGATGGATCGGTGGCAGGTAGAGCACGTCGAAACCCATGCGCGCCACGGCCGGCAGGCGGCGGGCGGCAGTGCGGAAGTTGCCACTCGTCCAGCTGCCGTTCTTCGCCTTCTTCGCACCTTCGGAGCGCGGAAAGAACTCGTACCAGTTGCCGACCCCGGCGCGGGCGCGTTCCACCCTGACCTCCAGCGGGAGGCTCAGGGTAGTGAGACTCGCGATCGGCTGCTTCTCGATTTCGACCGTGACGCGCGGGTCGGTCGCGACCTGGAGCCTGGCGGCAGGTGCGAGAGTCTTGCTCGCTATCGCCTTGGCCGCATCCTTCAACACCTTATTGTCGGGGTCGGCCGCGGCCGCCCTGGCGAGCAATTGTGTGCCCATCGTGAGCATGAGCTTCACGTCGACGCCCGCCGGGATCTTGATCTCCGCATTGCGCAGCCAGGTCGCCCAATCGTCGCTCCAGGCCTGCACGCTGTAGAGCCACGTACCCGGAGCATCCAGCAGCACATCGACCTCCCAGCGGTCGATTCCTTCATCGATCTCGTGCATGCGGTGCTTCGCCTGTAGGCCGTCAGGATCGCTGAGCAGGAGGTCGACACCGAGGAGATCGTGGCCCTCTTTGAAGACCGTCGCCCGGAAGGGCACGACCTCGCCGACGAAGGCTTTTGCCGGCCAGCTGTTTTCGGGTTGCTGTGGGGAGAGGTCCCGGATCGGGATGCGCCCCATCTTTGGTTCGTATGCCATAGCCACCCTCTGACCGTAGCCGTTCGGCTTCAAAATCTCTCCCCTTGACTACCGGGGCGCGGGGGTCTGCGTCGTGGTATCCGCTTTCGGATGACAGACCGTGATGGATCGGCAACCTTGCTCGCCTAGGGTAGAGCGGTGAAGGCTATTCGACGATTTACCGTTCGCACCGTTCTGCCGGAATCGCTGGGCCCCCTGGAGGAGCTCGCCACCAACCTGAGATGGTCGTGGCACCTGCCGACCCGACGCCTGTTCGAGGACATCTCGCCGGAGCGCTGGGAAGAAAGCGGTCACGATCCGATCGGTCTCCTCGGTGAGATCGAGCCGCATCGGCTGCAGGAACTCGCCTCCGACACCGTGTTCGTGGCCCGTGCCAGGGCACTCGTCGACGATCTGCACACCTACCTGACCGAGCCCCGTTGGTACCAGCAGAACTGTTCGGAAGACGCCCCGAAGTCGATCGGCTACTTCTCGCCGGAGTTCGGCATCGCGGCAGCACTGCCGCAGTACTCCGGCGGCCTCGGCATCCTCGCCGGCGACCACCTCAAAAGCGCCTCTGACCTCGGCGTTCCGATCATCGGCGTCGGGCTGTTCTACCGATCCGGCTACTTCGCCCAGTCGATCTCGCCCGACGGCTGGCAGCAGGAATCGTATCCCGTGCTCGATCCGGACGGTCTTCCGCTCTCGGTGCTCAGGCATCCGGACGGCACGGCGGCCCAGGTCGCCCTCGCGCTGCCGGGCGGCCGTGCGCTCTACGCTCGCATCTGGCAGGTCGCGGTCGGTCGCATCCGCCTGCTGCTGCTCGACACCGACATTCCGGAGAACGAGGATGCCCTGCGCTCGGTCACCGACCGGCTCTACGGCGGCGGGGGGGAGCACCGCCTGCTCCAAGAGTTGCTGCTCGGGATCGGCGGGGTGAGAGCCATCAAACTCCTCGCAGAACTGACGGATGCCGAAACCCCCGAGGTTTTCCACACCAATGAGGGCCACGCGGGGTTCCTCGGCCTCGAACGCATCAGCGATCTCATCGGCAACGGCCTCTCCTTCACGGAGGCGCTGCAGGTGGTGCGCGCTGGAACGGTGTTCACCACCCACACTCCCGTTGCGGCCGGCATCGACCGTTTCGACGCGGCACTCATCCACGATTACTTCTCGACCGACCTGCTGCCGGGCGTCGAGATCGAGGATGTGCTCCTGCTGGGTGCGGAGAACTACGAGGGCGGCACGCCGAACACCTTCAACATGGCGGTCATGGGCCTGCGCCTCGGCCAGCGTGCCAACGGCGTCTCGAAGTTGCACGGCGAGGTCAGCCGCGACATGTTCGGGCAACTCTGGCCGGGCTTCGACACGGCGGATGTGCCGATCACCTCGGTCACCAACGGCGTGCATGCCCCCACTTGGACCGACCCGTCCCTC
>JAODMW010000222.1 GCA_025464815.1 Microbacteriaceae bacterium | reverse complement strand
TGCTCGAAGCGCTGACGGTAATAGCCGATAAGGCGCATGTAGTGCTCCTTCGGCCAGAAGATGTTGTTGGCGAAGAACCCGTCACCGTAGAACGCCGCCTGCTCCGCGATCTCCGGCGTGCGGATGCTGCCGTGCCAGACGAAGGGAGCGACGCCGTCGAGCGGGCGAGGTGTCGAGGTGAAGCCCTGCAGCGGCGTGCGGAATTTGCCGGCCCAATCCACGACATCCTCTTTCCAGAGGCGCTGGAGCAACGCGTAGTTCTCGATCGCGAGCGGGATGCCCTCACGGATGTCCTTGCCGAACCACGGGTAGACCGGGCCGGTGTTGCCACGGCCCATCATCAGGTCGACGCGGCCGTCGGCGACGTGCTGCAGCATCGCGTAGTCCTCGGCGATCTTCACCGGGTCGTTCGTGGTGATCAGCGTCGTGGCCGTCGACAGCAACAGCTTCTCGGTTTTCGCCGCGACGTAGCCGAGCATGGTGGTCGGGCTCGAAGGGATGAACGGCGGATTGTGGTGCTCGCCGAGTGCGAACACTTCCAGGCCGACCTCTTCGACCTTCTGGGCGATGGTCAGGATGTTCTTGATGCGCTCATGCTCGGTGGGCGTCGATCCGTTGGTAGGGTCCGTCGTCACGTCTCCGACGGTGAAGATTCCGAATTGCATTGTTCGTCGCACTCTCTCGATTGGCATTTACATGCGTTTGCATAGATCGTCAACGTCGATGGCGGCCGCGGTATTCCCGGGGTGGTTACCCCGCGACGTCGAGCCACACCGGCACGGGAGGGCAGCGCTGCTCCCAGTAGCGCACCGCTCCCCGCGGATAGTTGCCCGCCCAGATCACCTGGAATGGATTCCATCTGCCCAGACCGTTGATGCTGTCAGCCAGTTCGCGATTCGGGGACGCCGGTGACGGGGCACCGGCGATCAACAGGCACGGGCGCACCACGGTGACCTGGTACCGGTAGTCCGCCTCGGCGAGCGCGGGGGTCAGCAGGCGCACCACAGCCGATTCCGAGGGGTACTGCGCCGAACAGGTGTAATTCGCGACAGCGTATTCGAGCTGCGTCTGGCCGGAACTGCTCAGGTAGGAGACTCCCCCTCCCACGACACCCGCCGTGATTCCCTGGCCGCGGAGGCAGTCGACCACCGTCTGCGCCCACTCGTGGTTGGGAACGGTACGCGCGACACTCACGACCGGTCGAATCGCTTCCGGGTACTGGCTCGCTACGGGACCCCAGAGATCGTTCAGGATGTGCGAGCGGATCGTGGCCCGCTCCCGGTCGTCGATCAGCGGATGGTCGGGAGCCGCCGTACATGCTGCAAGCAGCATCGCGGATGCCGCGAGCGCAACCACCGCGGCGAGCCTGCCCGAGATCGTCATGCTCCAGTGTCGCATCCGAGTCGAGGCCTACCCGTGGAGGTCCAGCCATGTCGGGATCGGCGGACAGCGCTGCTCGAGGTAGCGGACACGAGGGTCGGGCAGCCCACTTTCCCAGACCACCTGGAACGGATGCCAGCTGGGGTTTCGGAAGGCGCTCAACACGAAGGCGAAACGTGTCGGTGGCATCGGCGACGGTGCACCGGCGAGCAACAGGCATGGCCGCACAGTGCCCACGTAGTAGAGGTAGAGCTTGTCGAGCTGCCGCCGGTCGAGGTACTGGATGAGTTGGGTGAGTGTCGGGTACCTCGACCGGCAGACGTAGGTCGAGACCGCGTAGTCGATCGGCGGCCGTCCGGAGTTCCCTCCGAAGGAGAAGTAGCCGTCGGTCACGTTGACGGTGAAACCCATGTCGCGCAGGCAGTCCACCATCCGCGAACTCCAGTCCCGGTCGTCGATCGTGCCCTTCACGACCACGTCGGGCCGCGATGCTTCCGGGTATTCGACCTTGACCGTCGACCAGTTGTCATCGTCGATCTCGGTACGGATGATGTCGCGCTCCACCACACTCATCGGAGGCACGCTGGGGGCGGCGCAGCCCGCGAGCAACGCCACGCACAGCAACGGCACCATTGCCGCGGCACATCTCGATGAGATCGCCATGATGCATTGTCGCACCGTGTCCCCCAAAACGGGGACAATCCGCTGGTCAGCGGGTCTGGCCCATCAGAAGCTCGACGCGCAATCCGGAGCGCGTCTTCGCAATCCTGGCCGGGATCCGTACCTTCTGCCCTCGCTTGTCGAGACGACTGAGTGCCTCGTCGACGACGGATTCCAGCCCACGTGGCACGGTGCCGACGATTCCGGTGACCCGGCTGCCCGCGAAGAGGCGGATGACCATCGGTGCATCCGTGCGCTCGTCTTCGATGCTGCGCCGCGAAATCGCGGTCTCCAGGTTCTGCTCGCCATTGTCGACGACTTTCTCCAGTTCCTCCTGATGCGGATTGCTGTCCGCCAGCCGCAGTACGACGCGCGCGTTCGATGGAAGCAGGTTGTATTTGTACTGGTTGAAGGACCCCGCGCCACGATCGTCTTTCGGAAGCGGATTGTCGTCGTTTCGACTGAAGAAGGCCATGCACACGATGTTATAGAGGATGCGCCGGTCATCCGATCAAGAAATAGTCCAGAACCCTACTGTCGGCGAACCGCAAATGGGCGGATAGTAGTGACAACCATCCCGCCCGAAGCGAAGGCTGTTCCCCCATATCGACGTCGATCGCCCTGGCGGACTTTCCAACGCTGGAACTCCTGACCCGAACTGGAGTTCCTCGCGGGACAAGCAGACGGCCCATCCTCACGGACGGGCCGTTTGTGTTTCCGGCCCCGGACGTCACTCGCTACGCCGGCGCCACCTCACGAGGAATTCCCACACGTAGCTCGCCCCGAGGGCGGCGATGCCGAGAAAGATGATCCCGCGCATCAGAAAGCTCACGGCGCCCAGGTGCAGAACGAAGCCCAGGACGATGGCCGCCACCATGGCGGCGAAGATGCCCGCACGCGCAAGCCCGATCCTCTTGAGCACTCGCGACTTTCCCGTCCCGCGCGACTTCGCCATGCGCCAACCCTAGTGGCGGTTCAGGCGGCCTTGTCCGCCGTATAGCTGGCGCGGCCGAAGCCTCGCGATTCGCCTGCCTTGCGAGGAACGCCGATCGCGGCGTTGTCGGGGACCTGGGCATCCGCCTCCACGATCGCGCCACTCGCAATACGAACATCCATGCCGATACGGGAATGGCTGCCCAGACGAGCGCCACCGCCCACCTGGGTGTCGCGACCCACGTGCACGTTCTGCCCGATGAACACACGCTCACCGATGATGGCACCCTGGTCGATCCAGCTGCCGGCGCCGATGGTCGTGCCCGCGCCGATCCGCGCCTCGGATTCGACATAGGCCGTCGCGGCGACAAACGCGCTCGGCTGCACGCGCGCACGGGGCGACACGAACCCTCGTCCGTTCGCGTGGCGCTGGTACTTCAGAACCGCGCCTGTGTCGTCCTCTACCTCTTCGTTGACTCTTCCCATGGCGACCTCCTTCTGTCGTCACCGTGCCAGCCCTGCGGATTGGCGCATCCGAAGGTCTTCACGTCTACCGTTATTAACCGTCGGACGCCCGTCTTGATTCCCCGACACAGCCAGCACCCAGCGACGACGGGTCTCCTCAACGCGCCACGGCGGCGGAAATGAAGAACGGCCCGCCCCGTATACAGGGCGGGCCGTCTGAGCCAGATCGTCGATCCGGCGACGCTTGAGGGTCGAGTAGGTCGCTGGCGACCGTATCGGAACCTGTCTAGCGGCGCAGTCCGAGTCGCTCGATGAGCGAACGGTAACGCGAGATGTCGATGTCCTGCAGGTAACCCAGCAGACGACGACGCTGGCCGACCAGCAGAAGCAGGCCACGACGTGAGTGGTGGTCGTGCTTGTGCTCTTTCAGGTGCTCGGTGAGATCCTTGATGCGCGCGGTCAGCATTGCGACCTGCACTTCGGGGCTTCCCGTATCACCCGGGTGGGTTGCGTACTC
>JAODMW010000212.1 GCA_025464815.1 Microbacteriaceae bacterium | reverse complement strand
CAGGCGGTGGTCCGGAGGGGGCTTTCCGCCCCTACCTGTATACGAAGATCCGCAATCTGTCCGCGCGCTGTGTCAAGTCGAACAAGAGCATCAAAGTCGATGACATCGGAGAGTTCGAAGACGTGGTCGAGGGGGATGACCCCGCCACGATTGCTCTGGATCGCACCCTCACCGCGCGAGCGTTCCGCAGCCTGCCAGAACGGTGGCAGTCCGTGCTCTGGTACACCGAGGTCGAAGGCATGGACCCGCACGAAGTGGCACCCATCCTCGGCCTCAGCGCCAACGGCGTCGCGGCGCTGTCCTATCGCGCCCGCGAAGGCCTCAGGAAGGCCTGGCTGCAAGCGCACATCTCGGATGCGACCGCCTCGGGGGAATGCCAGTGGACGCTCGGCCGCCTCGGCGAATTCGCCCGGCGCGGGCTCACGCCGCGTGATCACCAGCGGGTAAGCGACCACCTGGCGAGCTGTGCCAAGTGCAGCATCATCAACGAGGAGGTCGACGAGGTCGGTTCGCGGCTCGCGCTCGTGATGATCCCGTTGCTGCTCGGTGGTGTCGTCGGCGGTTCTCTTCTCGCTTCGCTCAGTGCACCGGGTTCCGCCATGGCGGCGAGCGTCGCTCCGATAATGCCGCCGGCATTCGGAGCGTTCGGCGCCGCCGGGGCGGTTACCGCGCCAGCGGTCACGGCCGGTCTGACGTCGGCCGCGGCGAGTGCGCCGCTTATCGGCACGCTCGCCGTCGCGCTCGCCGTGTCCGGTGGCTTCGCCGTGGGTTACGTGGTCCCCGCGAAGCCTCCCGTCAGCTCATCGATCGCCGAGTCCAACGTGGCTCCGAGTGCTTCGGTGCCGGGAGCCGATGGCAACGCGCCCAGTCCGGATGCTTCTCTCAGGAATGCGCCGTCCCCTGTCGGCGACTCGCTCCCCCCGGTGACAGGTCCGCTGCATTCGACGGTCGACGGGGTCGTCGGGGGAGTCGGCACCGCAGTCGACGGTCTGGTGAACACTCTGACCGATCCGATCAACACCCTCATTCCCGGGCTGGATACCGCCGCGGGTGCTGTTCCCGGCCACACCGTTCCCCCCGCCCCGGTCGGCGCGACGGCTGTACTCGACCTGGGCGGCACGGGAATGCCGGGCGCGACCGTCTCGGTTCGAGCCGGCGGTATCGTCTACGCCACGACAAAGGTCACGCCGCAGGGCACCTGGGCAGTGCACCTGGCGGCCCTGCCTTCCGGTATCGGGCGGTTGCAGCTCGGCCAGGCGCCGGCCGGCCTGCTCGGTGTCGATCTTCCTGGCGCGCCGCTCTCAGTGCTCTCGAACAGTCTCGGAATCACGATCGACATCCTCGGCCTGTGACAGAAGACAGCGGTTCTCACCGAAAACATCTGGGCGCTCCACCGTCATAGTTCCTTGCTTCCGGAGTCACTGTGAGTAAGGAGCGCAGAAATGCGTTCCACTTCCTACGAATAGAGGACTCGAGGAAGAAAGGCCGGGGGTCCGGAGTCGGCGCCGCTCGCTACCGTCCAGGGAGCGAGCGACACCGACTCCATCCAGAGCTCATTTATGCACAGATCGCCGGCGACTCTTCGGGTGAGTCGCCGGCGATCGTCTGTGCGAATCGCTGTTACGGCTTGCCGCGGAGCACCGCCGCCTTGACCTCGGCGATGGCCTGGGTCACCTGGATGCCGCGTGGGCAGGCCTCGGTGCAGTTGAAGGTCGTGCGGCAGCGCCACACACCCTCCTTGTCGTTGAGGATGTCGAGGCGAACCTCTGCACCCTCATCGCGCGAGTCGAAGATGAAGCGGTGCGCGTTCACGATCGCGGCGGGGCCGAAGTACTGGCCGTCGGTCCAGAAGACCGGGCAACTCGAGGTGCAGGCGGCGCAGAGGATGCACTTGGTCGTGTCGTCGAACCGTGCCCGCTCCACGGGGCTCTGCAGGCGCTCCTTCTCCGGCTTGCTCGAAGCCATCAGGAAAGGCTGGACCTCCTTGAAGCTCTCGAAGAAGGGGTCCATGTTGACGATGAGGTCCTTCTCGAGCGGCAACCCCTTGATCGCCTCGACATAGATCGGCTTCGAGAGGTCGAGGTCTTTCAGGAGGGTCTTGCACGCCAGACGGTTGCGGCCGTTGATGCGCATCGCATCCGAGCCGCACACGCCGTGAGCGCAGGAGCGGCGGAAGCTCAGCGAAGCATCCTGTTCCCACTTGATCTTGTGCAGCGCGTCGAGCACGCGATCAGTGCCCTGCATGACGACGTCGAAGTCTTCCCAGCGCGGCTCGTCGTCGACCTCGGGGTCGTAGCGGCGGATGATGAGCGTCGCCGTGAAGGTGGGGACCTCCTCCGGCACGCTCGGGCGATTGTCGAGAACAGCGTTGCTCATCTCAGTACTTTCTTTCCATCGGCGGGTAGTTCGTGATGACGACGGGTTTCCAGTCGAGCCGGATGTGCTCCCCGGCCTCCGCGGATTCGGGGTCGCCTGTGAGGTAGGCCATCGTGTGAACCAGGAAGTTCTTGTCGTCGCGCTCCGGGTAGTCCTCGCGCATGTGGCCGCCACGGCTCTCCTTGCGGGAGCGGGCGGAGTACACAAGCACCTCGGCGAGGTCGAGCAAAAAGCCGAGCTCGACCGCCTCGAGCAGGTCGGTGTTGAAGCGTTTGCCCTTGTCGCGCAGCGCGATGTTGTGGTACCTCGCACGCAGCGTCTCGATGAGCTTGGTCACTTCGCCGAGGCTCTCATCCGTTCGGAAGATCTGGGCGTTACGGTCCATCGAGTCCTGCAGCTCCTTACGGATGGCCGCAATGTTCTCGGTTCCGGTACCGCTGCGCACCATGTCGAGGATCTTCTGCACGCCACTGGCCGGATTCTCCGGAAGCGGTACCCACTCGGCCGTCTTCACATACTCGACGGCGTTGTTGCCCGCGCGCTTGCCGAACACGTTGATGTCGAGCAGGGAGTTGGTGCCGAGCCGGTTGGAGCCATGGACGCTCACACACGCGCATTCGCCCGCGGCGTACAGCCCGGGAACGGTCTCGGTGTTGTTGCGCAGCACCTCGGCGTTGTTGTTGGTCGGGATGCCGCCCATCGCATAGTGCGCGGTCGGCAGCACCGGAACGGGTTCGGTGTATGGCTCGACACCGAGATAGGTGCGCGCGAACTCTGTGATGTCCGGCAGCTTCTCGTCGATGACCGCGGGTTCGAGGTGGGTGATGTCGAGGTACAGGTAATCCTTGTTCGGGCCCGCTCCACGGCCCTCGCGAATCTCGGTGGCCATCGATCGCGCGACGATGTCACGCGGCGCGAGGTCCTTGAGCGTCGGTGTGTAACGCTCCATGAAACGCTCGCCGGTCGAGTTGCGCAGGATCGCGCCCTCTCCTCGTGCCGCTTCGGAGAGCAGGATGCCCAGACCGGCGAGTCCGGTGGGATGGAACTGGAAGAACTCCATGTCTTCAAGCGGGAGGCCCTTGCGCCAGATGATTCCGACGCCGTCACCGGTGAGGGTGTGGGCGTTCGAGGTCGTCTTGAAGATCTTGCCGAATCCCCCCGTCGCGAAGATGATGGCCTTCGCCTGGAAGACATGGAGCTCGCCGGTCGCCAGCTCGTACGCGACGACGCCTGAGGGCTTCTCGACCCCGTCGACCTCGGTCATGACCATGTCCAACACATAGAACTCATTGAAGAAGTTGATGCCGAGCCTGACGCAGTTCTGGAAGAGCGTCTGCAGGATCATGTGGCCCGTGCGGTCCGCGGCGTAGCAGGCCCTGCGGACCGGCGACTTGCCGTGCTCACGCGTGTGGCCGCCGAAGCGCCGCTGGTCGATCTTCCCGTCGGGCGTGCGATTGAATGGCAGGCCCATGTTCTCGAGGTCGATGACCGCGTCGATGGCTTCCTTCGCCAGGATCTCGGCGGCATCCTGATCCACCAGGTAGTCACCGCCCTTGACGGTGTCATAGGTGTGCCACTCCCAGTTGTCCTCTTCGACGTTGGCGAGAGCTGCGGCCATGCCGCCCTGTGCCGCGCCCGTGTGGGAGCGGGTCGGGTAGAGCTTCGAGATGACGGCGGTGCGAGCGTGAGGGCCGGCCTCGATGGCCGCACGCATCCCGGCACCGCCGGCTCCGACGATGACGATGTCGAACTGGTGGTAGTGAACACCGTCGACGATCGACGAGGTGCCCTCTGCATCTTCTCCCATTATTTGACCGGGCAGAACGAGGCGAGATCCGCGGGGGATGCGCCGGCCGGGCAGGGGTCAAAGGTATAGATCACGAGGGTTCCCAGTACGAGTAGAACGACGGCGGACGCAATGAGTGCGCCCTTGAAGATGACGCGAAGAAGCCGGTTGCTGGCGTAGTCGTTGACGATGGTGCGCATGCCATTGGCGCCGTGGATGAGAGCGAGCCAGAGCAGCAGCGTGTCCCAGATCTGCCAGAAGGGCTGTGAGAGCTTGCCGCCGACGAAGGCGAAGTCGATGGCCTTGACCCCCTGGCCGGCGACGAGGTTGACGAAGAGGTGGCCGAAGATCAGCACGACGAGCACGACGCCGCTCGCGCGCATGTAGATCCAGCCCCACTTCTCGACGTTGAAGCGTCGGGGGCGACGCACCGTCCGAGGGGCGCGCGGGGTTTCAATCGTGACGCTCATGTTCACGCACCTCCGAAGATGTGCATGAACTGGCGGGGCACGAAGCCGATGAGAAGCACGATCCACAGCCCGATCACGATCCAGAACATGAGTCGCTGGTGCTTGGTGCCGACACTCCAGAAGTCGATCAGGATGATGCGGAGCCCGTTGAGCGCATGGAAACCGATCGCGGCGACGAGTGCGGTTTCACCGAGGCCCATGATGGGCGTCTTGTAGGTGTTGATCACCGCGTTGTATGCCTCGGGACTCACCCGTACGAGTGATGTATCGAGGATGTGCACGAGCAGGAAGAAGAAGATCGCCACGCCGGTGATCCGGTGCAGAACCCACGACCACATGCCTTCCCGACCGCGGTACAGGGTGCCCCGTGGAACCCGTGGAGCCGAGATCTTGGGGAGCGGATACTTCTTTTCTGGCTTGGGCGCAGCCAGGGCCCCCGCCGACTTCTCTGGCACGAGCAACCCTCCTTGGCGGTGTCTTGCCCCATGGTGAGGGCGCGTGACTGTTCCTTGGGTGAACGGCTTCCAGTCTATTCCCGCGATTTCGAGCGCGCCGCCAAGGCATGCCTAACTATCTCGAGATCGAGATACTTTCTTGAGTGTTCCCGCCTTGGCCATGGCCGGGTGCGCGCGGCGGGCGATCGTGTTCTCGTAGTGTTCGACGAGTTCGCCGCAGATCGACTCCCATGACCGATCGATGACCGAGCGCCGGCCGGCTTCGCCCATCCGCAGCCGGAGCGGCTCATCCCGCACGAGCAGTTCGACGAAGCCGCGCAGCGAGCGGTTGTCGTCGGGCTCGAACAGGAACCCGTTCTGCCGCACGCGCACCAGGTCGATGGGCCCGCCCGCCCGTGGAGCGATCACGGGCACTCCGCTCGCGTGGGCCTCCTGGATGGTCTGGCCGAAGGTCTCCTCGGTGCCGGGGTGCACGAAGATGTCGAATGTCGCGTAGGCGGTGGCCAGGTCGCCGCCGGTGAGCGTGCCGAGGTAGGTCACCGGCATCCCCTTGAGGTGTCGTTCGACGCTGGCCATGGAGGGGCCGCCACCGACGATGGCGATTCGGATGCCGGGAATGCCCCGGAGCGCGGCGAGTCGTTCGAGCTGCTTCTCCGGTGCCACGCGTCCGACGTATCCCACGATGATCTCGCCGTCGGGTGCGATCCGGTCGCGGAGCGTCCGAGTGGCCGCTGCCGGGCGGTTGCGGGGGTGATAACCCTCGAGGTCGACGCCGCGTCCCCAGCGTTCGACCCGTCTGATGCCCGCCGCGGCGAGGTCCGCCATCGACGCCGTCGACGGGGCGAGAGTGAGGTCCGCCCCCTCGTGTACCCAGCGCACCAGGCGCCAGGCGAGCGCAGTCGCGGCTCCCAGGCCGTTTCGCCGTGCGTAGCCGGCGACATCCGTCTGGAAGATCGCGACCGAGGCGATATTGCGCCTCGCTGCCGCCGCGATGGCCTGCGCTCCGAGCAGGAACGGCGACGCGGCGTGGACCACATCCGGAGCGAAGTCGTCGAGCAGCCGTTGCACCTGCGGATTGGGAAGGCCGACCGGGAACTGGCGGTACGCGAAGGCCGGCACCTCGTGCACGGGAAAGCCTGCGAACTCCCGCGGAGCGCCGGCGGAGGGGCAGATCACGATGGCGTCGTGACCCCTGTCCCTGAGATGTTCGAGCACACGGCACACACTCGTCGTCACCCCGTTGAGTGTGGGGAGGAAGCTCTCGCTGACTACTGCAATCCGCATGCTCTCGCCGCTTTCGATCCGGTCCGCTACCGCTGAGAGTAGAAGGCCGAGATTGACCGCCGGCAAACTGCGGATGAACTCGTCACAGCCCTTTCAGGTGGCCGGTTCGCTAGTCTGATCGGCATGGCACAGCAACGCGGCCCGCTCGACCGGTTCTACAGCGTGATTCCCGCGGGGGGTATCGGATCCCGGCTGTGGCCGCTGTCGCGTGCCGATGCGCCGAAGTTCCTGCACGACCTCACCGGATCCGGTACCACGCTCCTCCGCGCCACCTGGGACCGCCTCGTGCCGCTCTCCGGCAAGGACCGCGTCATGGTCGTAACCGGCCGGGCCCACCGTGCGGCGGTCGAGGCCCAGCTTCCCGACCTCATCGACCTCAACGTTGTGCTCGAGAGCGAGCCGAAGGACTCCTCGGCGGCGATCGGGCTCGCTGCGGCGATCCTGCATCACCGGGAGCCGGACGTGATCATCGGATCGTTCGCCGCGGACCACGTGATCTCGGACATCCGCGGCTTTCGACGTGCCGTGACCGAGGCGGTCGCCGCCGCGGATGCCGGCTACATTGCGACGATCGGCATCACGCCAACCGACCCGGCGATCGGTTTCGGCTACATCCACTGCGGGGCGACCCTCCAGATCGCCGCGGCGCCAAGCGCGGTCGCGGTCGACTCCTTCGTCGAGAAACCCGACCTCGAGACCGCGCAGGCCTACCTCGCCGACGGCAACTACCTGTGGAACGGCGGGATGTTCATCTCCCGCGCCGACGTGCTGCTCAAGCAGCTCGGCGAGACCGAACCCGAGCTGCTCGCAGGTCTGACCGAGCTCGCAGAGGCATGGGACACCCCTCGGCGCGGCGCCGTCGTCGACAGGGTCTGGCCGGGCCTCCGAAAGATCGCGATCGACTACACCGTCGCCGAGCCCGCGGCGAAGGCCGGGCGCCTCGCCGTGATCCCCGGCGACTTCGACTGGGATGACGTCGGCGACTTCGCCGCGATCGCCAAGCTCCATTCCCATGGCCGCAAGTCCGACCTGGCGATCCTCGGTGAGAACGCCCGCGTGCTCGCCGATGCCTCGAGCGGCGTCGTCATCAGCCAGACCGGTCGTCTCATCTCCCTCATCGGCGTCACCGACATCGTCGTCGTCGACACTCCGGATGCCCTGCTCGTCACCACGAGCGCCAACGCCCAGCGGGTCAA
>JAODMW010000181.1 GCA_025464815.1 Microbacteriaceae bacterium | reverse complement strand
CCGAGCACGACGACCGGCAGGATGCCGAGCGCCACGAGCAGCACGAACCACCCGGAGACGGCCACTTAGATCGGCACCTGCACCTGCTGCAGGATCGACCGCAGGATCGAATCGGGGGAGATCCCCTCCAGCTCGGCCTCCGGTCGCAGCTGGATCCGGTGCCGCCAGACCGGCAGCGCCATGGCCTGCACGTGGTCGGGGGTGATCGAGTCGAAGCCATTGAGCCAGGCCCAGGCCTTGGCGGCGGCGAGCAGCGCGGTGGTTCCGCGTGGGCTCACACCCAACTTGACCGAGGGGCTCTGCCGCGTGCCGCGTGCGAGATCGACGATGTACGACAACACATCCATGCTCGCACCGACTTTGGCGACATCGGCCTGCGCGGCGGCGAGATGATCGGCGTCGAGAACGGGGGAGACCCCCGCTGCTTCGAGGTTGCGCGGGTTGAAGCCGGCCGCACTGCGGGTCAGCACCTCCACCTCGTCGCTGCGCTCGGGGATGTCCAGCACGAGCTTGAGCAGGAACCTGTCCAGCTGCGCCTCGGGCAGCGTGTATGTACCCTCGTACTCGATCGGGTTCTGGGTGGCCGCCACGATGAACGGCACGGGTAGCGGGCGCGTCTCGCCGTCGACGCTCACCTGCCGCTCCTCCATCGCCTCGAGCAGCGCCGACTGCGTCTTCGGGGGTGTGCGGTTGATCTCATCGGCGAGAAGGATGTTGGTGAACACCGGCCCGGCGCGGAAATCGAACTCGCCCGACCTGGCGTCGTAGACGAGCGATCCCGTCACGTCACCCGGCATGAGGTCCGGAGTGAACTGCACCCGCTTGGTCTCGAGGTGAAGAGCCCGGCTGAGACTGCGTACGAGCAGCGTCTTGGCGACGCCGGGCACGCCCTCGAGCAGCACGTGGCCGCCGGTGAGCAGGGCGATGATCAGGCCGGTGACGGCACCGTCCTGGCCCACGACGGCCTTGCCCACCTCGATGCGCACCTGCGAGAACCGGGCGCGGAGATCGGTCGTCGAACTCGGGGCATAGTCAGTCATGCGTTCATTCTCCATGGTTGCTTCGGTGGTTCAGGATGGCCGGATCGCCCGCTGCACGGCGCGTTCGAGTTCGACCAGCGAATCCGACAGCTGCACGAGTTCGCCGTCGGTGGCAGGCACGGCGTCGAGCAGCAGCGAACGGATCGCTCCAGGATCGCCGGAGGTCAGGGCGGCGACTCTCGCGATCACCTCGTCGACGCTGGCGAGCCGCGGCAGTCCGGACTGTGTCGCGAGCCTGTCGATCGTTCCGATGCGCAGCGCATCGAGCGCCCGCAGCCGGGCTGCCCCCTTCTGGTAGAGGCGTGCACGACCTTCCATGGTCTCGCTCGCCCGCACCACGACCGGAAGGTTCTCGACGACCAGCGGGCCCATCCGGCGGCCCCGCCAGAACGCCGCGACGATGGCGACGATGACGAGCAGCGCCATCACCGGCCCGACCCATTGCGGGGTCAGTTCGGCAATGCTCGGTTGGTTCGGCAGGGCGGAATCGTCGATGGTGGGCAGGTACCAGACGAGTCTCGGGCTGCCGCCGAGCAGATTGAGGGCGAGAGCCGCGTTGCCCCGCTCGGCGATGTGCTCATTGCTCAGGACATCAGTGGTCCCCAGCGCGGTGATCTCGACCCCGCCGCCATGCTCGACCGTGATGAGTGAGAACACCTTTTTTCCGCTGCCGAAGCATGAAATGGTGTCGGCACTCGCGTCGATGAGGCGGAAGCCCGTTCCGGTCCCGGTGACCGACTTCGCCTGCCTCGCTGCGGGAAGGGAACAGTCGGCGGACAGGGACTTCTTCGTCACCGCGCCGGCGAGTGCGACCTCCGGGGCGATCTCGGCGAGCTGCTCGAAGCCGGGCGAGAGCACCACGACGTGCTGCGCGAGTTGGGTGACCGACTGTAGCTGCGCCCGGTCGAGGTAGTTGTCCGGGTCGTAGAGGAACAGGGTCGCGTCGTCGTCGCGCTTGAGCGCGGTCGTCGCCGATGCCAGGTTGTCCGTCACGTTCACGGTCACACCCTGCTGCCTGAGCACCTCGACCACGGCCTTGCTGCCGGTGGGAGCAGCATTGGTGCCGGAGAACGGGGTGCCGCCGCCGTTCGCGGCTCCGGTGAGCGCGATGGCGACGACCGCGACGACGACGAGGAACACGGCGGCGAGGATCCAGAACAGCGATTTTCGCGTCGCCCGGCGAATGGTCGGGGTCAGCGTGGTGCTCGTCGTCACCGGGGTGAGCCGATCGCGGAGGCGAGCATGGGTCGAGCCGAGCGCAGGTCGCTTTCGAGGGAAGCCGACCTGCGGTACGTCTCCTCCTGACCGTCGCGCCCGAGGTAGCGTACCTCATCGAAGGCGGCGGCCGCCGAAGCGAGGGCGTCGGCGAAGGCGGGAAGCCGCACCGCCGCTCGCGCGGCGAAGTCCTGCGCGGTGGAACCCGGATTCGTCGTGACGATCGTGCGCTCGGCGAGCCCCCGGGCGATCGAGCGGAACATCTCCTCGATCGCGGTCGTCCACTCGCCCCGCGAGGCGGCATCCTCTGCCGCTCTCCGGATGTCCGCGGCGTTTCGGCGGTCGTCCTCGCCGAAGAGCACGCCAGTCACCGTGCTCCGGCGACCCCGTCGTGGTGGGCCGAAGATGAAGAAGGCGCCGACGAGCGCGGCGACGATCACGCCAAGGGCGATGAGGAGCACGGGAACCTGTGTCGCGGGCCCGGTACCGAATGTGAGCGACGACAGCCAGTTCCAGAACGCGGATGACAGCCGGTCGAACCAGGTGGGTTGCGCCGCCTGGTACTCGGGCTTCGAGAGCTCCGTGACGATCCAATCCTGTGCCTGGTGGGCATCCGGATCCACGGGGACATCGAAGGGCCACGGTGCGATCATGACCGGGGCGAACCATCCGAGGTCGGATATGGCGCACCAGGTGCCGTCGAGTATCCGATCGTCGGGGCCGCGTGAAGTAGCGGGTCCGCGATCGTCGAGTCGCCAGCCTGCCTGGCTTCGACGAAGTGGGCGAGCTCGAGATCGAGGCCCTCCTTGCGGATCCGACGGTCGAGGTAGATGAGGGCGGTGGTCGCTGTCTGCACGACCGCGGTGATCGCGCCGACGACGACGGTGACGATGAGGGAGAGCAGGCCGATGCCGGCGATGACGATCGCGGTCGTCGGCCCGTTCTGGCCGTTCGGGTCGAGCAGGCCGACGAACAGCGGCGCAATGAAGCTGAACGGCGCCGAGATGACCTGCGAGGCGACGGCGACGATGACCGACACGAGCAGCTGGATGCCCAGGGTCCTCCAGAACGCACCCTCGGTGAGCGACCACGATCGTGCGATCGCCCTGCCGAGAGTCAGTCGCTCGATCACCAGCGCGCTGGGGACGAGCGAGAGCTTGGTGCCAAGCCAGAAGTACAGCACGACCGCTCCGAGCGCCCCGAAGACGCCGAAGAGCACAGCGAATGCGATTCCAGCGCTCGCCGCGGTGGAGACGAGAGCCACGATGATGCCGATGAAAATGCCGGTTGCCAGGGCCACCGCCAGGATGAGCAGCAGGGTCCAGCCGACCAGTGCGCCGATCCGGCCGCGCACGCGGCGCCAGAGCTCGCGGAAGGTCGACTTCTCGCCGACGGCTCCGCGTGAGACCTCCACGACGATCACACCCTGCAGGAGCGCCGAGGCCACGATTGCGAAGAAGACCGGAATGATCGCCGCGAGCGCGACCAGGCCGATGGCACCTGCCGTGATCTCGTCAGCATTCTGGGAGGTGCTGAAGCTGATTCGGGAGATCGCTGCGAAGGTGGCGAAACCGACCACCGCGAGGATCAGAACGGAGACGATGCCCTGGATGAGCAGGGCGGCACCGAAGGTCGGTCGCGGATTGCGTCGCAGCACCCGGAACGACGCCCCGAGGATCGTGCCGAGGTCGAGTGGACGCAGCGGTATGAGCCCGGGCTTCGGCGGCGGAGTCCAGCCGGGCTGGCCCTGCCGGGATCCGTTCGACGGGGTGCCTCCGAGCGCATAACCGGGGGGTGGGGGAGGCGGCGCGGGCTGCGCGTAGCGGCCGGGATCGAGAGGCGGGAAGCTCGGCGTGACCGGGGGTATGGCCGGCGTGACCGGGGGAACGGGCTCACCGGCGTGACGGGGTGTATCCCCGGGGGACTGCCACTGCGATTCCTCGGTCACTCGTGGCCCCCTCGATCGTGTGCGCGGGGCAGCAGGCCCACGGCGATAATGCTTACATACTCGACTACTCTTGTGCGAAAGCTACCGCACCCTCGCGTCATGGGAGCGCCGATTACGAAGATGGAACGATGACCGCACGCATTCTTGTAGTCGATGACGACACTGCTCTCGCGGAAATGATCGGCATCGTTCTGCGCTCAGAAGGATTCGAGCCCTTCTTCTGCGGCGACGGGAGCGAAGCCCTCCAGGCCTTTCACGCATCCAAGCCCGATCTCGTGCTGTTGGATCTGATGCTCCCGGGCAAGGACGGCATCGAGGTCTGTGCGGAGATCCGCACGGAATCGGGGGTGCCGATCATCATGCTGACGGCCAAGTCCGACTCGACGGATGTCGTGCGCGGCCTCGAAAGCGGAGCGGATGACTACGTCGTCAAGCCGTTCAATCCCAAAGAGCTGGTCGCCCGCATCCGCACCCGCCTGCGTCCGACCCCCGCCGCCTCGACGAACGTGCTCCAGGTCGGCGACCTGCAGCTGGATGTCGCCGGTCACGAGGTCACGCGCGGCACGGCCAAGATCAACCTCACGCCCCTCGAGTTCGAGCTGCTGCTCGCACTCGCGCTCAAACCGCAGCAGGTGTTCACGCGGGAAATGCTGCTCGAGCAGGTCTGGGGATACCACTACAAGGCGGACACCCGCCTGGTCAACGTGCATGTGCAGCGGCTGCGCGCGAAGGTCGAAGAAGACCCGGACAATCCGCGCATCGTCATGACCGTGCGCGGTGTCGGCTATCGTGCAGGCGCCAGCAGCTAACCTGCGAGCAGCATGAAACCTTTGGACTGGCGGTCGTACCCCGGTCGGCTGGCGCGATTCTGGCGCACGTCGCTGCAGTTCCGCACGGTCGCGATCACGGTTGTGCTCTCCGGTCTCGCCGTGCTCATCATCGGTTCCTTCATCTCGATCAGCATCGGCAACAATCTCTTCGATTCGAGGAGTTCCCAGGTGCAGGACGAGGCGAGGAGCGCGCACAACCTGGCACAGGACATCTTCGACACCGCGGAATCGACGGGCGGCCAGGGTCCGCCGATCGAGTTGGACAGCCTCGCGGGAACGGTGCGCGACAAACTGTTGCCCGCCTCGGCGAGCACCGCGGGAACCGCTTTCGCGATCATGCGCACCCCCGATCAGCAGACCGCCCAGTCCATGCAGCCCATCAGTACGCCCGACTTTCCGCAGGAGGTCGTGAGCAACACCCTGAGAAAGAGCGTCATCGCCGACCCGACCCATGTGCAATACCAGTCGGTGAGCCTGGCGGACGGGGCGCCCGCCCTCGTCGTCGGCTCACAGGTGCAGGTGCCCTCCGCCGGCAACTACGAGCTCTATCTCGTCTACCCGCTGAGCGATTCGCAACAGACGCTGAACTTCGTGACCCAGACCCTCGTGCTCGGCGGGCTCGCCCTCGTCCTGCTCATCGGCGCGGTCACCTACATCGTGGTGCGCCTGGTCGTCGGTCCGATCAGGCTCGCGGCAGAAACGAGCGAGAGGCTGGCCGCCGGCCAGCTCGAGCAGCGGATTCCGGAGAAGGGCGAGGATGTGATCGCCACCCTCGCACGATCCTTCAACGGGATGGCCGACAGTCTTCAGCGCCAGATCACCAAGCTCGCCGAGCTATCCCGCCTGCAGCAGCGCTTCGTCTCGGATGTCTCGCACGAGCTTCGAACACCCCTCACGACCATCCGGCTGGCCGGTGACGTTCTCTACGATCAGCGCGAGCAGTTCGAACCGTCGACCGCCCGCACCGCGGAACTCCTGCACACGCAGGTGCAGCGCTTCGAGGTGCTCCTCGCCGACCTGCTCGAGGTGAGCCGCTACGACGCGGGCGCCGTCGAACTGGAACTCGAACCGACCAATCTCGTTCGCCTGGTCGAGGATGCCGTCGACTCCATGCAGCCGCTCGCGGAGGAACGCGGCTCGGAACTGCGGGTCGTCGCGCCCGGCGGCTATTTCGAGGCCGAGGTCGATGCTCGCCGCGTCCGCAGGATCCTGCGCAACCTCCTCGGCAACGCCGTCGAGCACGGTGAGGGGAAGCCCATCGTCGTGATGGTCGACAGCAATGAGAGGGCGATAGCTCTCGCGGTGCGCGACTACGGCATCGGGATGACGCCCACTCAGGTGTCCCGCGTCTTCGATCGCTTCTGGCGTGCCGACCCATCCCGCCAGCGCACGATCGGCGGCACCGGCCTCGGGCTTGCGATCTCACTCGAGGATGCCACGCTGCACGACGGGTGGCTTGAGGTCTGGTCGGAGCTCGGCAAGGGCACCTGCTTCCGCCTTACTCTCCCGCGCGACCGCGACCTGCCGATTGTCAGCTCGCCGCTCGAACTTCCGCCGGACGACTCCATTCCGATCGAGGGGATCGACCATGCCTGATCCTCGTCGCGGTCTTGCCGCCCTCCTCGCACTCGGTGTCGCCGTCGCGCTCTCGGCCTGCGTGGGCATCCCGTCATCCGGATCCGTCTCGCAGGGTGTCGCCATCAACGCGGACTCGGGCGGCGCGAACGTGCAGTACAACCCGGAAGGCCCGGCGAACGGGGCGACCAAGCAGGACATCCTGAAGGGATTCGTCGCGGCATTCACCTCCGCGACGGGCGGCTACGCCGTCGCGAAGCAGTACCTGTCCTCCGACTTCCAGAGCAAGTGGGATCCGCGTGCGAGCGTGCAGGTACGCAGCGGCCAGGCGCGCCTGTCGCAGGTGAATGACACCACGATGGATTACTCATTCACCGCCTCGGCGACGGTGAATGCATCCGGATCGTACAAGGACGGCACCCAGCCGTTCACGCTCGAGTTCTCATTCGTCAAGCAGGGGAGCGAGTGGCGCATCAACTCGGCGCCTGCGGGGATCGTGCTCTCCGACCAGACCTTCCAGCGCATCTTCAGCCCCAGCCCCCTCTACTTTCTCAGCGCAGACGACCAGAACCTCGTGCCCGATCTGCGCTGGTTCCCGAACGGCACGGCGGCGACCCGGATCGTGTCTGCGCTGCTGGCCGGTCCGCCGACCTGGCTCAAGGGTGCCGCTTTCTCCCGGTTCCCCGACGGCACGCAGCTCTCGGATTCCAGCGGTTCGGTGATCGTCGATTCCGGCATCGCGCGGGTGGATCTCAGCAGGGAAGCGCTTGGCGCGAATACGAAGGACCGCCAGCTCATGCAGCTGCAGCTCTCGGAGAGCCTGCGCTCTGTCGGGAGCATTTCGCGCGTGAGCCTCTCAGTGATGGGCACGCCGCTGCAGATCGACGATCTCGGGTCGAACGCCCCGCAGGCGGATACCAAGGTCGACCCCCAGGCGCTCGTCTTCCGCAAGGGAGAGTTCGGATTCTACGCCAACGGCAAAGTCGCGGCGCTGAGCCCGCTGAGCGGCAGGATCGTCGCTCTCGATCCGCAGGCGGCCACGCTCTCCTCCGACCAGTCGACTGCGGCCGTGCTCGCGTCCGGCGGGGTCTCGATCGTGCGAAAGAGCCAGGCCGCGACGGCACCGGTCGATACGAGACCGGGCCTCATAGCGCCGTCGATGGATGAGAACGGTTATGTCTGGTCCGTTCCCGCCGGCAGCCCCAACGCCATCATCGTGTACGACACGAGTGGCGCTCCGCACCCGCTCACCTCTCCTGGCCTGCCGACCGATTCGCAGGTCGCCTCCCTCGAGGTTTCGCGCGACGGCGCACGGGTCGCGATCCTGCTGTCCACGAGCACCGGCCCCCGACTCGTTGTCGCCGCGATCGTACGCGACGACAAGCAGGTGCCGGTGAGCCTCGGCCCGCCCATCATCGACGTCTCTTTCGGCGGCGACACCGCGGTCGACGCGACCTGGGCCGACCAGCTGACCATCGCGACGCTCGTGGTCGCCAACGGGCAGTCGAACGTGCAGCTGTTCACCGCCGGAGGCCAGCGGCTGTCCCTCGGCACGATGCCGACCGTGGCAGCATCGATCGTCGGCGGCAACAACGGCCAGGACGGACTGAGAGCCCTTGGCGCCGATTCCGCCATCTGGACCTATCTCGGCAGCAGCTGGCAGAGCAGCAAAGTGAAGGTCGACTTCATCGCCACCCAGCGCTGACCCCTGTCGGGAAACGTCCCTGCCGCCCAACCGAAAACGCAGGAGTTTGCTCGTGGCAGGTTGCGATTCGCGCGCTTGTCGACCATTCGCGACCGATGTCCTGCGTTTTCGGTGAGTATGGCGGGATTCTGCTCGGGCGCTCTGCTCACATCCTGGGGCGGCCGTGGGTTGTCCACCGATCGGCCGGCCGCTCGCACACCTCCCCGACGTGGGCGAAACACTGGGCGGATGAACCTCCGTGATGCCGCGCTCGATGCATGGTCGGTGCTCCTGCCTGTGACCTGCGCCGGCTGCGGAGCGGATGACCGGGCACTCTGCCCGGCGTGCCGCTCTGGCCTCCACGCGACCCTCCACCGCCGGCAACTCGCCGATGGCACGACCGTCGTCTCTGCACTGCGCTACGAGGACCTGGTGCGCCGCACGATCCTCGCCTTCAAGGAGCAGGGCAGGACGGACGTATCCAGACCCCTGGCAACAGCGCTCTCGGTCGCGATCGCCGCTGCCGTCATCGGCCGTGTCGAACTCGTCTCGATCCCCCCGGGTCGCGCCGGGTTGCGCCGCCGGGGGTACGATCCGGTGCGCTTGCTGCTGAGGCGTGCAGGGCTGCCACAGCCGTCGCCGGTACTGTCCGCCACCCATGCGCGGGCGCACCAGAAAACTCTCGATCGCGAGGAACGGCAGCGCAATCTCGCGGGGTCGATGACGGCCAATGGCTGGCTCGCTGGGCGTCGATTCCTGCTCGTGGACGATGTCCTGACCACCGGTTCGACGCTGATGGAGGCGGCGCGAGCGCTCCGAGAAGGGGGTGCGGAGGTGGTCGGCGCGGCCGCCCTCGCCTTCACGCCGATGCACTTCGGCGATTCCCAGCTCATGCCGAGCCAAACCCGTGACAAGGGGCGGGTGGCGGGTCTACGGTGGGCAAAAGAGGCGCGGAAGTATCGCCTGGTTCCACTGGGCGTCGCGCCGGACGGAACTAGGAGGACGCCATGGAAATTTCCATCAACGGTCGCAACCTAGGGATCACTGATCGATTCCGGGACTACGCAACGGAGAAGGCCGAGAAGGTCTCCCATCTCGCCGACAAGGCCCTTGCGTTCGAAGTCAAGGTCAGCAGGCACAATGAGAAGAACGGATCGAGCGGCGATGACCGCGTCGAACTGACACTCATTGGACCGGGTCCATTGGTCCGCGCGGAATCCAGCGGTTCTGACAAGTACGTCGCCCTCGATCTCGCCCTCGACAAACTCGTCGAACGCTTACGCAGAGCGAAGGACAGACAAAAGGTACATCGCGGAAAGCATCGGCCGACCTCCCTGCGCGAAGCGAGCGCGGGCGGGTTCAGTGTGACCGACATCCGTCCCGCCGACGCTGCCGTGATGGAAAAAGCGCGTACGGGCGCAATCGATGTGATCGAGAGCCCGCCGGAAGAAGCGGCCGAGGCGGAGTGGAGCCCGGTCGTCATTCGCAAGAAGGTGTTCGCGTCCGTACCGATGACCGTGGATGACGCGCTCTACTACATGGAATTGGTCGGGCACGATTTCTACCTCTTCATCGATGCGGAGACCGACCGGCCGAGCGTCGTCTACCGGCGCAAGGGCTGGGACTACGGCGTCATCGGTCTCGACGATTCGGCAACGGAGCTGCAGGAGGTCGCCACGGCCACGCGAAAGCTGAGTCGTTAGGGATCGAGATGCCGGGGCCGTCGCGGAGTCAAGCGCGATGGCCCCAGTTCTCGGGGTACGCGCATGGCGTACAGATCGCCGAAGTCAGGAAGCCACGGGCTAGGCTTGCTACCATTACGAATTGGTTACAGGCGCGCCGATTCGCGGCGCGATGTCAGCCATACGCTTTGCGGGATGACCTGGTGCCAGTCCGGTACCGGCTCACACCCGACCGCCGAATGTATCTGGAGTGAGCAGTGGCCAACGTTCTTGAAAGGGTCCTCCGCGTTGGTGAGGGCCGAACCCTGCGGCGCCTCGAGCGCTTCGCGCAGGCCGTCAATCATCTCGAAGACGACTTCAAGGAACTCAGCGACGAGGATCTGAAGAACGAGACCGTCGAATTCCGCGAGCGCTACTCCAACGGCGAATCTCTCGAGGACCTGCTGCCCGAGGCCTTCGCCGCGGTTCGGGAGGCGGCCACGCGCACCCTCGGCATGCGTCACTTCGACGTGCAGCTCATGGGCGGAGCGGCACTCCACCTCGGCAACATCGCCGAGATGAAGACCGGTGAGGGCAAGACCCTCGTCGCGACCCTCGCCGCCTACCTCAACGCGATCCCGTCCCGTGGCGTCCACGTCATCACGGTCAACGACTATCTCGCGAGCTACCAGTCGGAGCTCATGGGACGCGTGTTCCGCGCGCTCGGCATGAGCACCGGTGTCATCCTCTCCGGGCAGTCGCCCGCGGAGCGCCGCGAGCAGTACGCCGCGGACATCACCTACGGCACCAATAACGAGTTCGGCTTCGACTACCTGCGCGACAACATGGCGTGGCAGGCGAGCGACATGGTGCAGCGCGGCCACAACTACGCGATCGTCGACGAGGTGGACTCGATCCTCATCGACGAGGCCCGCACGCCGCTGATCATCTCGGGTCCCGCATCCGGCGAAGCCAATCGCTGGTTCGCCGAGTTCGCGAACCTCTCGAAGCGTCTCGTGCCGGACGTCGACTACGAGGTCGATGAGAAGAAGCGCACGGTCGGCGTGCTCGAGCCCGGTATCGAAAAGGTCGAGGACTACCTCGGCATCGACAACCTCTACGAGTCGGCGAATACCCCGCTCATCTCCTTCCTTAACAACTCGATCAAAGCGGATGCGCTGTTCAAGAAGGACAAGGACTACGTCGTGATGAACGGCGAGGTACTCATCGTTGACGAGCACACCGGCCGCATCCTCATGGGCCGCCGTTACAACGAGGGAATCCACCAGGCCATCGAGGCCAAGGAGGGTGTCGAGGTCAAGGCCGAGAACCAGACCCTCGCGACCGTGACGCTGCAGAACTACTTCCGCCTCTACAAGAAGCTCTCCGGTATGACCGGTACAGCCGAGACCGAGGCCGCCGAGTTCATGAGCACCTACAAGCTGGGTGTCGTCTCGATCCCCACCAACAAGCCGATGCTACGCCTCGACCAGTCCGACCTCGTCTACAAGAACGAGGAGGCGAAGTTCGGCCAGGTGGTGGAAGACATCGTGAAGCGCCATGAGAAAGGCCAGCCGGTGCTCGTCGGCACGACGAGCGTCGAGAAGAGCGAGTACCTCTCGAAGCTCCTTGCCAAGCGCGGAGTCAAGCACGAGGTGTTGAACGCCAAGAACCACGCGCGCGAGGCCGCGATCATCGCCCAGGCTGGACGCCTCGGCTCCGTCACCGTCGCCACGAACATGGCCGGCCGTGGTACCGACGTCATGCTCGGAGGCAACGCGGAGTTCCTCGCCGTCGCCGAGATGAACCAGCGCGGGCTCAGTCCCATCGACACCCCAGAAGAGTATGAGACGGAGTGGAACGCGGTCTTCGAGCACGCCAAGGCCGTCTCCTCCGAAGAGGCGGAGAAGGTCGTCGCAGCCGGCGGCCTCTACGTGCTCGGCACCGAGCGCCACGAGTCGCGCCGCATCGACAACCAGCTGCGCGGTCGTTCCGGACGCCAGGGCGATCCCGGTGAGAGCCGCTTCTACCTGTCCCTCACGGATGACCTCATGCGGCTGTTCAACTCCGCCGCCGCCGAATCGCTCATGGGCCGCGGCAATGTGCCGGATGACCTTGCGATCGAATCGAAGGTCGTGAGCCGCGCCATCCGCAGTGCACAGAGCCAGGTCGAGGCGCGCAACGCCGAGATCCGCAAGAACGTGCTCAAGTACGACGACGTTCTCAACCGCCAGCGCGAGGCGATCTACGGCGACCGCCGCCATATTCTCGAGGGCGACGACCTGCAGGACCGCACGCAGAAGTTCCTCGAAGACGTCATCACCGAGGTCGTCGAGGTGCACACCGCAGAAGGTCATGCCGACGACTGGGACTTCGAAGCCCTCTGGACCGAGCTCGGCACTCTCTACCCGGTGTCGATCACGATCGACGAACTGCTCACCGAGGCCGGAGCCCGCAATAAGATCACGAGCAGCCTTCTCGCCGAGGAGATTCTTTCGGATGCCCGGCTGCAGTACGAGTCGCGTACCAGGGCCCTCGGCGAACCGGCCATGCGCGAGCTCGAGCGTCGCGTAGTGCTCTCGGTGATCGATCGCCGCTGGCGCGATCACCTCTACGAGATGGACTATCTCAAGGACGGCATCGGCCTGCGCGCCATGGCGCAACGCGACCCGCTCGTCGAGTACCAGCGCGAGGGTTTCGCTCTCTACCAGAGCATGATGGGCCAGATCCGCGAGGAGTCGGTCGGCTTCCTGTTCAACCTCGAAGTCGAGGTCACCGGTGGTGGAGAGGCGACCGCGGCCGTGCCGACGGTCGCCGCGAAGGGGCTCGGAGCATCCGGTGCTCCTGTCGAGCGCCTCAGCTACTCGGCCCCGAACGCTGACAACCAGGGCGAGGTCGAGGTGCGCAACGCGCGCGGCCAGCTCGACCAGGGTTCCACCGCCAAAGCGCAGCAGGCGCAGGAGTCGGCCACCGGCGGAGCGGCCTTCGGGCGTGCGGCGACGGCGGCCGGTCAGCGTGGCGCTTTCGGGCAGAACACCGCCCCGAACACGCCGCCACCCGTGAACCGCGCAGATCGTCGCGCGCAGGAGAAGCGCAGGGGTCGTTAGCCCGAACCGCGCCCTATCCTGCTCGGCCATGCCCGCCTAGGCTGGGGCCATGAGATCCAAATTCCTGCTTCTTGTCGGCCTCGCCATCGGCTATGTGCTCGGCGCGAGGGCGGGGCGCGAACGCTATGAGCAGATGCGTGCGTGCGTTTCGCGGCTGTGGGAGAGCCCGCAGGTTCGCAGGGCGCGCCAGGATGTCGAGACCTACGCCCGCCAGCAGGCTCCCGTCATCCGGTCTCGCGCCGAGGCTGCGGCGAAAGCCGCTCCCGGCGTGCTCTCCGACGGGGCTCGCGTGACCGCTGAGACCGCGAAGACCGTCGCGGACAGGACGGCGGCTGTCGCCGCCGATGTCGCGGAGCGCACGGCGACGGTCGCGAAGGACGTCTCCCAGACCGTGGCGCGCACCGCCAAGGACGTCGCAGGAAAGACAGCGACGACGGCCAACGACATCGCTGGTAGGGCGGCAGATGTGGCGAAAGGTGTCGCGGCCAAGACCGCGACCGGCGCGAAGGATGTCGCGCACAGGGTCTCCGATACCGCCGACGAGGTGAAGGATCGCGTCACGGCGACCGCATCCGAAGTACGGGAGCGCGGGGAGGAAGCCGGCGTTCGGATCGTCACCAAGGCGAGTACGACGCGCGACGACGCGCTCGCCGAGATCGACGACGAGGACGATCGCTAGAGCACGTTGATGGCGGTCGCCCGCCAGCGGTTGTCGAGCCCTTCGAGACGAAGTGCGACCGCGCGGGTGCGTGCGCGGCCCCGGACGATGACCACGGCTTCGATCACGCCGTCCCGTGGTTCGCAGACCGATGTCGAGCCGATCGAGAAGCTCGGCCGCACCACCGCCTGGCCACGGGCCTGCCGTGCACGCGCCGACAGCACGACTCGTTTCAACAGATGCCTGTAGACATCGTCGGTCACCCAGCGTGAGATCTGTTCGAGGTCGCGAGCGCCGGCAAGGATCTCGATGACGCAGCGGGTGAGGTTCTCCAGCAGCGGTTCGGGATTCGGCAGCGAGGACCGCGACGCGGGCTGTTGGCCGAAGAAGTCGTCGGAGTGGAACCGCGACTTAATGACTTTGCTCGGCAGGGTCTCCTGCGCTGGTGCCGCCCCCGGCTGGCTTAGCGGAACTGTCGTGCTCATTGCTGGCTCCGAAACTCTGAGATCGAGGGCGTCGATTCCCCACCCCCAAACGGGGGGAGACGCCCTTGGCTAGTCACTAAAGCAGCAGGGGCCAGCGGATGTCCACGCCCCAATGTGGGGCTGTGGATAACCTCGTCGGGCTGTCGGCAGGGCTGGCTAGTTTCGCTCTCATGCGCTGGGACAACCTCTTCGACGACCTGGAAGGGCAGCTCGAGCAGGAACTCAGCGCCGAGGAGGTCGATCTCCAGGCCGAGGAGGAACGACTGCGGCTCGGTCGGCTCTCGGTGCGCGATCGCATCAGGGCGATGCACGAAAGCGGCGGCATCCGCCATCCGATCCGCGTGGTGCTCACGAACGGCGCGACTATCGCCGTACTGCCGAAGACCATCGGCCGCGACTGGGTTTCGGGCGACCTCGTCGACGAGTCGCAGCGAGAATCGCAGTGCATCGTGCCGATTGCCGCCATCGCCAGCCTTGTGCTCAGCCGCGAACAGGTCACTGACAGCCTCGAGGCCTCCGGCGAGTCCGCGCATGGGTTGTCCGGTCGACTGGGACTGGGTTTCGTGCTGCGCGACCTCTGCCGTCGCCGCCGAGCCATCGACGTGCAGCTGGCCTCGGGCGTGCTGCACGGGACCATCGACAGGGTGGGCCGCGATCATCTCGACCTGGCGATGCACGACGCAGGCACCCCGCGGCGAGAAAACGCCGTGACCCAGTACCGACTGGTGCCCTTCGATCAGGTCCAGTTGGTGCGTGTCTGATCCCGTCGGCCGGCGTCGAAGGAGTATTCGGGCAGGCTCGCATACTCCGACTGGTTCCAGAGGCTCATGCGTCTCGACTCTTCGTACTTAGCCTCGATATAGGACTCGAGCACGGATCGCTCGACGCGCCAATGGCCGTGTCCGCCGATCTTGATCGCGGGCAATTCTCCCGAACGGACGAGGGCATAGGCCTGACTGGCAGACACGTTGAGAATCTCTGCGGTGTCGGCGAGCGTGAGAAAGCGGCCGAGAGCACCCTGGGCGCCCGGATCGGTCGGGTTCGTGTCGTTCATCCTTCGATTATGTGTGTGCGGGCACGGGTGGAACGGGGGTGTGGATAACTTTCCCGGCATCCGCCCGCCCTCACGACCATGGAGGCGAGCACCTGAAACCACGAGCCGGGAGACGAGCATGAGTTCCACGACGACGTCACGACAGAAGGAAGGTCGGTCGAGATCATGGTGGTTCGACCCGCGGTTCGCCATCGGGCTCGGTCTGGTCGTGGTATCTGTGCTCGGCGTGCTCGCGCTCGTCTCGGCCGCCGACACCAGCGTGCAGGTCGCCGTGGCCCGATCCGCTCTGAGTCCGGGCGATCGCATCGACGCGGGGGACCTCGTCACCCAGAGTGTGCGCCTCGACGGGGCCGAAACCCGATACCTGTCGAGTGACGAGGTTCCGGATGCCGGATTCGTCGTGACCAGGGCGGTTTCCGCCGGCGAACTGGTGCCGGCATCCGCCGTCGGCAACCCGGCCGGCGTGCGCCTGGCCTCGGTCGTCGTCTCTGTGCAGAGCGAGCTCGCCCGGTCGATCGCAGCCGGCGCGAGCGTCGACCTGTGGTCCGCCCATGAAACCGAGAATGGGGTCTTCGGTCCGCCGGCTGTGCTGGTCTCCTCGGCCACGGTGGTCCGTGTCGTCCAACGGGACGGGATCATCGCCGACCGCGGTGGCGCGTCCGTGGAGGTGCTCGTTCCTCGCACCAAGATCGCCCGCGTGCTGGAAGCGATCGCGAACCAGGATGCGATCTCGCTCGTGCCGGTGAGCATCCCGGTGAAGGGCTGAGCGATGGGACGTATCGCGCTGGCTCTTCCGCTCGAGGCCGAGGATCGGTTGTGCATCGACCTCGTGCATCACGGCCACGAACTCGTGGCGCGCTGCTCGAGTGCCGACGAGCTCGCCTCGACGCTGCTCGCCACGAGGGCGGAGTTCGCCATCGTGGCGGCGACCTCCCGCTACCTGAACGACCGACTCATCGCGGAGGCGGATGCCGCCGGAGTACGGATCGTGGCCATGACCTCCTCCGAGGCGGATCGCCGTCATGCCATGGACCTCGGCCTGCACGAGGTCGTCGGCCTCGACGCACTCTGGACGGAGATCGAGGCCGTCCTTCTGGGCGACGCCGTGCCCGCGACCTCGCCAGGGGATCCACGCCGGGGAACGGTACTCGCTGTCTGGGGACCGGCCGGGTCACCCGGCCGCACGACCATCGCGATCAATCTCGCGGCAGAACTCGCCGCGGCAGGCCACACCGTGGCGCTCGCCGACGTCGACACTCACAGCGGCTCGATCGCACCGGCTCTCGGACTGCTGGACGAGGCGCCAGGGTTCGCGGCAGCCTGCCGCCTCGCCGGCGCGGGCAGCCTCGATCGTTTGGAACTGGAACGCATCGGGCAGCGCTACCTTTCGCCGCGGGGCAGTTTCTGGGTGCTCACCGGCATCGGTCGCCCGAACAGATGGCCCGAGCTCTCGACGGAACGCGTTGTCACGACCATCAAGACCTGCCTCGATTGGGTGGACTACGTCGTTCTCGACACCGGGTTCAGCCTCGAGAACGACGAAGAGATCAGCAGCGACCTCTTCGCACCGCGGCGCAATGCGGCCACCATCGCTGCGCTCCGCGAGGCCGACCATGTCGTCGCCGTCGGTTCGGCAGACCCCGTGGGGCTGTCGCGCTTCCTGCGTGCACACGTCGACCTCGTCGAGACGATCGTCACCAACCGGGTCACAGTCGTGATGAACAAGATCCGGTCGAGCGCGATCGGCATGGGTCCTGCCGGGCAGGTCAAACAGACCCTGCAACGGTTCGGGGGCATCACATCGCCCGTGCTCGTGCCGCACGACCAGGCGGCCCTGGACGCCGCGATTCTCAGTGGCAAGACGCTCTTCGACGTGGCCGCGAAGTCTCCTGCGCGCACGGCGGTCGGCCGGTTCGTCGAGGAACGCATCCTGCCGCAACCGGCGCCGATCGCGAGACGTGTGCGACGACGCCGGCTCGAGCCGGCCACCGGTTGATCAGCGCGCACGGAGCCTTTCGAGAAGTGCAGCCTTACCCAGTCTCGAGTAGCCGACGAGGCCGTCTTCGCGGGCTTTCGCGCGCAGTTGGGGCAGGGTCCAGGATTCGGATGGAGTCGTGGCGGCTGATGCGCGCGGGGTCCTGGGACGCACCGTACGCGGGGCGGCACCACCGGTGCGAGCTGTGGTGCGCGGGGGGATGGGAGCCCTGGTCGCCGTCTTCGCGGGCGTCGCCGTCTTCGCGGAGGCCGCTTCGACCAGATCCTTCGCCTT
>JAODMW010000058.1 GCA_025464815.1 Microbacteriaceae bacterium | reverse complement strand
GTGTCGTGGTAATCGAGTTCGCGCACCGCCACGCCGTTGGCCCAGGCTGCCCATTCGGGACCGAAGCGGCCCTCGATGCCGAACACCGTCGATCCGGTCCCTGAGCTTGACGACGGGTTCGGATGGTCCTCTGCCTGTGCACGCGCGGCCACCACGGGGGCGCGGCCCAGCGATGCGGTCGCGACGGCGGCGTTGTCGATCACGCGGTTCACGACCATCTCGACCACCTCATCCGTCACCTCGACGGGATCGCCGGCGACCTCGGCGATCTTCCAGGCGAGCTGGTCCTCCCTGGCGAGATTCTCGTCGCTCTTATGGACGCGTACGGACTGCAACTGCACGGGTGTTCCTTTCGGTGATGCGATCAGGCGATGACGCGGGTTCCCTGCGGTTCGAGTGAGCCGAGGATGTACTTAAGGCTGCGGTAGAGGTGCAGCTGGGTCGCGTGGGCCGCGAGGGATTCCGAACCGTCGACGATCGCATCGACGATCATGAGGTGCTCCTGCGCCGCTTCGCGCAGGCGCTCCGGATTGTCGTTCGACAGTCGACGGATGCGTGCGACGTGCGTTCGCACTCCCTCGAGAGTCGATACGAGGAATGGGTTGCCGACGGCCTCGTCGATGGCCGCGTCGAGGCGGGCGACCAGCTCGTAGTACTCCCGGCGCGCCGGATCGCGGTCGTCGAGCAGTTCGTGCGCCCGGCGGAATTCGCGCTGCAGCTCTTCGAAGACCTCAAGGCGACGACGACGCGCGGCGAGTCGGGCGGCCTGCTCCTCGAGCGCCTGGCGCACTTCGAAGAGCTCGGTGATGTTGCTGAGTGACACGCCGGTCACGACGACACCACGCCCGGAGTGGCCGGATACCAGCCCGTCGGAACCGAGTCGCGTGAGGGCCTCGCGCAGTGGGGTACGGGACACGCCGAGCCGGGTCGACTGCTCGATCTCGGCAAGCACGGTGCCCGCCGGCAGCTCTCCCTCGAGAATCTCTTCCCTGAGGATCGAGTAGGCCCGGTCGCTCGCGCGCATGTCCAACCCCTCCTCGTCGACGCCTTTGTGTATACACAGACTAGCCCGATTCGTCCATTAGGCGCGAAACCTCCGATGCGAAGGGCCAGGTGTATGCAGTGCCGCCTCGGATGCGCAGGGCGAGCGCAAAGGTCTCTCATAGGAATGGCATAGGAGAATTCGCGACACTCGAGTAGGCGAAAGGAAAGGCAGACCAGATCATGAACGTGCGCGAACTGGGAAAACACAAGGCCAGGCAGGTGACGGCTCTCCTGAGTGCGTTCGGCATCGTCGGCGCGAGCGCCGCCGGACTCTACGCCTGGAGCCAGATCCAGGCTTCCTCTGCGTCCTCCACGTCCTCCTCGACCGCGGGCTCGAGTTCCACCTCGGGCAACTCGACGGGCCCGTCGAGTGTGCAATCGAGCTCTGGCAACTCCACCGACGCTACCTCGAGCGGATCCTGAGATGACCGCTGCGACCGACTGGAACCTCTGGAGCACCCAGGCGCGACTCGTCGTGACCGATGAGCGGCTTCTGGGGGCGGCGCGGGCCGTGGCCGACGACATACTCACCCGCATCGACACGGCCTGCAGCCGTTTCCGTAGCGACTCAGAACTCAATCGCATCGCGCCGTACCTGCCGCAGGGAGTCGACGTGAGCGAGATCCTCGCCCTGCTCATTCGTCGGGCGCTGGATGCCGCAGCTGCCACCGATGGCGACGTCGACCCCACTCTCGGCTATGCACTGTCGGCCGTCGGCTACGACCGCGACATCAGCCTGGTCATCGACTCCGACACGATCGTGCGCGCCATCGCATCCCCTCGGCCCGGTTGGCGCAGCGTACGACTCGTCGGGCGCCGACTCCGTGTGCCAGCCCATCTCGCCCTCGACCTCGGCGCAACCGCCAAGGCCGTTGCGGCCGACCTCGCCGCGAGCGCCATCGCGGAACAGCTCGGCTGCGGCGTGCTGATGAGCATCGGTGGAGACATCGCCACTGCCGGCCCTGCACCCGAAAAAGGGTGGCGGCTGCTCGTACAGGACCGCCCCGGCGATCCGGCCACCCGTGTGGTTCTCGCGGAGGGATTCGGCATGGCCACGTCGAGCACGCAAAAACGTCGCTGGGTCCGGGGCGGAGAGGAGATCCACCACATCCTCGACCCGCGCAC
Source organism: Microbacteriaceae bacterium (assembly GCA_025464815.1). Taxonomy (GTDB): domain Bacteria; phylum Actinomycetota; class Actinomycetes; order Actinomycetales; family Microbacteriaceae; genus Lacisediminihabitans. The sequence continues at coordinate 5,825 of JAODMW010000058.1, read as the reverse complement.
CGGCATGCCTGCCGAACCGTTCTGGCGCAGCGTCACCGTCGCCGCCCCCGACTGCTTCACCGCGAACACCTTCAGTACGGCGGCGATCGTGCGCGGCGCGGCGGCCGTGTCATTCCTGAGGAACGCGGGCCTGTCCGCGCGACTCGTCGCCCGTTCCGGCGAGGTCACCGTCATCGGCGGATGGCCCGCAGAGCCCGCGCAGACGCTCGAGAAGGCGGCGGCCTGATGGATGACGCACTCTGGGCGCTCGGTCGAGGTACGGGGGTCGTCGCACTGCTCCTCATGACCGTCTCAGTGCTTCTCGGCATCCTCACGCGATCCGGTCGTCCGGCGTTCGGGCTCCCCCGTTTCGCCGTGACGCTCGTGCACCGCAACAGCTCGCTGCTCGCGAGCGCCTTCATCCTCATCCACATCGTCTCGCTCTTCTTCGATCCATACGCACAGCTGAATCTCGTGGACGCGGTCTTCCCCTTCCTCGGCAGCTACCAGCCGTTCTGGCTGGGGCTCGGCACGCTCGCCGTCGACCTGCTCGTAGCCGTCATGGTGACAAGCCTGCTGCGGCAGCGAGTCGGCCAGCGCGGCTTCCGCTTCGTGCACTGGTTCACCTACGCGATGTGGCCGATCGCACTCGCCCATTCCATCGGCACGGGCACCGACGGCACGTCCTCCTGGTTCATCGCGCTCGCCGTGCTGTGCACTCTGAGCGTCCTCGCGGCACTCGGCTGGCGTCTCTCGCGCCGGTTCGTCGAACATTCGGACAAGAGAGTGGCCGAAGCACGATGACCCTGCTCGATCAAACTCCGATGACCCCGTCCGCGGCGGCTCCCCGTGGAGACAGCAGGCTCTTCGCTGCCGGAGGACCGAGCTTCGCCAGCCACCTGGAGCGTTTCGGCCCACTGCCGGGTCTCACGAACGCCGCGGCCCTCCTCGACGAGCTGCAGGCCGCCGGGCTGACCGGACGCGGCGGCGCGAGCTTTCCCACCTGGCGCAAGATGGCGAGCGCGCGCCTGAGTACAACGCCCGAACAGAGGTCCGCGGCCGTGGTGATCGGCAATGGTGCGGAGGGCGAGCCGCTCAGTTCGAAGGATGCCGTGCTGCTGCAGCGCGCACCGCACCTGGTCATCGACGGCCTCCTGCTGGCCGCCAGAACGGTCTCGGCTCGCGACGTCTACCTCTACGCCGCCGCGTCCCAGCTCGCGTACGTCGCCCGCGCGATCTCCGAGCGGAAGGATGCCCGTTCGATCGTTCTTCGGGAGGCACCAGACACCTTCGTCTCGGGTGAGGCGTCCGCCGTCGTCAATTCCATCGAACACGGGCGCGCCATCCCCCGCGACCACGGGGAGCCGCTGTCGGTCTCCGGGATGCACCGTCGCCCGACGCTCGTGCAGAACGTCGAGACACTCGCCGACGTCGCACTCGTGGCACGTTTCGGCGCTGGCTGGTACCGCACAACGGGAACCGCGGACGAACCGGGGACACGACTCGTCTCGATCTGCGGCGATGTCCCACGCGCCGGCGTGATCGAGGTCGCGGGTGGCACGCCCGTCGACGCCATCCTCTCCCGCGCCGGTGTCGACCTCTCGACGGTGCGCGCCGTGCTCGTCGGCGGCTATCACGGCACCTGGCTGCCGGCATCCGCTCTTCGCACTCCCCTTTCCCGGCGAGAGCTCGAACCCTTCGGCGCGAGCACCGGCGCGGGTATCCTCATGGTGCTCGCGCGTGGACGCTGTGCCATCACGGTCGCGGCCGGAATCGCCGACTACCTCGGCACACAGTCCGCCCGCCAGTGCGGACCATGCGTGAACGGCCTTCCGGCCATGGCCCGCGTACTGTCCTCGGTCGCAGCGATGAACCGCGACCCGGGGCTGGTCGATGAGGTGAAACGGCTCGCGGGCCTGGTGACCGGGCGCGGATCGTGCCATCACCCCGACGGCACCGCGAGGTTCGTGCTGAGCACCCTGAGCGTGTTCGAGAACGATGTGCGTGCACATCACAATGGCCACTGCGAGGAGACGGGATCATGATCGCGCGGACACTTCACATCGATTGGACCCGCTGCGACGGCCGCGGGCTGTGCACCGAGCTGCTCGCGGGCCTTCTCGACCGGGACGAGTGGGGCTACCCACGAGCGCTCGGCTATGGTTCGGACGTGCCCATCCGCTCCGAGCTCATGGATGCTGCGCGTGAGAGTATCGCGCTCTGCCCGCTGCAGGCCCTGAGCCTCCGCTACTAGCGCGCGTCTCGCGCAGCCGCGTGCGCGTTTTCGACGAGGGAGAGGCCGAGGTGGTCCCTGAGCGTCGAACCCTCGTATCCCGTGCGGAACAGCCCCCGACGCTGAAGCTCTGGCACGACCAGTGCAGTGAATGCCTCGAACTGTCCGCCGAGGAAGGCGGAGAGCACTGTGAATCCGTCCACGGCGCTCGCGCGAAACCAGGTCTCGAGGTGGTCGGCGATGTCGGAGGGCGAGCCGACCAGGATCGGCGCCGAGATGGCGTGCGCGACGAGAAGATGGCGGTAGGTCACGGGGCGCTCTCCGCCGACGGTTCGGCCGGACCTGCTCTGCACCGTTCCGAGGAGATGTTTCCCCAACTCGCTGAACCGGGCTGCCAGCCGAGCGGGCACCACCTCCTCTGCGAGCACGCCGCTCAACGGCACGCCGAGCGCACTCGAGAGGGCGCGGATGCTGCGGTTGGCCGGCAGTCTGACCCCGCCATCGCGAGTGGCGGCATCCTCGAGCGCCACAAGACTCACGAGCTGGTCGTAGACCTCCCAGGCTCCCTCTCGCGTTTGTGCGACGATCGGGAGGATGGACGTGAGAATGCGGAACTGCCCCGGATCCCGTCCAGACTCGGCGACCTGGCGCCTGACCACGGCGTAGGACTCCACGGCCTCCTCGATCGTCGGGGGCGATACGAGAAGAATGTCGGCGTCGGCGCTGGCCAGCTGTCGCGCCCGCTCGGTTGCCCCGGCGACAACGATCGGCGGGTGGCCCTGCGGCGGCCTGACGGCGTTGAGCGGACCCGTCGATGCATGGAACCGGCCGACATAGTTGAGCGGATGAAGTCGAGTGCCGTCGATGAGCTGGCCGCTCGCGGCATCCGAGACGAATGCGTCGTCTTCCCAGCTGTCCCAGAGACCGCGCAGGACCTCGATGAACTCGTGGGCGGCGGCGAAGCGATCCGCGTCACTGCGGATGTCCTCCCAGCCGAAGTTGCGCGCGGAACGCAGCTCGGCACCGGTCGACACGTTGAGGCCGATCCGGCCGCCGCTGAGCAGGTCGATCGACGCCGACGAGCGGGCGATCGTGTACGGCTCGGCGTACGAGGAGCTGAAGGTCGCGACGAGACCGATGCGTTCGGTGATGGCCGCCAGATAGCTGACCGCCGCAAAAGGCTCCACCCGCGCGAGCAGGTATGGATCGGTGAATTCGAACTCGGGGGCAGTCGCGAGCCAGTCGCCGAAGAACAGGAAGTCCAGGCCCGCCCTCTCCGCGACCAGCGCGGTGCTGCGCAGGATCGCCGGATCCTGCAGTGGAGTGCCGTGGGCATCCGGATGCCGCCAGCCGGCCGGCCAGGCGCCGAGAGTGCGCACGGTGGCGGCGAGAACGATGTGCCCCTCACGACCGGAAGTCTGGACCATGCCTCGACGTTAGGGTGGAAAGATACCGGTCGCACTATCCGGGGTCACAAAGAGTAAAGAGCTGACCAATTACGCAATCCAACGCCGACTCGTTCCTGCACACCACGCCGCTCGACGAACTCGCCCAGCCGGTACTCCGCGACCTGGAGCGCGAATACGACGGCCGTTACGGGACCATGTTCGGCGAGCCAGCATCCGCCGAGATCCATCGCTACCCCGCCGAGGCCTTCACCGCGCCGAGCGGCACCTTCCTGCTACTCCTGCGCGAGGGTGTCGCGATCGCCGCCGGTGCGTTCATGACGATCGACGAGACCACTGTCGAGATCAAACGGGTCTGGACCCACCCCGATCACCGCGGGCACGGTCTCGCCCGGCTCGTGCTCGCCGAGCTCGAGGCGGAGGCCGTGCGGCGCGGCTTCAGCGAGGTCGTGCTCAGCACCGGTCCGCGGCAACCGGAGGCGGTGCGCCTCTACCTCGCGACCGGATACACGCCCCTTTTCGACCCGTCCCTCGACGCCGAGACCATCGTCATCCATACGTTCCGCAAGAGCCTCGCGCCTTAGACCGCCCCTCCGCGCCACCACGGGTCGTCGGGGTCCGCACCCCTCCCGCGATGACCGCGGCGACTCGCGATGGACGCCCCCCTGAGCGGATCGGTGTTCACGCGCCAGCCGATCCTGCGCTTCCAGCGCCTCTTCAGCATCCGAGCATGCCGTTCGAGCAGCGCGATGAAGTGGTCGTCGAGTCGATAACTGTGTTGCGGCCACTCGTCGTGCACGTGCACGAACTCGTGGTCGCGCAACAGTTTGAAGTGATGCTGCACCGCGGACCGGCCGACGCCGAACTCGACCATGATCGCCTGCTCGATGTCGCCCGCGTAGTGTTCTCCGCTGGCGAGTATCTCGACAATCCTCCGCCGAATCGGCTCGGCCATCACCTCGTACACATGCATGATTCCACTGTGTCAATTCACGGTGACGTCAGTGCGGACTGACATTACGAAATTGGAGAGTGCCTCCAGCGAACGTGCCGAGGAGGAGCAGAGGCAGCGCCGTAAACTGGAGTGCCCATGTCAGCCTCAGCGGTATCCCCAGCGACGCCATCGAGCGCGCCGATCATAATCACCTACCCGGAAGATCTCCCGGTCAGCCAGCGACGTGACGATATCGCTGCCGCCATCCGTGACCACCAGGTCGTGATCGTCGCGGGCGAGACCGGCTCGGGCAAGACGACCCAGCTGCCGAAGATCCTGCTCGAACTCGGGCGCACGAGCGTCGGCCACACGCAGCCCAGGCGCATCGCGGCGCGCACGATCGCCGAGCGGATCTCCGAAGAGCTCGGCACACCCCTGGGCGGACTCGTCGGTTACCAGGTGCGCTTCACCGACACCGTGGGCAAGGACACCCGAATCAAACTGATGACGGACGGCATCCTTCTCAACGAGATCCACCGCGATCGACTGCTGAAGAAGTACGACGCCATCATCATCGACGAGGCGCACGAACGCAGTCTCACCATCGACTTCCTGCTCGGCTACCTCAAGCAATTGATGCCGCGACGTCCCGACCTCAAGATCGTGATCACGTCGGCCACCATCGATCCGGAGAGTTTCTCCCAGCACTTCGGCGGAGCGCCCATCGTCGAGGTGAGCGGTCGCACCTACCCCGTCGAGGTGCGGTATCGGCCACTCGTGGCGGAGGGACCTGTCGATGATGAAGACGAGGCGGAGACGGTCGCCGACCTCGACCCCATGGAGGGCATCAACGCCGCCATCGACGAGTTGGCGCGCGCGGGAAACGGCGATGTCCTCGTCTTCCTCAGCGGCGAGAATGAGATCCGGGATGCCGAGGAATCCATCAGAGGACGGAACCTCCCACACACCGAGGTCCTCCCCCTGTACGGGCGGCTCAGTTCGGCAGAGCAGCATCGTGTCTTCGAAAGCGGCCGCGCCCCCGGCATCCGCCGTCGCATCGTGCTCGCGACCAACGTCGCGGAGACCAGTCTCACCGTCCCCGGCATCAAATACGTGATCGATGCCGGCACCGCGCGGATCAGCCGATACAGCGTGCGATCGAAGGTGCAGCGGCTACCCATCGAGGCGATCTCGCAGGCATCAGCGAACCAGCGTTCCGGCCGAAGCGGCCGCACGAGCGACGGCATCGCGATCAGGCTCTACTCCGAGGAGG
>JAODMW010000141.1 GCA_025464815.1 Microbacteriaceae bacterium | reverse complement strand
TCGTGCTCGGCCTGATCAGCATCGCGCTGTTCGCGTTCAGCGGGTACCTCGGTCTCACCGGACTCGTCTACGGACTGCGGCTTCTCGTACCCCTTTTCGCCCTGCTGACGCCGCTCAACAAACTGCTCAACGGCATCAAGATCTTCGCCTAGCGGCGAACCGTCACGAAACCACTCGGAGTTTCCCCGGCAGGAATGGCAGCCACGGCGCCGAGTAGACGAGGGCGGTGGGCTGTTCCGCCTCGAGGACGAACTCCGCAGCCCCGAACTTCCACAGGCGGTTGAAGAGAAAGACTCCGACGACCGTCGGACCCTCCGCAGAGATCTGCCACGTTCCTGTCCCCCACTGCGCGGGTTGACCCCGCCCATCGAACACGACGGTAGGTTTAGGCGCCCAGCCAAACCACGGTTTGCGAAGCGTGAGTTCGAACCGACGGGGCTGCGCCGACGCGGAGGATGCCACAAGCACAGCCTAGGGGTGGCTGGAACGGCCGGCCACCGACCGCGACCTCATCGACCGGGTGACGCCGCCCCCGGGTGATCACGGCTTGATCACCACGCGGAGGGCGGAGCCGGCACCACGACCGGCGGACGATCATCGCAGGTGATCGTGTTCGGCAGCTCCCACGCGGCGAGCCAGGGACCGGTGGTGCCGCCCCCTTCGTTGCCGCCGAGGTCCGTCAGCGAGAACTCCGAGCCCGCCGAAGTGAAGTGGAACGATCCGCAGTTGTTGACCCCTACGGCGCCGACATTGCGGGCATCCACATTCTCGAAGGATGCGGAACCCGCGGAGCGGGCGCTGACCACGGAGGTGCCTGTGCCGTCGACCTTGACGTCCGCGAAGTGGACGTTGGTGATCGAATACAGGTCCTTCACCGGGAAATCGGTGACCAGCATGATCGCGTTGTAGGTGTTGTCGAGGAAGTTGTCACCCACGACCTGGATGTCCGCATCGATGTTCTTCTCGAGTGCATACAGCCAGATCGCGCCGAGACCGATGTTCCAGTTCAACTCGTAGGTACCGGCGCGCACCGTGGTGTTGTTCGTAATCCACAGGTGCCCGGTGAACGCCTCTGCGCCGAATCGCGCACCCACGTGGATGCCGCTGCCCTCACGGATCGGATCGGCGATGAGGTTGTTCGATACCGTGTTGTCCGTGCCGCCGTAAATCGCGATGCCGTTGGCGAGCACCGGGGTCTGGACGGTGTTGTGGTCGAAGGTGTTTCCGACATTCTCGGTGTGCTCCGACCACATGGCGAGGCCGTCGTCACCCGTGTTGCGGATGAAGTTGTCGGATACCAGCGAGTCGGTGACGCCGGTGTGGAAGTTGAGGCCGTCGGCGATCTGGTCGACGATCACGTTGTTCGTGATCTTCAGATTCGTCATCGGCCCGTCGAACCACATCCCCACTTTGGTGTGCCGAATGTACAGGCCATCGATGGTCGAGTTGCTCATCGCCCCGCCGATGCCGTTCACCTGGTCGGTGTCGATCCGGTCGCGTACGTCGCCCTCGATCGCGAAGCCGGAGAGATGCACATCGGTGCTGCCGCCGATCGACGCGTCCTTGCCGTAGAAGCCGACACCGGTGTGCACGGAGCCGTCCGGGGCAGGCGTGCTCAGCGCCACTTCGTGGCCGGTGATGATCGTGTACCAACTGCCGGCGCCCTCGATCGTCACATCGTCGACGACGATGTGGCGGTTCACCTCGTAGGTCCCCTGCGGAATATAGACAGTGAGGTGCTTCTTCTTCGCAAACGCGATCGCCTTATCGAAGGCGTTGGCGGAATCGCGCTTGCCGGATGGATCCGCGCCGAATTCCAGGACGTTCGCCGCCTTCTTGACGACCTGCGGCGCACCCACGAGCTGCGAATCGAGGAGGTCGATGGTCGTCGTGGCGGAGTTCTTGACGGGAACGGTGAGTCGCACCTTGTCGCCCGCCCGATACACCTTGTCGAGCAACAGGCGCTGCTCGTCGTAGAAATGGTTCGGGCGGAAGGGTGTCGTGATCGTCGGTGTCGGTGTCGTCGCCGCGGGAACACAGCCGCACTCCGTGATCCACCAGTCGGTGTGGAGCAGGCCGGCGTTCGGATCGTTCGAGAACGGGTACTGGTTGTACAACCACGCATACTGCGAGGTGAGGCTCATGGTCTTTCGGGCACCACCGTTCACGGTGACGGCGAGCGGTGAGGTGATGCCGCCCCCGTTGGCCGCGTCCGGAATGCTGTAACGCACAGTGATCGCGTTGGCCGCGCTCGGCAGTGTGAACTCGACATACTGTCCGGGAGTCAGTGTGACCGCCGAACGACCCGAGGCCTCAGCCGGCAGCGTATACGCGGTACGGTTCGGGCCGATGATCGTGCCATTCGTGGCGGCTTTCTCCGCTTCCTGCTCGCTGAAATCGACAGTGGCACCCCGGCCGGCGACCAGTGAAGGGTCGAGAGCGGCACGGCTTACGACGGGACTCGGACCGGCTGGCGATCCGGGGACCGCGTGGGCCGGGCCGGCGCCGGTGACCACGAGGCCGATCGCGACAGCGAACGCCGCGGCCGATGCGACTCCCAGTCGGACTCGACGGGGGTGCCCCGTCGTGGCGGTGAGGGGGATATTCCGTGTCATCGTTGACTCGATTTCTCTCAGGAGCGCGGAGGCGGTGGGGTTGCTCGGGCAGCCCGGACATCCTGCGTGACGCGACTTTATGGCCTCTGCACGCCAATCCACAAGACCTTGAGAAGAAATATCTCTTAATTGATGAGTTCTTGCGTTGATCATCGCAATTCTTGGCATGGCTTGCGCAAGAGATGACGCGCGGGCGACACGATGGGCCACATCCCGGCGCCCGGAGACGAAGAAAAGGCCGCCCTTCCGGTCGGCCTCACAAACAGCAACGCGCGATAGCGACCAGGGTGGAGATGGGGGGAATTGAACCCCCGTCCACTGCTGTGGTCGTGTGCCTTCTACGGGTGTAGCCAGTGAAAGCGTTCTACTTGGCTCCGGAATTTGCCGCTGGCATCCAATCCGACGAGCCCAGC
>JAODMW010000102.1 GCA_025464815.1 Microbacteriaceae bacterium | reverse complement strand
GACGCTCCGACCCCTGATTGACCCGATCCATCCGCTAGTTCACTGGAGAGCAGCACATGATCATCACCGCAGTCGACGTCGTTCGGGTGGCCGTGCCCGCCTATGATCCGCCCTTCGACTGGAGGTATGGCCTCCCCGGCTCCGAGCCGGCGGCGGATGGCGCGTGGCTCCTCATCCGCACCGATGCCGGTATCACGGGCCTCAGTTTCGCCCTACGTGGGGCCATGTTGCAGGACGTGGTGGACCGCCGGCTGCGGGCCGAGCTGGTCGGGCAGGATCCGCTCGCCCGGGAATACCTCTGGCATCGGGTGTGGGAGGTCGACCGTATCGACCGATTCCCCGTCTTCGTACAGGGCATCGTCGATGTGGCGCTGTGGGACATCGCCGGCAAGGCCGTCGAACTGCCGGTGTACCAGCTGCTCGGGTCGTTTCGCGAGTCGATCCCGGCATACGCATCCACAGTGACATTCGGCTCGATCGAGGAGTATCTCGACGTCGCCGACCAGTGTCTCGAACTCGGCTACCCCGCAATCAAGCTGCACGCCTGGGGCGATGCCCGCAAGGATGCCCGGCTCAGCACGGCGCTGCGGGAACACGTGGGCGACGACATCCCCCTCATGTACGACGGGTCCGCCGGTTTCGACCTGCTCGACGCGACGTATCTCGGTCATGCGCTCAGCGACGCCGGCTACCTCTGGTACGAGGAACCGATGAAGGAGTTCAGTGTCACGGCCTACAAATGGCTGGGCGAGCGGGTGGCCGTTCCGCTCATCGTCGCCGAGGTCGCCGAGGGCGTCCACATGAAGACCGCGGACTTCATCGCGAGCGGATGCGCGGCCGCCGTGCGGACGAGCACGGGACTGCGCGGCGGTTTCACCGGCGCGATGCGCACCGCCCATCTCGCCGACTCGTTCCTGCTGCGTGCCGAGGTGCACGGGCCGGGTATTGCGAGTCGTCATCTCTGCATGTCGATCAGCAACACCACCTATTACGAGTCGCTCATCGATTCGAACCCGGTGCGACGGCCGGCAGACGTCGATGACTCCGGCTACGTGCACGCGCCGACGCTCCCGTGCGTCGGTTTCGAGGAGACCTGGACCGAGGGGGCTCCGGCCGAACTGGTCGCCGCCCTCACCGACTGACCGACCGAAAGTGAGCACCGCAATGAAGCGAATCGCATCCGTGATCAACGTGACCCCGGAGGGCATCGAGGAATACGAGCGGCTGCATGCCGACGTCTGGCCCGGTGTACTCGAGCGTCTGCGACAGAGCAACGTCACCAACTATTCGATCTACCGCTGGGGCGAACTGCTGTTCTCGTATATGGAGTACGTCGGCGACGACTTCGACGGCGACATGGCTGCGATGGCCGACGACCCCGTGACCAAGGAGTGGTGGGCGGTCTGCGAGCCGTTGCAGCGCCCTGTCGAAGATCGCGCGGAGGGCGAGTGGTGGAAAGAGATCCCGGAAATCTTCCATCTCGATTGAGGCGGAACCCGAAACGGCGAAACGGACGGAGAAAGCTGTGAACGCACACCATCCTGATCCGCGCACGGGCGGATTCGAGCCCATGCCGGGTGACGAGCGGCTCACCTCGGCCATGATCAGCGACGTACTGGACGAACTGGGGCTGCGAAACCAGGTGCTGTCGAAGCGGCTGGAGCCGATCGTGCCCGGGTCGCGGGCCTTCGGCCGAGCGGCCACGGCACGGTTCGCGCCATCGGAGGCGGACGACGATGCCGACCCATACGGCCCCGCGATCGACTTCATCGATCGGATCGGTGCGGGCCAGGTCGTCGTGCTCGCCACCGACGAGAGCAACGCCTCCGCGTTCTGGGGCGAGCTGTTCAGCGCAGCGGCGCTCGGCGCCCGTGCGGTGGGCGTCGTAACGGATGGCAACCTGCGCGACACCGAGAGGATCGCAGCCCTCGGCTTCCCCGCATTCTCCCGGTCACGGCGACCGGTGGACTATCGACGACGGATGGCCGTGCTCGAAACCCACGCCCCGGTCACCATCGGCGGAGTGCTCATCGCCAACGACGACCTGATCATGGCCGACGACGACGGGGTGGTGGTCGTGCCCCAGGCGTATGAGCACCGCGCGCTCGTGGCGGCGCGAGAGCGAGCGGCTCGTGAATCGACGGTGCTCGCCGAGCTGCTCGCGGGGGAGTCCCTGCGTGCCGTCTGGGAGAGACACCGGATCCTGTGACGGCATCTCCTGCTCGCCCTTGACGTGGTAAATCGATTTAATGTAGGATCCAGATATGACAGTGACGTCACCGACCCCCGCGCCCGTGGTGTTGCGCGGCATGACCTGGGATCACCCGCGCGGGGTGGGAGGGCTCAGGGCATCCGATGCCCTGCTGCTCGAACGGCACGGTGTCGCCGTGCATTGGGAGGCGCGATCGCTGCTCGCCTTCGGTGACCAGCACGTCGCTGATTTCGCCAGCGAGTTCGACCTCATGGTCATCGATCATCCGCACGTGCCTGACGCGGTCGAGGCCGGCGCGATCCTTCCCCTCGACGAGTACCTCGGCGCGCCGCTGCTGGTCGACCTCGAGCGCGAAAGCGTCGGCCGTTCGCATGAGTCGTACCGTTATCGCGGTCACCAGTGGGCACTCGGTGTCGATGCAGCCGCCCAGGTCTCCGCGTTCCGCCCGGACCTCGTCGACGGAGTCCCGCCATACTGGTCGGACATTCTCGATCTGGCCCGCCGCGGAAGGGTGCTCTGGCCGCACAAGCCAGTCGACGCCTTCAGCACCTTCGCGACGCTGCTCGCCCAAAAGGGGTCGCCACTGGCCGCGCCAGAACTCTTCCTCGATCGGAGTGCTGCGCGTGAGGTGCTCGAGTTCATGTGCGAGCTCGCGGATGCGGTGCCCGACTGGTGCGCGACATCCAACCCGATCGACGTGGCAGAGGCACTCTCGAGCACGGACGACTTCAGCGTCGCCGTCGCCCTCTTCGGGTACACGAACTATTCCCGTGCCGGCTTTCGGCCGCGCCTTGTGGCATATGACGACATCCCATCGTTCGACGGGCGCGCGGGCGGCTCCACCCTGGGCGGCGCCGGCGTCGCGGTATCGGCGACCACGAAGCATCCGGAGCTCAGCGTCGCCGCCGCTGCGACCCTCGCCGGTGCCGAAGTGCAGTCCGGGCCGTATACCGCCGGCGGTGGGCAGCCGGGAAACCTGCGCGCCTGGAAGAGCGACGGCGCCAACATCCTGACCCGCGGGTTTTTCCAGAACACTCTGCGCACCCTCGAGCGCGCCTGGGTACGACCTCGGGTGCTCGGCTGGCCCGACCTGCAACTCGAGCTCTCCCACATCGTGCGGGACTGCCTCACGAGCCGGGCGATCGATGATTCGGCGATCGCCCGCATCGAGCGGCTGCCGGAGCGTCATCTGAAGGAGCCCATCCTGTGACCTGGTTCGAAGAGTACGAGATCGGGTCGTCGCGGCAGAGCCACGGACGAACCGTCACCGAGGCGGACATCGTCACTCATGCCGGCCAGACCGGAGATTTCTACCCGCACCACATGGACGCCGAATTCGCCAAAACCCTGCCGGGCGGCCAGCGCATGGCACACGGGACGCTGATCCTGTCCATGGCGGTCGGCATGCTGGCCGGAGAGATCAACGACCAGGCGATGAGCTACGGCTACGACAGGGTGCGGTTCGTCAAGCCGGTGCACATCGGCGACACGATCACCTCGCGCAGCGAGATCATCGCGCTCCGCGAACACGCGAAGTACCCCGAGACCCTGGGTATCGCCGACGAACGCGTCGAGGTCGTCAACCAGCGCGGCGAGGTCGTGCTGGCGTTCGTGCACATCTATGTCGTCAACAAGAAGCCAGAGCAAGGAGCACCGCAATGACGCTGCATCAACCCGCCCGCATGATCGACACGCATCAGCACCTGTGGGTGCTGTCCGAGCGCAGTTACTCCTGGGTCACGCCCGAGACCGGGCCGCTCTACCGTGACTTCCGCCCGGAGGATGTCGCGGCCGAGATCGCCGCGGCCGGTGTCACCGGCACCGTTCTCGTGCAAGCCGCAGACACCTACGACGACACCGTCTACATGCTCAGCGTCGCGGCGCAGCAGAACACGGTGATCGGGGTCGTCGGTTGGGTGCCGCTCGATCGACCGGAAGAGGCCGCATTCGCGCTCGACCTCTACGCACATTTTCCCGCGCTGCGCGGCATCCGCGTGCTCAACCACAACTACGCCGATCCGAGCTGGCTGCTGAGGGACGATGTCCACCGTGGCATCGAACTTCTCGCCCCGCGCGGGCTGACTCTCGACGTGGTCAGCGTGTTGCCGGAGCACCTGGACAGCATCGAGAAGCTCGCGGGGCGGCATCCGCAGCTCACCATCGTGCTCGATCACCTGGCCAAGCCCGACATCGCGGGCCACGGCTGGGAACCGTGGGCGACGCAGATGACGGATGTCGCAGCTCACCCCAACGTGGTCGTCAAGCTCTCCGGCCTCAGTACCTCCTCTGCGGAGGGCTGGACCTACAGCGACTGGCAGCCCTACGTGGACCATGTGCTGACGCAGTTCGGTTCCGACCGCGTGATGCTCGGAAGCGACTGGCCGGTGTCCACGCTTTCCGGAGACTTCGTCGGCGTGTGGCAGGCCCAGCGCGAGGTCATCGCGGGGCTCCCGACCGACGAACAGGACGACATCCTCTTTCGCACCGCCGAGCGCGTCTACTCGCTGCCCGCAACCGAAGGAACGGGCTCATGACGGATGCACCGCTGCCGCTCGACGGCATGCTTGTGATCGACTTCAGCCAGTTCCTCGCCGGGCCCATGGCAGCCATGAGACTCGGCGACCTCGGCGCGCGGGTGATCAAGGTCGAACGCCCGCAGGGCGGCGATATCGGGCGGCGACTCGCTTTCGCGGGAGTGGTCGAAGACGGTGACACCCTCTCCTTTCACATCACGAACCGCAATAAGGAGAGCTACGCGGCCGACCTGAAGAGCGAGAGCGATCGGGAGGAGATCAGGGCGATCGTCGCGAAGGCGGATGTGATCATCCAGAACTTCAGGCCCGGTGTGATGGAGCGGCTCGGCTTCGGTTACGACGACGTCGTGAAGATGAACCCGGGAATCATCTATGCGAGTGTGAGCGGCTATGGCACCGAGGGCCCGTGGAAGGACAGGCCGGGCCAGGACCTGCTCGCCCAGTCGCTGTCGGGCCTGCCGTGGCTGAACGGAAGCTCCGACGATCCTCCGGTTCCCGTCGGGATCGCGCTCGCCGACGTCATCGCATCCATCCACCTCGCGCACGGTGTGACCGCCGCGCTGCTGCGCCGGGAGCGCACCGGCGTCGGCGGGCGGGTGGACACCAGCCTGATCGAGTCCATGTTCGACCTGCAGTTCGAGCTGCTGAGCGCACACCTCATGGATCCCTCGATCGTCGTGAAGCGCGGGGCTCGCAACACGGCCCACGCTTTCCTGCAGGCGCCCTACGGCGTGTACCCGACGACGGACGGCTATCTCGCGATCGCGATGACCCCCGTTCCCGAGCTCGGCGCGCTCATCGGCCTCGCGGAGATCGAGCAGTACACCGACCCCGACACGTGGTGGACGGAACAGGCGGCGATCACGCGCGCGATAGCGAACCACCTCTCGACAGAATCGACCGACCACTGGCTCACGATCCTCGACGCCGCCGATGTCTGGTGCGCTCCGGTGCTCACACTGCCGGAGCTCGTGAAGCACGACGGCTTCACCGCCCTGGACATGGCGCAGCAGACCGAACGAGCCGGCCAGGCCGGAGGACCCGCCGTGGCGATCCAGACGACCCGCGCACCGGTGCGCTTCGACGGGAGGGTGCTGAAACATCCGCTCGGCGCACCCCGCCTCGGTGAGCACACCGAGGCCATCCGCCAAGAATTCAGCGAGAAAGGTTGATCATGAGGAACCCCAACCAGGACCCGGCCGCCCGCAACGCGGTGCCGGTGTGGAACCAGGACGTGAAGCTGTACGAGGACTACGAGGTGGGGGAGGTGGATCGCTCGATTCGCCGCACCATCTCGGAGGGCGAGATGATGATCTTCAGCAGCCTGCTCGTCGACCTCCATCCCTATGTCGCAGACGACATCTTCGCCCGCGAAGAGGGAATGTTCGGCAAACGGATCGTGCCGGGTGCCCTTGTCTTCAGTTACGGCATGGGACTCATGGCGCACAACAACGTCAACACCTTCAGCTATGGCTATGACCGGCTTCGATTCATCAAGCCGGTTTTCATCGGCGACACCATCTATACGATGCGCACGCTGCTGAACAAGACGCCGAAATACGATGAGATGGGGCTCTTCACCGTCTCCTACGAAGTGTTCCGCGCCGACGACGAGGAGCTGGTGCTCTATTGCGAGCACCTGCAGACGGTTAAGTACCGTGATCCGGTCGCCGTGAAGGGTGGGCTGTCGTGATCGACCTGTTCGCCGACGTCTCCGCGTATTGTCGGCTGGCAGTGGCGCCAGAGCATCGCCGCCCGATCGCGATCGTCGGTGCTGGTGGGATCGTGGACGGCGCCCATCTGCCGGCCTACGCGCTGGCCGGACTGACCGTGGTCGGCATCACCGACGTGGATCTCGCCCGTGCGCGGGACGTCGCCGAGCGCCATGGCATTCCGCGCGTCTACGCGAGCGTGGACGAACTGCTCGCCGATGACGAGGTGGTCGTCGTCGACATCGCCGTGCCGGTGAGTGCGCAGCCACCCATCTTTCGGGCTGCGCTCGCCGCCGGCAAGCACGTGCTCGCGCAGAAGCCGTTCGCCGTATCGCCGGAGATCGCACGCGAGCTGGCGTCGATCGCCGATGCCTCCGGGCTGGTGACCGCGGTCAATCAGCAGATGCGGTTCGACGAGGGGATTGCGGCGGCACACCGGATGGTCGAACTCGGCTGGATCGGCGACATCACCTCGTTCTCCATCACCGTCAACGTCACCACTCCCTGGGAACTGTGGGATTGGGCGCAGTCCATGGAGAGGCTCGAGATCATGGTGCACTCCATCCACTATCACGACGCCGTGCGATGGTTCATGGGCGAGCCGCGATCGGTGTACGCGATCGCGGGGCGCACCGCGGGCCAGCGTCCGATCGGCGAAACGCGCACCCTCAGTTCCTACACGTTCGACAGCGGAGCATCGGCGTTAGTGCACGTCAACCACGTGAATCGCGGCGGGGACAACTCGGCGGAGTTCCGCGTCGACGGAACCGCCGGGGCGATCCGCGGAACGCTCGGCCTGCTCTACGACTATCCGGATGGCCGGCCGGACACACTCGAGGTCGCAAGCACGGTGCTGCCGACCGACGGCTGGGTGCCGTATCCCGTGACCCAGCGCTGGTTTCCGCACGCCTTCATCGGCACGATGGGATCGGTGCTCGAGGGCATCGCCACAGGCAGTACCCCGCGCAGTTCCGTCGCCGACAATGTGAAGACGATAGAACTCGTGGATGCCCTCTATCGATCGATGGAGTCCAACCAGGTCGTGCGGCTGGACTAGTCGCATTTCCGTCCGCGAACGTTCCGTAGTAGACAGGCGGACACATGGTCAAGATCAGTGATGTGTCGGCTCGCGCCGGAGTTTCACCGGGAGCCGTATCCCGGGTGCTTTCCGGTGATCCTACGCTGCGGGTGAGCGAGGAGACGCGCGAGCGAGTGCTGTCCGCCGCGCGGGACCTCAGTTACGTGCCCAATCATGCGGCGCGGGCGTTGCGTACGTCGCGGTCCAGCAATCTCGCCCTCATCGTCCCCGATGTCACCAGCGCGGTCTTCGCCGAGCTGGCCCGTGGTGCGGAGGAGCAGGCGGGAATGCGGGACCTGACCATCGTCCTCGCCCGAGCCGAGCAACTCGACACCGACTCCAGCTGGCTGCGCCGCGTGGTCGGAGAGGGACGCATCGACGGCGTGATCCTGCAGGTTCCCGACAGCGCACCGGAGTCGTCCATCGAGGCGCTCGTCGATCGCGATGTGCCCGTCGTGCTGATCAACTCCATGAGCGGCGGCCCCGTGAGTTCGCTCGTCCTCGACGACGCTGCGGGCATCCGCGTGGCCGTCGACCACTTGCATTCTCTCGGTCACCACTCGATCGGGTTCGTCGGCGGGTCTTCTCGGAGCGCGACGGGCCGCCGCCGGCTCCGCGGCTTCATCGATGCGATCGACGCGCTGGGGATGGAAACTCGCGACGAATGGATGACGGATGTCGGTTACTCGGGAGCCGAGGGGCGGCAGGCGGTGACCGAGCTGCTCTCGCGGTCGACCCTCCCGACCGGTCTCGTGGTCGCGAACCTCAACGCCGCCCTCGGAGTGCTCGCCGAGATACATGCTCGCGATCTTCGCGTGCCCGGGGATATCTCCATCGTCGCGCTGCACGACGTCTGGTATGCCGATGCGACCTGGCCGCCGATGACGACGGTGAAAATGCCGCTGCGCGAGCTGGGAAGCGAGGCGGTGTCGCTCCTGCTCGACCAGAAGGCCGACAGCCCGCCCGAGCATCGCGTCATCCGCGCTCCAGCGCCCGAACTGGTCGTGCGGTCGTCCACGAGCGTGCCGACGAAGCGCGTGACCGGCTGAGATACCCGACTCAGGGCTTCGTCTACGAGGGCAGCGACGATCCAGTGGCCGTCCTCGGCAGGTAGACCGTGGGGGAGAAGGCGAGGCGGACGAGAGCGCGAAGCGCCTCGAGGCTGCCGTTGACAAAGCCCTGTGCTCTCGCCTGAACGAGCACGTTGCCGATCGCGGTCGCTTCGACCGGCCCGGCGACGACCGGTCGACCGGACAGGTCGGCTGTCAGCTGGCAGAGGAGTTCGTTCTGGGCGCCGCCGCCGACGAGATGAATGACGGAGACGGTCGTACCGGAGAGTTCCCCTGCCTGTTCGACGGCGGACGCGAAGGCGGTCGCGAGGCTGACGATGATGCTGCGCACGAGTTCAGCGCGGGTGCCGGGAATGGCGAGGCCACGCCCGCGGCAGTGATCCGCGATGCGTCGCGGCATGTCTCCTGGCGCCAGGAATCCGGGATCGTTGGCGTCGAAGACGGGCACAGGCGTGCTCACGGCGGCCGCCTGGGCGAGTAGCGCCGGAAGGTCGATTGCCTCACCGCCCCGTTCCCAGGTACGCACAGATTCGCTGAGCAGCCAGAGACCCATGACGTTGTGCAGGTAACGCACCCGTCCGTCCACCCCGTCCTCGTTGGTGAAGTTCGCGAGCCTGCTGTCCTCCGAGACGACCGCTCGCTCGAGTTCGACCCCGACGAGTCCCCAGGTTCCGCAGCTGATGTATGCGAAATTCTCGTCTGCTGCCGGGACGGCGACGATCGCGGATGCGGTGTCGTGCGATCCGACGGCCGTGACGGCGATCGCCCGGCTGGATCCCAGCGCTTCCGCCACCTCGGGAAGAAGGGATCCGAGCGTCGAGCCCGGTTCGGCCAGGTCTCGGAACAGGGATCGGGGCAGCCCGAGCCGCCCGATCAGGTCGTCGTTCCAGGAGCCACCGCCCAGGCTCAACAGGCCCGTGGTTGAGGCATTGGTGCGCTCGGCGACCTGCTCGCCGGTGAGCCAGTAGGCGAGGAGATCGGGGACGAGCAGCATCGTGTCGGCTGGATCGAGCGCACCCGCACGCTGGTCGGCCGCGAGCTGGAACAGGGTGTTGAAGGGGAGGTGCTGCAACCCGTTCAACCGATAGAGCTCCTCGGCAGGCACCACGGCGTGCACGGCGGCGACTCCGGCTGCCGTGCGTCCGTCGCGGTAGTGATAGGGCTCGCCGAGCATCCGGCCGTTCCTCAGCAGCGCGTAGTCGACCGCCCAGGAGTCGATCCCGATGCTCGCTAATCCCGGTTCCTCTCGCACGGCGGCGGTCAGCCCTTCGAGTGCGCCGCGGTAGAGGCCGAGAACGTCCCAATGCAGTCCATCGATGGTGTGGACGGGCTGGTTGGCGAAGCGCGCGATCGGCCGCACCGCCAGCTCGTTGTGTGCGACGTGGCCGAGGACGACCCGGCCACTGGTTGCGCCGAGATCGATCGCGGCGACCGTGCCGCTCATCGGAGGAAGGCGGCAGCGACCCCGGCGTCGACCGGGATGTGGAGGCCGGTGGTGTGGCTGAGGTCAGCGCTGCAGAGCACGAACACGGCGTTGGCGACGTTCTCCGGCAGCACCTCGCGCTTGAGCAGGGTGCGCTGGGCGTAGTACTTGCCGAGTTCGTCCTCTGGCACGCCGTAGACGGCGGCACGCTTCGCGCCCCAGCCGCCGGCGAAGATGCCTGAGCCGCGTACGACACCATCCGGGTTGATGCCGTTGACCTTCACGCCGTACTCGCCGAGTTCCGCGGCGAGCAGTCGCACCTGGTGGGCCTGGTCGGCCTTGGTCGCCGAGTATGCGATGTTATTCGGGCCGGCGAAGACCGAGTTCTTCGATGAGATGTAGATCACATCACCGCCGAGCTTCTGGTCGATGAGCACCCTGGCGGCGGCGCGAGAGACCAGGAACGACCCTTTCGCCATGACGTCATGCTGCAGGTCCCAGTCGGCGACCGTGGTTTCGAGCAGCGACTTCGACAGCGAGAGGCCCGCGTTGTTGACGACGAGGTCGAGTCCGCCGAAGGCGAGCACGGCCGCGTCGACCGCGGCCTGCACCTGGGCTTCGTCGGTGACGTCCGCCTGCACGCCGACCGCGACATCCGTACTGTTGGGAATGTCACCGGCGATCTCGGCCGCGGCAGCCTGTGCCTTCTCGAGATCGAGGTCGGCGATGACCACACAGGCGCCTTCCGCGGCGAGTCTGGTCGCGATGGCTTTGCCGATGCCGGATGCCGCACCGGTCACCAGGGCGACGCGCGTGGCGAGCGGTCTTGGCTGGGGCATCCGCTGCAGTTTTGCCTCCTCGAGTGCCCAGTACTCGATACGGAACTTCTCCGACTCGTCGATCGGAGCGTAGGTCGAGATGGCCTCTGCGCCCCGCATGACATTGATCGCGTTGATGTAGAACTCACCGGCAACACGTGCGGTCTGTTTGTTCGCTCCGTAGCTGAACATGCCGACGCCGGGGATCAGCACGATGAGCGGGTCGGCCCCGCGGATGCGCGGTGGAGCTTGGGGCGATCGCGCCAGCGATTGCGCGACCCCAGCGCCGACCGAGCCTGCGAGGGAGGTCTCCCGGGCCACCCCGCGGTCGTAGTAGGCCTGATAATCCGCGCGGTACTGCTCGTGCAACTCGCGAAGCCGGTCGAGCTGGTCCTCGACGGATGCGGTCGGTGGCAGGTCGAGCACGAGTGGCTTGACCTTCGTGCGCAGGAAGTGGTCGGGACAGCTCGTGCCCAGGGCGGCGAGGCGGGGATGCTCTGAGGCGGCGAGGAAGTCGAGAACCACCGTCGCATCCGTGAAGTGTCCCACCTGCGCACGGTCGGTCGAGACGAGTCCGCGCAGCGTCGGGGCGAGCGCTGCAGCCCGGATCCGCCGGTGTTCCGGACTCAGAGGAGCGTAACCATCCAAGGCGGTTCCGAAAGGATCGGCCTTTCCCTCGGCCGCGATGAACTTCTCCGCGGTCTCGATGATCCACAGCGAGTTCGCCTCCGCTTCGTCGGAGCTGTCTCCCCAGGCGGTGATGCCATGACCGCCGAGGATGCAGCCGATCGCCCCGCGATTGTCGCGTTTGATCGCCGCGATGTCCTCGCCGAGTTGCCAGCCAGGGCGGCGCCATGGCACCCAGACGACTCTGTCGCCGAAGGCCTTCGCGGTGAGCGCCTCGCCATCCGCGGAAGTAGCGAACGCGATACCGGAATCAGGATGCAGGTGGTCAACGTGTGCGGCATCCACCAGTCCGTGCATTGCCGTGTCGATCGAGGGCGCGGCACCACCCTTGCCGTGCAGCGTGTAATCGAAGGCGGCGACCATCTCGTCTTCTCGGTCGACTCCGGGGTAGACCTTCGAAAGCGCTCGGAGACGGTCGAGGCGCAGCACGGCGAGACCGGACTCGGCGAGGGTGCCGAGGTCGCCGCCCGAGCCCTTGACCCAGAGCAGTTCGACCGGCTCACCGGTGACCGGATCGGTGTCCGTACCCTTGGCCGAGGTGTTGCCGCCCGCGTAGTTCGTGACGCGGGGATCCGATCCGAGGCGGTTGGAGCGGGCGATCAGTTCCGCAGCGGTGGGGTTGGTCATGATCAGGCGCCCCAGCCGGCCTGCCGGCCGCCCACGCGCTCGCCGGCGATTGCGGCCTGGTACCCGGAGGCCGCATATGCGGCCATCGGGTCGCCGGCAAAGCCGCGAGACTCGCGCCATTCGGCCAGGGCCGGGCGCACGTCGGTGTAGAACGCGTCCATGAGGACGCCGTTTGCCCCGAGCACATCGCCGGCATCCTGCGCAGCGGCGAGAGCGTCGCCGTCGACGAGCAGAGCCCGCGCGGTCATCTCCTGCACGTTGAGCACGGAGCGGATCTGACCGGGGACCTTGTCTTCGACGTTGTGGCACTGGTCGAGCATGAACGCGACGGTGGAGTCCGGCCCGTAGCCGCCGCCGCGGATGACCTCATAGAGGATGCGGAAGAGCTGGAACGGATCCGCCGCGCCGACGATGAGGTCGTCATCCGCGTAGAAGCGCGAGTTGAAATCGAACGAGCCGAGCTTGCCGAGCCGCAACAGCTGCGCGACGATGAACTCGATATTCGTGCCGGGAGCGTGATGTCCGGTGTCGAGACAGACCATGGCGCGCTCGCCGAGGGCGCTGACCTGGGCATAGCTGGTCCCCCAGTCGGGAACGTCGGTGTGGTAGAAGGCGGGCTCGAAGAACTTGTACTCGAGCACGAGCCGCTGGGTCTCACCGATGCGCTCGTAGATCGTGGCGAGCGAGTCGGCCAGACGGTCCTGGCGGCCGCGGATGTCGCCCTGCCCGGGGTAGTTGGTGCCGTCGGCAAGCCAGATCTTGAGATCCTGCGACCCCGTCTGGTCCATGATGTCGATGCACTCGAAGTGGTGGTCGATCGCCTTCTGGCGGATGCGCGCGTCGGTGTGGGTGAGACTGCCGAACTTGTAGTCGTCGTCCTGGAAGGTGTTGCTGTTGATCGTGCCGAGCTTCACGCCGTGATCTTCGGCGAAGGCGCCGAGTGCCGCGTAGTCGTCGACCCTGTCCCATGGGATGTGCAGGGCGACGGTCGGGGCGAGGCGAGTGAACTCGTTGACCTTCGCGGCATCCGCGATCTTCTCCTCGGGGGTTCTGGGAGTACCCGGGGTCGAGAAGACCTTGAAGCGTGTGCCCGAATTGCCGAACGCCCAGGAGGGGAGTTCGATGGCCTGGCTCTCGAGCAGAGCGCTGATCGAATCGAAGGATGCCATGGGATGTCTCGGTTCTCGGTATCACGCGACCGTCGGCCGGCAGCTCATCATGAGCTGCCGGCTCGAGATGGCCACAGCAATGGCTTCGACAACGAAGCCATTGAATCGTTTTAATAAGTAAATAAACTCTACGGCTCGCGATCGCGGTGCGTCAAGCGCAGCCTAGTGCGGGCGGGCGGCCTGCGTCGTGGTGGTATGGATGACATACAGGCTCGTCGACGCCGTCACGTAGAGATCGTGCCCGTCATCGCCGCCGAAGCAGACGTTCGACACCCTCTCGGGAACCGGAATCGTGAGCAGTCGCTCCCCGAACGGCGAATAGACTTCGACCGCATCGCCGGCCGAGGTCCACACGCGGCCCTCGACGTCGACGCGAAAGCCATCCGAGTCTCCGGAATGCATCTCCGCGAAGCCCCTGCCGTTGACGCACTCACCGTCGACCATGTCGTAGGCGCGAATGTGGAAGTATCCGTCGGCACGCTGCACCGCGGAGGTGTCCGAGACGTAGAGAACGGATTCGTCGGGGGAGAACGCGAGTCCGTTGGGGTGCACCAGGTCGGTGATCATCGGAGCGAGCTCACCGCTCGTTTCGTCGAACCGGAAGACGAAGCATCCATCGTATTCCGGCTGGCCAGGGTGGCCCTCCCGGCCGCTCTCCTGGATACCGTATGGCGGATCGGTGAACCAGATGGCGCCGTCTGCGGCGACGACGATGTCGTTCGGGGAGTTGAAGCGACTCCCGTTCCAGTTGTCGACGAGGGTGTGCGGCACGCCGTCGATCTCGCGTTCGATCGAGCGTCGCCCGTGCGAGCACTGCACCACGCGTCCCTGCAAATCGAGAGTTCGTCCGTTGGTGAATTCGACGTTGTCGCGATGGACATGGGTCTCGCCGGTGCGGCTGACGTATTCCAGGATGCGGTCGTTCGGGATGTCGCTCCAACGCACGCTCGCGGTCTCCGGCAGCCACACCGGGCCCTCCGCCCACTCGGTTCCCGTGAACAGCTGCCGCAGCTCCGATCCCGGATCGATGAGGCTCGTCATGCACCCCAGCTTGCCAGACCGGTGGCGCGCGATGTGGGCACGCTGTAGCGTCGGGAACGCGACGAACGACGCCTTCCGGGCAGGGCCCGAACCTGTGCGGCTGTACCGTGAGCACAAGTGAACGACCGAGAGAGGACGAGCGTGCCGAAGGCCGGTATTCGTCAGGGGGCCGCGCTGGCCGGCGACGCGAGCCGCGACGGCGCACGCGCCACATCCAGCATCCGCGATGTCGCCGTGCTCGCCGGAGTGTCGGTCGGCACCGTTTCGAATGTGCTCAATCGTCCGGAGAAGGTCTCGCCGGTGACGGCCGAGCGCGTGCTCAAGGCGATCGCCGCGCTGGGTTTCGTGCGCAACGACGCCGCACGGCAGCTGAGGGTCGGCCGGAGCAAGACGATCGGCCTGATCGTGCTCGACGTGAGGAACCCCTTCTTCACCGACCTCGCGCGGGGCGCGGAGGATCAGGCGGTGCACGGCGGCCTCTCGGTGATCCTGGGTAACAGCGACGAGAGCGCGGAACGCGAATCCGCCTATCTCGATCTCTTCGAGGAACAGCGGGTGCACGGCATCCTGATCTCGCCGTTCGGCGACGTGTCGGAGCGGCTGGTGAGGCTGAGGTCGCGCGGAACCCCCGCCGTGCTCGTCGATCGCAGCAGTGCAGGCAGCAGCTTCAGCTCGGTCTCCGTCGACGACATCTCCGGCGGATCGCTCGCGGTTTCCCACCTCATCGAACGTGGCAGGCGTTCCATTGCCTTCGTCGGCGGCCCGTTCGAAATCCGTCAGGTCGCGGATCGCTACGAGGGCGCGAGACGAGCGGTAGCCGACCATCCGGATGTCACCCTCGAGGTCATCGAGATCGCCGCGCTCAGCGTGATGGAGGGTCGCAAGGCGGGCAACGCAATCCTCGCTCGGACGAGATCCGATCAGCCCGACGCGGTGTTCGCCGCCAATGACCTCATCGCGATGGGTGTGCTCCAGGCCCTCAATATGCAGGGCGACCTCCACGTGCCGCGCGATATCGCACTCATCGGATACGACGACATCGACTTCGCGAGTTCCGCCGTCGTCCCTCTGTCGTCGATCCGTCAGCCGAGTGCGCTGATCGGCCAGACCGCGGTCCAGATCCTGCTCGAGGAGGCCGCCGATCCGTCCATCTCGCCCCGCCAGGTCGTCTTCCAGCCGGAGCTCGTCGTGCGGGAGAGCACCTCCGGAAAACGGTGAGTGTTCCCTCTTGTCAGGTGTGTTCCCGCTCGACCTGGCACGCACGTAACAGGAGGGAACAGTCAGGCCCCAGCGACTATGCCACCGCTGAATCAGACCCGAAACAACACCGCAACACGCCAGGTCTAGGCTCGACCCATGGAAGGCCTGTTCGACGGATACGGCGCCCAGGCAGTCGCGAGTCGCAAGACCGAAACGACGCCATGGGACGAGATGTTTGCCACGCCGTCCAGGGTGCGCCCGGCCTATAAGGAAATTCACGCCGCACTCGCCCAGATGACGCAGGACGAACTCCGCGGTCGCACGGATGCCCTTGCCAGCTCATACCTCGCACAAGGCGTGACGTTCGACTTCGCCGGCGAGGAGCGGCCTTTTCCACTCGATGCGGTGCCGCGAGTCATCGAGCTCGCGGAATGGGTCACGGTCGAGGCCGGGATCAAGCAGCGCGTGCTCGCCCTCGAAGCCTTTCTCGCCGACATCTACGGCCCGCAGAATGCGGTCAAGGACGGTGTCATCCCGGCGAGCCTGATCAGCTCCTCCAGCCACTTCCACCGCGAGGCGGCCGGCATCGTCCCGGCGAACGGCGTGCGCATCCAGGTCTCCGGCATCGATCTCATCCGTGACGAACAGGGTGCATGGAGGGTGCTCGAAGACAACGTCCGGGTACCGAGCGGCGTGAGCTACGTCATCTCGAATCGTCGCGTCATGGCCCAGACCCTGCCGGAGCTGTTCGTCTCCATGCGCGTTCGCCCCGTCGGCGATTATCCCCACAAACTCCTGCAGGCGCTCCGTGCGAGCGCACCGGAGGGAGTGGATGATCCGACGATCGTCGTGCTCACCCCCGGCGTCTACAACTCCGCGTACTTCGAGCACACCCTGCTCGCACGTCTCATGGGCGTCGAGCTCGTGGAGGGCCGCGACCTGTTCTGCTCCGGCGGCCGGGTCTGGATGCGCACGACCGCAGGACCGACGCGAGTCGATGTGATCTACCGCCGGGTCGACGACGAATTCCTCGACCCGCTGCAGTTCCGTGCCGACTCGATGCTCGG
>JAODMW010000101.1 GCA_025464815.1 Microbacteriaceae bacterium | reverse complement strand
GCATCACCTTCGACCTCGGCAGCCACCTCATCGATCAGGCCCTGCAGCTTTTCGGTGCCGCGACCGTCACGAGCGCGGAACTCTCCGTGTTGCGCGAGGGCGGCGTGAGCGACGACGAGGCGTTCATCTCGCTGCTGCACGAGACCGGTGTGCGTTCGCACCTCACGCTCAGCCGGTTCGCCGGGCAGAACGCCCCGCGCTTCCGTGTGCTCGGTTCGAGGGCGGCATATACCGTCTACGGGCTCGACGGGCAGGAATCGGCGCTCGGCGCCGGCGCATCGCCCACCGACGATGGCTACGGTGTCGTGCCGGTCGAGAGCTGGGGCCTCCTCGGAATCGACGGTTCGACGGATGTCCCCCTCACCCGGGTGCCGACCGAACGTGGAGACTACCCGGCCTTCTACGCCGGGGTCGCGGCGTCCATCCGTGACGGCGCTCCCGTTCCGGTCGACCCGCGTGACGCCCTCGAAACGCTCAGGATCATCGAGCGGGCGCACGAGCTCGCGGGCTTGTAGGCCGAGCGGCTAGCGGGTCACCAGTCCCCAGTCGCTGCCGTCGAGGCCATGGAGCAGTTCGCTGGTCGCGGCGAGACTGGGCACTCGCCGCGCGCCTTCGTTGGCGAGCAGGTGGATGCTGCGTTTGCTCGTCGGGGTGTGGGCGCGGATGACCGCGCCGGGTGGCAGCGTGGCTGTCGCGAGAGCGAGACGCGGCAGCATCGCGACGCCGAGGCCGCTCGCCACCATGTTGAGCACCGCGCTCGCGTTGTCCGTCTCGAACGCGATGGCGGGCGTGAAGCCGGCCAGTTCGCACACGGCGAGGAGGTGGCCGCGACAGCGCGGGCATCCGGCGATCCAGCGCTCGTCCGCGAGAGACGCGACATCGATGACGGGCCCGCTCGCGAGCGGGTGATCTGCGGCGAGCACCACGACCATCTCCTCGGTGAAGAGCAACTCCATGCGGAGGCCGTTGGCACTCTCGCGGTGCGGGTCGGAGCGATCGCCCGGATAGCCGAAGGTGATCGCGAGGTCGACGCTCCCTTCGCGCAGCAGCGCGACGGCTTCCGGAGGCTGGGCCTCGATGTAGTTGACCAGGATGCCGGGGTGATCCTTTGCCATGAGCGCCAGCAGCCGCGGCACGATCGTCGACGACGCCGTGGGGAACGCGGCCAGGCGCACGCTTCCGGTTCGCAGTCCGGCGAGGTCGGCCAGGTCTCCGGACGCCGCATCGAGTGCCGAGGTGATGGTGAGCGCATGACGCGCAAGAACCTGTCCGGCTTCCGTGAGTCGCACTGTACGGCCGACACGGGTGACGAGGGGCAGGCCCAGTCGCGACTCGGTGCGCTGCAGATGCTGGCTCACCGCGGGCTGGCTGTATCCGAGCATCCGTGCCGCTCCGGTGATCGTGCCCGTGTCGGCGATTGCTCGCACGATGCGGACCGACTGCAGGTCGAGCTGTGGATCGATCAGAATACTCATAGCGCGATGTTATCGGTTCCATCCGATGTATGCCCTTGTCGCATGCGTACGACACCTTCATGCTGGGATCATGACGAGTACGACGGCGACCCCGCCGACCCTTTCACCGGCCCTCAGGAGGGCCATCGGCAGCTACGAAGCCCCGCGCGGCTTTCTCGCTGTGGCGTCCATCGGCCTCCCCACCCGCGAGACGGTCGCCGCCCAGAAGGCGGATCTCGACCTCTGGTCGGCCGCACGTCGCGATCCCATGGACTACGACGCGATCATCGAGCGGACCCGCGGCTACTACGCGAAGCTGGTCGGCGTCGTTCCCGAGCGCGTCGCGACCGGTTCCCAGACCTCCGTGATGACGAGCGTGGTCGCCGCAGCGGTTCCCGAAGGCGCCGAGGTCCTCTGCGTCGACGGTGATTTCAGCTCGATCGTGTTCCCCTTTTTGCAGCGCCCCGGCATCCGGGTGCGTAGCGTGCCGCTTGCCGAACTCGCGGCATCCATCTCGCACGAGACCTGGCTGGTGGTGTTCTCGCACGTGCAATCCGCTACGGGTGTCGTCGCGGATGTCGCGGCAATCGCCGAGGCCGCCCGCGTCCACGAGGCCTACACCTTCTGCGACACGACCCAGTCGGCCGGCGTACATCCCGTCGACGCATCCCTGTTCGACCTGACCGTCTGCCACGCCTACAAGTGGCTCTGCGCCCCACGCGGAGTCGCCTTCATGACCGTGAGCGAACGCTTCGATCGGGAACTCACGCCGATCCAGGCCGGTTGGTATGCCGGTGACCAGGTCTGGCAGTCCTGCTATGGTCCGGACATGCATCTCGCCCATGATGCGCGGCGATTCGACGTGTCGCCCGCCTGGCCCGCCTGGGTGGGCGCAGAACCCGCCATTCGCATGTTCTCCGAGCTCGACATCGCGGAGGTCTGGCGACGTACGAGCGGCCTCGGCGACGCACTCTGCGACGGCCTTGGCATCGCACGTCAGCACCAGGCGATCGTCACCTGGGCCGATCCTGACGGACGCGACCTCGAGCGACTCGTCGCCGGCGGAGTCAAGGCCTCCGGCCGTGCGGGTCGTCTCCGCGCCGCGTTCCATCTCTGGAACGACGAATCGGATGTCGCGACGGTGGTCGCCGCGCTGCGCTGAGCCCGCTGTGGAACGCCCGTTTGGGCGCCGCCGCGTTGAGTACTAAGATGTCTTAAGGTCATAGATACCTTTACTCGACGGCAGGCGGATGCGATGGACACGGATGCGGCAGGTGGCGATGTCGCGCTCGCCGTGTCCACCGTGATCTTCGCCTTGCGTGCCGATGGCGAGGGCACCGCGGCATCACTTCGCCTGCCATTGGTCCGCCGCATCCGTGCCCCATTCGACGGCAGGTGGGCGCTTCCCGGCGGCCCGATCGAGGCGCGGGAAAGCCTCGCCGCGGCAGCAGCGCGCAACCTGCGCGAGACGACGGCACTCGAGCCCAATTACCTCGAACAGCTCTACGCCTTCGGCGACGTCGACCGCTCGCCGGGCGAGCGTGTCGTGTCCGTCGTCTACTGGGCGCTCGTGCGCTCCGAGGAAGCCGACCTGGCAACCGAGGGTGAGAATGTGCGCTGGTTCTCGGCCGATGAGCTGCCGGAGCTCGCCTTCGACCACAACCTGATCGTGGAATACGCGCTCTGGCGGCTGCGCACGAAGATGGAGTACAGCCGAATCGCGCACGCCTTTCTTGGCGAGACCTTCACCCTCGCGGAACTGCGCCAGGTGCACGAAGCGGTGCTGCGCAAGCCGCTCGACCCCGCGAACTTCCGGCGCCAGATCGAGGCCTCCAAGACGATCATCGCCACCGAACAACACTTGACGGGCGGCCGCCATCGTCCTCCGCGTCTCTACCGCTACAACCACTCCGTCGAACTGACCGACAACGGTCCGCTCGGCCGTTCCTGAACAGTCCACCCATCTCACGAGGAGTCACCGTGTCGTCCGTCGATACCACCATCCAGCTCATCCGTACCGGGGCCCGCGACGGCGCCACCTGCAGCCCCGATCTCGCCGAGGGTCCATGGGTCTTCGACCTCCAATCGGCCCCGAGCTACGGCCCCGGCTCGTCGATGGGCGACGTCATTCCGACCGGGACCCCCCGCCAGGGCCAGATCCCCGAGGAGTACCGCACCGCCTCCAACGACGAGCTGGATGCCCGCATCCGTGCCGCGAAGGAGACCCTCGGTGACCGGGTCGTCGTCCTCGGCCACTTCTACCAGCGCGACGAGGTCGTGACGTATGCGGACTTCGTCGGCGACTCCTTCCAACTCGCGAACGCGGCCAGGTCGAAGCCGAACGCGGAGGCGATCGTCTTCTGCGGCGTGCACTTCATGGCCGAGACCGCCGACATCCTCGCACGCCCGGAGCAGGCGGTCATCCTGCCCAATCTGGCCGCGGGCTGCTCGATGGCCGACATGGCCGACATCGATTCGGTGATGGAGGCCTGGGAGCAGCTCGAGGCGCTCTACGGCACCGAGCCGGATGCCGATGGCCGGGTGCCCGTCATCCCCGTCACCTACATGAACTCCTCGGCAGCGCTGAAGGGGTTCTGCGGCGAGCACGGCGGCATCGTCTGCACCTCGTCGAATGCCACGACCGTGCTCGAATGGGCCTTCGAGCGCGGGCAACGCGTGCTGTTCTTCCCCGACCAGCACCTCGGACGCAACACCGCCAAGGCGATGGGGGTGCCGCTCGAACGCATGCCGATGTGGAACCCCAACCGGCCGCTCGGCGGCAACGACGCCGACACCCTCGACGAGGCCCGGGTGATCCTCTGGCACGGGTTCTGCTCGGTGCACAAGCGCTTCAGCGTCGACCAGATCGAGAAGGCGCGCGCCGATTTCCCCGGGGTGCAGGTGCTCGTGCATCCCGAGTGCCCCATGGCCGTCGTCGACGCCGCGGATGCCGCGGGCTCTACCGATTTCATCGGCAAGGCCATCGCCGCCGCGAGTGAGCCGACCACCTTCGCGATCGGTACCGAGATCAACATGGTCAACCGGCTCGCCGCGCAGTATCCGCAGCACACGATCTTCTCGCTCGACCCGGTCATCTGCCCATGCTCGACGATGTACCGCATCCACCCCGGATATCTCGCCTGGGTGCTCGAAGCGCTCGTGCGCGGTGAAGTGCTCAACCGGATCACCGTCCCCGACGACGTGGCAGTGCCCGCGCGGGTGGCCCTCGAGCGCATGCTGGCGGCGAAGCCCGGCGTGACCGCCGCACAGGTGATCGGCGACTGATCGTGGGGAGCGTCATCGTTGTCGGCACCGGTATCGCCGGTCTCGTCGCGGCCCTCGAGGCGAGCCGCACCCATGACGTCACCCTCGTGACGAAGTCGGAACTCGCCGAGAGCAACACCAAGTACGCGCAGGGCGGTATCGCCGCGGCGCTCTTCGATGACGACAGCGTCGAATCGCATATCGAGGACACCCTGCGTGTCGGTGCTGGGCTCAATTCGCGTCGTGCCGTGGAGGTGCTCTGCAGCGAGGGACCCGACCGGGTCAGAGACCTCATCCGCCTCGGTGTCGCCTTCGACAGGGAACACGGGGAGCTCGCCCGCGGTCGGGAGGCGGCCCATTCCAGTTCCCGCATCCTGCATGCCGGCGGGGATGCAACGGGCGCAGCGATCGAGGCCGCCCTGGTTCTCGCGGTGCGAGAGTCCGCCGCGCGTGTGATCGAATACGCCTTCGTGAAGGACCTCGTGGTGAGCGACGGAAGAGTCGTCGGCGTCGACGTGATCGCACCGGCGGTCGGGGCGCGCCGGCTCGAAGCGGACTCGGTCATCCTGGCGAGCGGCGGTGCGGGCCAGCTCTATCGGCACACGACCAATCCCATTGTGACAACGGGTGACGGTGCCGCCGTCGCACTCCGTGCCGGAGCCGTGCTGAGCGACGTGGAGTTCTACCAGTTCCATCCGACCTCGCTCGCCGTTCCGGGCAATTTCCTCATCTCCGAGGCCGTACGCGGCGAAGGCGCGGTGCTGCTCGATGCCGACGGCCGCCGGTTCATGACCGACTGGCATCCCGACGGCGAACTCGCCCCGCGGGACGTTGTCGCCCGCGGCATCGCCCGCCAGATGGCGGCGCAGGGCGGCGTCCCCGTTCTGCTGGACGCGACCGCGCTCGGCGCGAGCTTCCTCGCCGAGCGTTTTCCCGGCATCACCGGGGTGTGCCGCGAGCATGGTCTCGACTGGGGGAGTGAGCCGATACCGGTCACGCCGGCCGCCCACTATTGGATGGGGGGCGTGCGCACCGACGAATGGGGCCGCACCTCGCTTCCCGGCCTCTTCGCGGTCGGCGAGGTCGCGTGCACCGGGGTCCATGGCGCCAACCGCCTGGCATCCAATTCCCTGCTCGAATCCCTCGTCTTCGCCTGGCGTTCGGTCGGGATGCTCGGCCAGCCCTGGCCGGACACCGCAGCCCTCGACGACGTCGCGCCGATCCCGTCGTCCGACACCCGAGCCGACCTGGCAGTGACTTTCACCCGCCGCGAGCTGCAGCAACTCATGTGGGACGAAGCAGGACTGTTCCGCAGCGGGGAGCAACTCGAGCACGCGGCCGAACAACTCGGCCGCTGGAGCCCCGATGATTCCGGTTCCGTCACGGCCCAGGAGAACGCGAACCTCCTCGACCTCTCTCGTGTCATCGTGAATGCCGCCATTGCCCGCGAGGAGTCTCGCGGTGCCCACTACCGATCCGATTTCCCCATCACTCGTCCGCCATTCGCCCGCCACCTCGAGTGGGCGGAACTCGCACCGGCCAGAAAGGTCACCGTTCCATGCTGACCGACCATCACATCTTCCCCGTCGTCCGCGCGGCCCTCGCTGAAGACGCCCCTTGGGGGGACGTCACCTCGGAGAACCTCATCCCGTCCGAGG
Source organism: Microbacteriaceae bacterium (assembly GCA_025464815.1). Lineage (GTDB taxonomy): Bacteria > Actinomycetota > Actinomycetes > Actinomycetales > Microbacteriaceae > Lacisediminihabitans. Next base: position 486 of record JAODMW010000101.1, on the reverse strand, counting down.
CCGTCGCGACCGCCCGGCTCGTCGCCCGCGAGCCAGGGGTGCTCAGCGGGGGAGAGGTCTTCGCTGCCGCCATGTTCCTCACCAGCGAGGCGATCGCGGTCACGGTCTTCCTCGCCGACGGCGAGGAGTTCGACCGGGGCACCATGATCGCCGAGGGTTCGGGTCCAGCGCGGGCGGAGCTGCAGGCCGAGCGCGTCGCTCTCAACTTCGAGCAGCGGATGTCCGGAATCGCCACTCTCACGGCTCTCTACGTCGCCGAGGTGGCCGACACCCGTGCCCGCATCGTCGACACCCGCAAGACGACGCCAGGCCTCCGTCAGTTCGAGCGCCACGCCGTGCGATCCGGCGGCGGCAAGAATCATCGCTTCTCGCTCTCCGATGCCGTGATGGCGAAGGACAACCACCTGGCCGTACTCACCGCGGGCGGCCGCGATCTCACCGAGGCTCTCCTCGAAGTGCGGGAGCGGCTTTCGCACACCACGCACT
>JAODMW010000081.1 GCA_025464815.1 Microbacteriaceae bacterium | reverse complement strand
CAACTTGGCGGCGACTTCGATGTTCTTGATGAGTTTGGCGAACGACTTGGCACGGCGCGAGTCTTTGACTGCTTTTTGGTGCTTGGTAGTTGCCCATTTGGAGTGGCCTGACATGCTGAACATTCTAGCCAGCACCGCCGGTCCGCTCGCGGCGGAGAACCTGCCACTCGGCGGAGAACGCGCCAGCCGCGGCGGAGAATCGTCCTCGCGGCGGAGAAACCGTCGCTCGCGGCGGAGTTAGATGCTCGCGGAGGGAGAAATATCTCACTCCGCGAGGCGTTTTCTCCGCCGCGAGAGGACCAGGACGGCCTCGGGACACGGCGCTCGCTCCACAGGCCGACGGAACGCCACGCGGGCTCGTCAGGCCGAACGCACTTTCGCGAGGAAATACTCGTGGAAGCGCGTATCGCCCGTCATCTCAGGGTGGAACGACGTGCCGAGGAGGTTCCCCTGCTCCACCGCGACGACACGTCCGTCGCTGAGGCTTGCGAGGGTACGCACGCCCGCACCCGCCTCTTCGACGATGGGCGCACGAATGAACACCGCGTGCACGGGCGGGGCGCCGAGTGCCGGGATGTCGAGATCCGTCTCGAAGGAATCGAGCTGTGAGCCGAAGGCATTCCGCCGCACGGAGATGTCGAGTCCACCGAGGCTCTGCTGGCCCGCGATCGCGTCGAGAACGCGGTCGGCGATCATGATGAGTCCCGCGCAGGTGCCGTAGACGGGCATGCCGGACGAGATGGCCGCCTTGAGCGGATCGGCCAGGCCGAAGGCGCGCGCGAGCTTGTCCATGACGGTCGACTCGCCGCCGGGGATGACGAGCCCGGCCACCTCGGCGAGCTCCTCCGGTCGACGAATCGGCCGGGCATCCGCCCCCAGGGAGTCGAGCACGGCGATGTGTTCGCGGAAATCGCCCTGGAGGGCGAGCACACCGACTACGGGCGCGCCGGTCGACAGGCCCGGTGACCTACCAGCCACGTTCTGAGAGACGGTGCGGGGCAGCCAGGTCGGCGACGTTGATGCCCACCATCGCCTCGCCCAGCCCACGCGAGGTTTCGGCGATCACAGCGGGATCGTCGAAGAACGTGGTCGCCTTGACGATCGCCGCCGCACGCTTCGCCGGGTCGCCGGACTTGAAGATGCCCGATCCGACGAAAACGCCGTCCGCACCGAGCTGCATCATGAGTGCGGCATCTGCGGGGGTCGCGACCCCACCGGCGGTGAAGAGCACGACGGGGAGCTTGCCGGTGCGAGCGATCTCGAGCACGAGTTCGTATGGAGCCTGCAGTTCCTTCGCCGCGACGTACAGTTCGTCGTGGCTCTTCGCAGAGAGCGCGGCGATCTCCGACCTGATCGTTCGGATGTGCTTGGTCGCCTCCGAGACGTCCCCGGTGCCGGCTTCGCCCTTCGAGCGGATCATGGCGGCACCCTCGTTGATGCGGCGCAGTGCTTCGCCGAGGTTGGTCGCGCCGCAGACGAAGGGTACGGTGAACGGCCATTTGTCGATGTGGTTCACGTAGTCGGCCGGGCTCAGCACCTCTGACTCGTCGATGTAGTCGACCTTGAGCGCCTGCAGAACCTGAGCCTCGACGAAATGCCCGATACGGGCCTTCGCCATCACAGGAATGGACACCTCGGCGATGATGCTGTCGATGAGGTCGGGATCGCTCATGCGCGCGACTCCACCCTGTGAGCGGATGTCGGCGGGCACACGCTCGAGAGCCATGACGGCGACCGCGCCGGCGTCCTCGGCGATTCGCGCCTGCTCGGCGGTCACGACGTCCATGATGACGCCGCCCTTGAGCATTTCGGCCAGGCCGCGCTTGACGCGGCTCGAGCCCAGCTCGTTGGGATTGATGCTGGCGGTGGATTCTGTGTTGCTCACGATTGCCTCTCTGATGCCCCGCTGCTTCCGCAGGACGATAGCCATTCTATTCCGGCGCGACGGTCGGCCAGCCCGCGGCGATCTCCGCGCGGGTCTCGCCAAGCAGGCGCGGGATGGCCTTCGTTCCGGCGATGATCGGGAAGAAGTTCGAGTCCAGCTCCCATCGCGGCACGATGTGCTGGTGCAGGTGTCCGGCGATACCGGCTCCCGCGATCCGCCCCTGGTTCATGCCGATGTTGAAACCGTCGCAGTTGGACACCTGTCGCAGCACCTCCATCGCCGTCTGGGTGAGGGTGGCCATTTCCATGGTCTCCTCCGGGGTCGCCTCGTCATACATCGCGACGTGACGGTAGGGGCAGACCAGCAGGTGGCCGGAGTTGTAGGGAAAGAGGTTGAGCAGCACATAGCAGTGCTCACCGCGCGCGACGATGAGCGCCTTCTCGTCGGTCATCGATGGGGCGAGGCAGAACGGGCATTCGTGCTCTTCCGGCTGCTGGCCGTTCTCGATGTAGACGATCCGATGCGGCGTCCAGAGGCGCTGAAAGGAATCCGGCACCGCCGCGAAGTCGTTGGACGATTCCACCTCGAGATCTGCAAACTCGTCGGCATCGTAGTTGCCCACGACTACACCTGTGCCCTGGTCTCGATTGCGGTCGTGATCCTCGTGATCGCCTCGGCGATCGGGATGCCGTTCTCCTGGCTGCCATCGCGGAAGCGGAAACTGACCGCACCGGCAGCACGATCCTCCTCGCCGGCGATGAGCTGGAACGGCACCTTCAGCTTCGTGTGAGTGCGGATCTTCTTCGGCATCCGGTCATTCGAGTGGTCGACCTCGGCACGCACTCCCACAGCCCTGAGCTGTGCGATGACGTCATCGAGGTACGGTCCGTATTCCTCGGCGACCGGGATGCCGACCACCTGCACCGGGGAAAGCCAGACCGGGAAGGCACCCGCGTAGTGCTCGGTGAGCACGCCGAAGAAACGCTCGATCGATCCGAAGAGCGCGCGATGGATCATCACCGGTCGCTGGCGGGAACCGTCGGCCGCCGTGTATTCCAGTTCGAACAGTTCCGGCAGGTTGAAGTCCAGCTGCACGGTGGACATCTGCCAGGTGCGACCGATCGCATCCCGTGCCTGCACCGAGATCTTCGGGCCGTAGAAGGCTGCGCCGCCCGGATCGGGAACCAGCTCGAGACCGGACTCGATCGCGACCTCGCGAAGGGTCTCGGTCGCCTCATCCCACACCTCGTCGGAGCCGACGTACTTGTCGGGGTCTTTTGTGGAGAGCTCGAGGTAGAAGTCGGTGAGACCGTAATCGCCCAGCAGCGAGAGCACGAATTTGAGCGTGTTGGTCAGCTCCTCCTTCATCCGCTCCTTGGAGGTGAAGATGTGGGCGTCATCCATGGTGAGGCCGCGCACTCGGGTCAGCCCGTGGATCACGCCCGACTTCTCGTTGCGATAGACGGTACCGAACTCGAACAGTCGCAGCGGCAGGTCGCGATAGGACCGGCCGCTCGAGCGATACACGAGGATGTGCATGGGACAGTTCATCGGCTTGAGGTAGTAGTCGGCGCCCTGGCGCGTGATCTCACCCTCGTCGTTGCGGGCCTCGTCGAGGTGCATCGGCGGGAACATGCCCTCCGAGTACCACCCCAGGTGGCCCGAGATCTCGAACAGGTGCGCCTTCGTGATGTGCGGGGTGTAGACGAAGTCATACCCCTCCTGCTCGTGCCGGATACGCGAATAGTTCTCCATCTCGCGACGGATGATTCCGCCCTTCGGATGGAACACTGCGAGGCCGGACCCGATCTCATCGGGGAAGGAGAAGAGGTCGAGCTCCTGCCCGAGCTTGCGATGGTCGCGCTTGGCGGCCTCCTCCTGCCGTGCCTGGTACGCGCGAAGCTCGTCCTTGGTAGGCCATGCAGTGCCGTAGACACGCTGCAGCTGCTTGTTCTTCTCCGAGCCGCGCCAGTAGGCGGCGGCACTTCGGGTGAGCGCGTATCCGTTGCCGATCATGCGGGTGTTCGGGAGGTGCGGACCCCGGCAGAGGTCCTTCCAGACCGTCTCCCCCGTTTTCGGGTCGACGTTGTCGTAAATGGTCAGCTCCGCGCCGCCCACCTCGACCGACTCGTCGCTTGCGCTGAGCTCCGTCGAAGCATCGCCGCCACCCTTGAGACCGATCAGCTCGAGCTTGTACGGTTCATTCGCGAGTTCGGCACGGGCCTCGTCCTCCGTCACGACCCTGCGCACGAAGCGCTGGCCGGAGCGGATGATGCGTTCCATCGCCTTGTCGATGGCCTTGAGATCCTCGGGCGTCAGAGGGGTCTCGACGTCGAAGTCGTAGTAGAAGCCGTCGGTGATCGGAGGGCCGATACCGAGCTTCGCCTCGAGGTTGATCGATTGCAGTGCCTGCGCGGTCACGTGCGCGGCCGAGTGCCGAAGAATGCCGAGGCCGTCCGGCGACGAGATGTGAACCGGCTCCGCGGTCTCCCCCGCCTTTACGGTGGCCGCGAGGTCGCGCAGTTCGCCGTTGACTCGCACCGCGACGACGCCACGGTCGGTGAACAATTCGAAGCCCGTCGTAGTCTCCGCCGCCGTGATCGACTCGAGAATGGACTCGTTGCCGGCAGGCGATTCAGACACGACGAAGGTGCTCCTTTAAATCCGAATAGTGATGCCTACAACATTAGCGTCGTGACGGTGGGGGCTCGGCGCTCCCCGATGCAGGCGTCAGCGTGCGAGAGCGCTGCCGCGCTCCCTTTTCCTGCGGATGAGTCTCAAACCCGCCAGAACCGCCCGATTGGCTTCCGGCGCGAAGGCCCGAAGCACTGCGGCCCTGATATCCGACAGGGTGGCGGCGGCGAACTCCACCGGGTTTTCGAGCACATCGGCGATGTGGGCCGCTCGCTCCGCATCGGGGACACGAGCGGTAGCCACCAGCACGCTGCCGTTTGCCTGGTCGCGCACCGGCATCCAGCCCTCGGCGATGTAGCGCTGGCCCGGCCACTGGCGCACGAGGTCTCGATCGACGCGCGTTCTCGCGAGATGGATGGGTGGAAGGTGCCAGGCGCGGGCCATCACCTTCAGCAGGACATCGGCGGCAACCACACCACGGATGACCAGGATCTCATCGAAGTGCAAACCCGTGGCGAGCTCTGCTGTGCTCGCGAGCTGCAGCTGTTCGGCAGTCACCAGGCCGGATTCGAGAAGAAGTTGGACGAGCGCGGCGTTCTGGGCAGTAGGTTCACCGCTCGCCGTCGTCATGCCACCATCGTGGCGGATGAATTCGGCGCGGACCAGTCCCCCATTCACGCGCCAAGCGAGTGCAGATCCGAGCTCCGGAATCGACCAGATCCCGGAAATGCGTAAAGCCCCAGAATCAAATTCCGGGGCTTTACTCGTGTGAGCGATACTGGGATCGAACCAGCGACCTCTTCCGTGTCAGGGAAGCGCGCTACCGCTGCGCCAATCGCTCAAATCTGTACTACACGTTACAACAACGCTATTTTACTCCGAGGTGGCGACGGGATTTGAACCCGT